>DATHBF010000098.1:0-12829 GCA_035296285.1 Pyrinomonadaceae bacterium | reverse complement strand
CCAGCGGGCGCTCGACGAACTGGATGGCGACGGCGCCCGCGCCCTCGACGGCGAGGTTGCGCGCCGCGCGGCGCAGCTTCGGCTCGACCTCGCGCCTCAACGGCCGCCGCCGCTCAAGCCACCACAGCGCGCCGAACGCGCCCGCCACCAGCGCCGCGCTCAGCCAGCCCGGCACCTCACGACTCTTCACGAAAGCGCCTCCCGAGTCCCACCGAGGAACAAACTTCTCCCGCCGCGAATTTAGCATATACAATGCTTCTTGAAGGAGACGCGGCGCTTTGCACGACGAGACGGAAGATGGCAGACCGCACGAGGCCGACGGCCCCTCGCTCGTCTTCGTCTACAACGCGGCGAGCGGCCTCTTCAACGCCGTCGCGGACGCGGCGCACAAGCTCCTCTCGCCCGAGACTTATCAGTGCAACCTCTGCGCGCTCACGCACACGACGTTCGGGATGCGCGGCGAGTGGAAGCAGTTTTTAAAAGGGCTCGGGCGGCCGCTTGAGTTCCTGCACGCCGACGAGCTTGAGAACCTTTACGGCGTCCGCGGCGTCGCGCTGCCCGCCGTCTTCGAGAGGCGGGCCGGCCGGCTCGAACTTCTCATCGGCGCCGACCGCATCAACAGTTGCCGGACGACCGACGAGCTAAAGCGACTTATATTGGAAACTCTTCCGAACGCATGAACCACACGAGAAGCGCGGGCGGCATCATCCTCAACCGCGACGGGCGGGTCGCCGTCGTCAGCCAGGGCGGCGTCAGTTGGTCTTTGCCGAAGGGGCACATCGAGGAGGGCGAGGACGCGCTCGCGGCGGCGCGCAGGGAAATCTACGAGGAGACGGGCCTGACGGCCGTCGAGCTGGTCCGCGACCTCGGCAGCTACCAGCGTTTCAGGCTCGGCGGCGACGGGCGCGAAGACCCCGTCGAGCTGAAGACCATTCACATGTTCCTCTTCACGACGGCCGAGACGGAGCTTGCGCCGCAGGACGCCAACAACCCCGAGGCGCGCTGGGTCGAAAAGGAGGATGTCGCCGGCCTCCTCACGCACGAAAAGGACAGGGAATTTTTCCTCGCCTTCCTCCAAACGGCCTCGGACTGAGGGCCGAAAGTTTTCCACAGGCTTCTGTGGAAAAGCCTGTGGAAAAGGGCCGCCGGAGGGGGTTAAATCGATGTAAATTCCAAGTTTTTAGCGGATTGCACAAGACGGGGGCAAACGACTAAGCCGAGTTATCGGTGTATTTAGCATTGCTTATCGGTGGTAGTTAGTCAGGTCGGCCGCCCTGCGAAGTTTTTCACCAAAATAATCCACAGCCCCGCTCACTTCCCGCCTTTTTTAACCACTTCCAGCGCGGCTTCGGGCGCGCTCCTGTGTTAAAGTTCGTGGCACCGCTCCACACACAACGTCGCTCCAGGCCGTCCCGCATTAGAAAGTCGGACGGGGCAGGGAAGGGCTTCATGAACCGTAACATCCGCGAGTCGGCAGGGCGCGCTCTCGTCCTCTTCGTTGCCCTCGCGTGGCTCGGGTCGGCGCAGGCGCGCGCGGCCGAGGGCGTGCAGCTCGCGGGCGAGTGGCGGTTCTCGCTGGACCGCGAGGACGCGGGCGTAGGCGGGCGCTGGTTCGCGCGGGAGCTTGAGGGGCGCATCAGGTTGCCGGGCGTGCTCCAGTCGCAGGGGTACGGCGACGAGATAAGCACGCAGACGCCGTGGGTCCTGTCGCTCTACGACCGCCATTGGTTTCTGCGCGAGGATTACAAGGCTTACACGCGGCCGGGCGCGGTGAAGGTGCCGTTCCTGTCGCAGCCGCCGCGCCATTACGTCGGGCCGGCGTGGTATCAGCGCGACGTGGACGTGCCGGCGGCGTGGGAGGGGCGCCGCGTCGTGCTCTTTTTGGAGCGGCCGCGGTGGGAGTCAACCGTCTGGGTGGGCGAGCGGAAGGTGGGCTCGGACAAAAGCCTCGTGGCCCCGCACGTCTTCGACCTCGGGCGGCTCGCTCCGGGCCGCCACCGCCTGACGGTGCGCGTGGACAGCCGGATGCTGATGCCCTACAGGCCGGACGCGCACAGCGTCTCCGACTCGCTCGGCGGAAGCTGGAACGGCATCGTCGGCCGGATGGAACTGACGGCGACGAGTCCGGTCTGGATAGAGGACGCGCAGGTCTACCCGGACGTGAGGAAGAAGGCCGCGCTGATAAAAGTCCGCGTCGGCAACTCGACGGGCCGCGCCGGCGTCGGGACTCTGTCGGCCGGGAGCGGCATCGCGCCCGTCTCGTGGGACGAGTCGGGCGGCGGGGCGCAGTTCGAGGTCTCGCTCGGGCCGGGCGCGAAGCTGTGGGACGAGTTCCGGCCGGCGCTGCAAAGGCTCACCCTGACGCTCAACGGTGAGGGCGCGGACGACAGACGCGAGCTGACGTTCGGGCTCGTCGAGTTTAAGACCGAGGGCAACGAGTTCGTCGTCAACGGCCGCAAGACACACCTGCGCGGCTCGCACCACGGCGGCGACTTCCCCCTCACCGGCCATCCTCCCACGGACGTTGAATACTGGCGTCGCATCTTCCGCATCAACCAGCAGTGGGGCATCAACCACGTCCGCTTCCACTCCTTCTGCCCGCCCGAGGCCGCCTTCGTCGCGGCCGACGAGCTGGGCGTCTACCTCCAGCCCGAGCCCGGCATGTGGAACGAGATCAGCCCCGGCACGCCGATGGAGAAGATGCTCTACGAAGAGACCGAGCGGATGCGGAAGGCTTACGGCAACCACCCTTCTTACGTCATGCTCTCTGCGAGCAACGAGCCCAAGGGGCGATGGAAACAGTCGCTGCCGAAGTGGGCCGAGCACTTCCGCCGCGAAGACCCGCGACGCCTCTACACGACGGGCACGGGCCACACCGACCGCGAGATTCCCGACCCCGAGGAGGGCGCAGACTTCCTCGTCGTCCAGCGCCTCGGCGAGAAGATGCTGCGCGGCCCTTCGGCCTGGTTCGGGCGCGACTACCGCGCGTCGCTCGAAGGGATAAGAGTCCCCGTCGCCTCGCACGAGCTGGGCCAGTGGGTCGCGTACCCCGACTACGACGTGACGAAGAAGTTCACCGGCTACATGCGCCCCGGCAACTACGAAATCTTCCGCGACTCGATGAAGGCGCACGGCCTGCTCGACAAGAACAGGGACTTCGCCTGGGCCTCGGGCCGCTACCAGCTCGCCTGCTACAAGGAGGAGATAGAGGCCAACCTGCGCACGCCGGGCCTCGCGGGCTTTCAACTTTTAGACCTGCACGACTACGTCGGGCAGGGCACGGCGCTCGTCGGCCTGCTCGACCCCTTCTGGGAGTCGAAGGGCTACGCGACGCCCGAAGAGTTCCGCCGCTTCAACTCCGAGACGGTGCCGCTCGCGCGCCTGACCGAAAGGGTGTTTACGGCGGACGACGCGTTCGACGTTGACGTGGAGGTGGCGCACTACGGGGCGGCCCCGCTCTCGCGCGCGGCCCCCGCGTGGAAGGTGACGGACGCGCGCGGCCGCCCCGTCGCCGGGGGGCGTTGGCCCGCGCGCACCATCCCCGTCGGCAGGAACACGCCGCTCGGTAAAGTGTCGGTTGACCTTTCAAAGCTCCCGGCGCCGGGCGCTTACAAGCTCGTCGTCGGGCTGCGGGGCACGAAGGTGGAGAACGACTGGAGCTTCTGGCTCTACCCCGCGCGGGTTGACGACGAGGTGCCGCGCGGCGTCACGTTGACGCGCTCGTGGGAGGAGGCGGAGAGGGCGCTGGAGGCGGGCGGGCGCGTGCTCTACACGCCGCGCCGCGCAGACCTCGACTGGACGAGCCCGCCGCTCGACACCGTGCCCGTCTTCTGGAACCGCCTGATGGGGCCGGCCTGGGGCCGCATGCTCGGCCTCTGGGCGAACGTGCGCCACCCCGCGCTCGCCGCGTTCCCGACCGACGCGAACTTCGATTGGCAGTGGACGGAGCTTGTGCGCGGCGCGCGCGCCGTCAACCTCGACCGCCTGCCGCGCGACCTCAAGCCCGTCGTCTGGGCCATCGACGACTGGAACCGGAACTACAAGCTCGGCGCCGTCTTCGAGTGCCGCGTCGGGCGCGGGAGCCTGCTCGTCAGCGCCTTCGACCTGGAGACGGCGCTCGACTCGCGCCCGGCCGCGAGGCAGTTGCGCCGCTCGCTCCTCGACTACGCGGCCTCGCCGCGCTTCCGGCCGGCGGTCGCCGTGTCGCCGGCCGAGATGCGCGGCCTCTTCTTCGACACGCGCGTCATGAAGAAGCTCGGCGCGACCGCGGCCGGCGAAGCTCAAGCGTCGAACCCGGCCGCCAACGCCGTTGACGGCGACCCCAACACCTTCTGGCTCGCGGGCGACGCGCGCCGCGGGCCGAAGCACCCGCACGAGCTGACGGTGAGTTTCCCGGCGCCGGTCAACCTCTCCGGCCTCGTCCTCATGCCGCGCCAGAACCACCGCGAGCACGAGGGCGACATCCGCGACTTCCTCGTCAGCGCGAGCGACGACGGCAAACAGTGGCGCGAAGTCCTGCGCGGCCAGCTCGCCTCGACCTTCGAGCCGCGGCGGGTCGGCTTCCCCCGGACCGTCACGGCGCGCCACCTGAAGCTCACCGCGCTCTCGGGCTTCGGCCCCGACCCGACGGCCGCGCTCGCCGAGCTGGCCGTCGTCTACGAAGGCCCGAAGCTCCCCGACCTCCCCGAAGACGCGCCCGAGTACCAGCGCAGCCGCACCGCCACGACCGACATTGACGAGGCCACCGGCGCCCCCGCCGACACGCGCCGCCCGCGCCCCGCGCCGCCGCGGCGAAACAGGCGCCGCCGCCCGTAAACTTTATGAGAGCGTCCCGCCTGATCCTCGCCGCGTTCGCCCTGCTCCTTGCGCCGGGGTGGTCTGCCGCGCAGGACTCTTCGTGGGTGGGCGAGGTCTACCGCGAGGGCGACTTCAAGCTCGCGCACGGCGGGCGCGCGGCCGACGTGCTCGTCTCGACCGACGACTTCAAGGTGGCGCGCATCGCGGCCGTGAGCTTAATCAACGATGTCGAGCGCGTGACGGGCTTGAGGCCGCAACTGAGCGAAGACACGGCAGGGCTCTCAAGGCACGCGGTGATAGTCGGGACGCTCGGCAAGAGTCCCTTCATAGACGGGCTCGTGCGCTCGGGGAAGTTGAACGCGGGCGATTTGCGCGGGCGTTGGGAGAGCTTTTTGATTGCGACGGTGCGCGACCCCCTGCCCGGCGTCTCGACGGGGCTCGTCGTCGCGGGCAGCGACCGGCGCGGCTTCGCGCGCAAGCCCGAGCACTTGCAGTGGCACCTGCCCGGCGAGAAGGAGCGGCCGAGCGACTTCGCCCACTTCGACTACGGCGACGAGGCGCGGGCGCGGCTCGACGCTTACGACTCGCTGCTCGCGCGCGTCTCGCGCCTTGACCCTTCGATACCCGCGGCGCGGCGCGACGCCTTCTACCAGCTCGTCGCCTACCCGGTCCGGGGCGCGGCGCTCGCCAACCGCCGCTTCTTCGCCACGGAGAAGGCCGCCCTCTACGCCGCGCACGGCCGCGCGAGCGCCTTCGAGTGGGCGCGGCGCGCGCAGGACGCCGACCGGCTGCTCGCGGCCGAGACGGAGTTTTATAACGAGCGTCTGGCCGGCGGTAAGTGGCGCCACATGATGCGGCAGGAGATGGGGCCGGGGCAGTGGAAGAGCATGAGGAGCACGCCCCCCGCGGTCCCGCCCGCGGTCGCCGCGATGAAGGTGTCTGAGCAGGCGGGCTTGGGCGTCGCCGTCGAGGGCCGGGCCGAGCCGGTGCGCGAGGAGGAGCGCAACGCGGCGCTCCCTACGCTCTCGGCCTTCACGCGCGACTCGCGCTTCGTTGACATCTTCAACACGGGGCGCGCGCCCGCCCGCTGGACCGCGAGGGCGAGTCACGTTTGGATAAACCTGAGCGCCCGCGAGGGCGACTTGCGCGGGGACGCGCGCCTGGTCGTCTCGATTGACTGGGCGAAGGCGCCGAGGGGCGACGCCGTCGCGGGCGAGGTCTTAATCGAGGGCGCGGGCTCGTCGCGGAGGTTGAGGGTGCCGGTCTTCAACCCGCACTCGCCGCGGCCGGAGGAGCTGTCGGGCTTCGTCGAGTCGAACGGCGTCGTCTCCGTCGAGGCCGAGCACTTCACGCGGAGCGTGGAGCGCGCGGGCGCGGCGTGGCGCGTCGTCCCGGGCCTCGGGCGGACGGGCGACTCGGTGACGGTCTTCCCGACGGACGCAAGGGGCTTCGAGCCTGAGCGCGCCGCCGCGGAAGCGCCCGCGCTCGAATACGAGTTTCACCTGTTCACGCCCGGCGAGCTGAAGCTGACCTGTTACCTCGTGCCGACGCACCCGCTGCGCGGGGGGCGGGGCGGGCTGCGCTTCGCGGTCGCGGTGGACGGCGGGGAGCCGCAGGCGCTCGCCGCGAGCGCGGGCGTCGAGGTCACTTCGAGGGGGTGGGCCGAGAACGTGCTGAACGCGACGACGCTCGCCGCCTCCACCCTGCGCGTCGAGCGGGCCGGCCGCCACGTCCTCCGCGTCTACATGCTCGACCCCGGCGTCGTGCTCGACAAGATAGTGCTCGACGCGGGCGGCGCGCGCCCGAGCTACCTCGGGCCGCCGGAGACGCGCGCCGCCGCGCGTTGAAGAAGGAGGGTGCATGACACGTCAGTCCATCGGGGCCGTCGGCGGGGGCGGAGTCTTCATCGTCTTCCTGGTCGCCGTCTTCGGGCAGACGCTTTACGCGCAGGCGGGTGGCGGGCGCGAGCGCGTCTCGTTCAACCGCGGCTGGCTGTTCCGCAAGGACGACCCCGCGGGCGCCGAGGGGCGGCTGGCTTACGAGCGGATAAAGCCCTGGCTCAACCGGACGGGCGGCGAGTTCACCGCGCGCGCGGCCGAGCCTCCGCCGCCGGAAGGGAACCCCGGCGAAGACGTTTCATACACGCGGCCCGACCTCGACGAACGCGGGTGGCGCCGTCTGGACCTGCCGCACGACTGGGGCGTCGAGGGGCCTTTCAGGCAGGAGTACCCGGGCGAGACGGGCAAGCTGCCCTGGTGGGGCGTCGGCTGGTATCGAAAGCACTTCGACGTTGCGGCGGCCGACAGAGGCAGAAGGATTTATCTGGACGTTGACGGCGCGATGTCTTACGCGGGCGTGTGGCTCAACGGCCGCTTCGTCGGCGGCTGGCCTTACGGCTACGCCTCCTTCCGCCTCGACCTCACGCCGCACGTCCGCTACGGCGCGGAGAACGTCGTGGCGATTCGGCTGGACAACCCGCCTGAGTCGTCGCGCTGGTATCCGGGCGGCGGCATCTACCGCAACGTCTGGCTCGTCAAGACCTCGCCCGCGCACGTCGCGCACTGGGGCACTTACGTGACGACGCCCGAAGTCACTTCGTCGGCCGCGACCGTGGGCGTCCGGGTCACACTCGAAAATAGTTCCGACGCGGCCGGCGAAGTGACCTTGAGAACAAGGCTGTACGAACTCGGGGCCGCGGGCCGCAGGCTTCCGCGCCCGGTCGCGGAGACGGGGCCGGCGAAGTTGAAGCTGGCCGCGGGCGCCCGCGCGACGAGCGAGGCGCGGGCTGTCGTCCGTGCCCCGAAGCTCTGGAGCACGCGGCGGCCGAGCCTCTACGCGGCCGTGACGACGGTCGAGCAGGCGGGGAAGACGGTTGACACTTACGAGACCGTCTTCGGCATCCGGACCGTCAAGTTCGACGCCGAGCGCGGCCTGCTCCTCAACGGCGAGCCGGTCGAGATTAAGGGCGTCTGCAACCATCACGACCTCGGCGCGCTCGGCGCGGCCGTCAACACGCGGGCGCTTGAGCGCCAGCTCGAAATCCTCAAAGAGATGGGCGTCAACGCCGTCCGCACCAGTCACAACCCGCCCGCGCCCGAGCTGTTGGATTTGGCGGACCGCATGGGCCTGCTCGTCGTGGACGAGGCTTTCGACGCGTGGCGTCGCTCGAAGAAGAAGAACGACTACCACCTCCTCTTCGACGACTGGCACGAGAAGGACTTGCGCGCCCTCGTCCGCCGCGACCGCAACCACCCCTCCGTCATCCTCTGGAGCACCGGCAACGAGATTCCCGAGCAGGGCAGCGCCGAGGGCCACAAGCTCTCGCAAAGGCTGACCGACATCGTCCGCGAGGAAGACCCGACGCGCCCCGTCACCGCGGGCGCGAACCACGTCAACGCCGGCTACAACGGCTTCCAGAAGACCGTGGACGTGTTCGGCTACAACTACAAGCCGGGCGAGTACGGCAAGTTCCGCGAGAAGAACCCGGCGGTCCCGCTCTACGGCAGCGAGACCTCTTCGACCGTCAGCTCGCGCGGCGAATACTTCTTCCCCGTCGAGGAGGACAAGGACAAGGGCAAGGCCGATTTCCAGGTCAGCTCCTACGACCTCTACGCGCCGCGCTGGGCGACGACGCCCGACGCCGAGTTCCGAGGGCAGGACCTGCACCCTCACGTCGCGGGCGAGTTCGTCTGGACCGGCTTCGACTACCTCGGCGAGCCGACGCCCTACAACGCCGACCTGTCCAACCTCCTCAACTTCACCAACCCCTCGGAGCAGGCGAGAGCGGAGAGGGAGCTGAAGGAGCTTGGGCGTATACGCGTGCCCTCGCGCAGCTCCTACTTCGGCATCGTTGACCTCGCCGGCTTCCCAAAGGACCGCTTCTACATCTACCAGGCGCGCTGGCGGCCGGAGCTTCCGATGGCCCACCTGCTCCCGCACTGGACGTGGCCGGGGCGCGAGGGGCAGACCACGCCCGTCCACGTCTACACCTCCGGCGACGAGGCGGAGTTGTTCCTGAACGGCCGCTCGCTCGGGCGGAAGAGGAAGGGGCCGCACGAGTACCGCCTGCGCTGGGACGAAGTGAAGTACGAGCCGGGCGAGCTGCGGGCCGTCGCGTACAAAGGCGGGAGGCGCTGGGCCGAGGACATTGTGAAGACGGCGGGCGCGGCGGCGAAATTGACCTTGAAGGCCGACCGCGCCTCGGTTCGCGCCGACGGCGAAGACCTCTCTTTCGTGACGGTCTCGGTAACTGACGCGGGCGGCCTCGTCGTCCCGCGCGCGAAGAACCGCGTCCGTCTAGAGCTGTCGGGGCCGGGCGAGATTCTCGCCACCGACAACGGCGACGCCACCAGCTTCGAGCCCTTCCAATCCAAAGAGCGCAACGCCTACAACGGCCTCTGCCTCGTCGTCATCCGCACCCGCCCGAACACGCCGGGCCGCATCACGCTCCGCGCCCGCTCCGAAGGTTTAAAGGAATCGGCAATCGTCATCAGGAGCACGCCGGCACGTTGAGGAGAAAAGCAAATTCATGCGCCACAAATGCCCTGTTACGTGTGCCCTGATTCTGTTGTTGGCGCTCGCGCCCCGCACGGCGACGAGCACGACGGATGAGGCCGCCGTGCCCGTGGACTTCTCGCACGCGGGCTACGGAGGCGGCGGTGCGGCCGTACCGGACGTGCCCGTGGCGTCGAGGTTGAGGCCGGCGGGCGGCGACGACACGGCGCGGATTCAGTCGGCGCTCGACCGCGCCTCCGCCTTGCCTTTGCGGGACGGGTTTCGCGGGGCGGTGCTGCTGGGGCCGGGTCGGTTCCGCGTCGCGGGCCGGTTGAGGGTGAGCGCGGACGGCGTCGTGCTGCGCGGGAGCGGGGCGGGCGCGACGACGTTGGTCGCCGCCGGCCGGGGGCGTCGGACGCTCATAGAGTTGGGCGGCGAAGAGTCTCCGGCCGAAGGGCCGGCGGTCCGCGTGGCTGACGAGACCGTGCGGGCCGGCGCGAGCACGCTGACGCTGGAGACGGTCGAGGGCCTGGAGTCGGGCGACCGCGTCGTCGTCAGGCGGCCGAGCACGAAGGAGTGGATAGAGTCGCTCGGGATGAACAAGGCCGAGGGCTCCTTCGCCGACCAGCGCATACACTGGACGCCCGGCTCGCGCGACCTCGCCTGGGACCGCACCGTCACGGCCGTACACGCCGACATCAAACGGGTCATGCTCGACGCACCCGTCACGACCGCGCTCGAAAGGCGCTACGGGGGCGCGACGGTGGCGAAGGTCGTCGGCGGTCGCGCCGTCAGGCGTGTCGGCGTCGAGCGGCTGACGCTCTTGAGCGAGTCGGACGCGTCGAACCCGCGCGACGAGGAGCACTCGTGGATCGCGGTCGGGCTCGACAACGCGGAGGACGCCTGGGTGCGCGGGGTCGAGGCGCGCGGCTTCGCCGGCTCGGCCGTGCGCGTGGGGCGGCGCGCGCGGCGGGTGACGGTCGAAGACTGCCGCAGCCTGCGGCCCGTCTCCGAGGTCGGGGGCTACCGCCGTCAGAGTTTTCTCGTCGAAGGCCAGCAGGTGCTCGTGCGCCGCTGCCATTCGGAAGCCGGCCTGAACGATTTCGCCGTGGGCCTGGGCGCTGCCGGGCCGAACGTCTTCCTCGACTGCACGGCCGAGGGCGCGCTCGGCCCCTCCGGCTCCTTCGAGAGCTGGGCGTCGGGCGTCCTCTACGAGCGCGTGCGAATCCGCGGCGCGGGGCTGCGCCTCGCCTACGACATGGGACGCGCGCAGGGCGGGGGCTGGACGGCCGCCAACTCCGTCGCGTGGAATTGCGAGGCCGACCCCGTAGAGGCGCGCGGCCCCGAAGCCGCCCCGAACGTCGTGAGGAGTTCGCCCGAGCCTCTTTACGAGAGGCAGCTCGCCTCCCGTCTGGAGAGGGCGAAAAAAATTAGCGACTTTATTCTTGAGTACGACGCGGAAAGGCGGGCGAAGGCGGCGGTGCGCAAAGATAAAGGGCCGCGTTCGTCAATCCGCGCCCAACCGCTTGAAATCGTCAACGGCCGCTTCGTCGTCGGCGGGCGCGTGGTGTGGGGCGGGATGTTGAACGGCGCGTGGTGGAAGGGGCAGGTGTCGCCGGAGGTGGCGGCGGCGTCGGGCGGCGTCAGCATCACGCGCTTCGTGCCCGGTCGCACGGGGCCGGGCCTCACCGAAGACCTGCCGCGGCTCGCCCAAAGGATGATTGATGGGGGGATGCCTTTCTTCAACGGCGGCCCCGGCCTCTGGTACGACCGGAGGCGCGACGACCATACGATTGTTGCCCGAGAAGACGGGAACGTCTGGGCGCCCTTCTACGAGATGCCCTGGGCGCGCTCGGGGCGGGGGAAGGCTTGGGACGGGCTGAGCCTGTACGACCTGACGCGCTTCAACCCGTGGTACTTCGCGCGCACCCGCGAGTTCGCAAAGCTCTGCGACCGGCACGGGCTCGTCTACTACCACAACCTCTACAACACGCATAACCTGCTTGAGACGGCGGCCCACTGGGTTGACTTCCCCTGGCGGCCCTCCAACAACGTCAACGACACGGGCCTGCCCGAGCCGCCCCCGCTCGAAGCGCGCAACACCATCCACGTCGCCAACCAGTTCTACGACGCCACCGACCCGCGCCGCCGCGCGCTGCACCGCGCCTTCATCCTTCACAACCTCGACCAGCTCGGCGACACCTCCAACGTCGTCTTCACCCTCGCCTTCCAGTTCGCCGGCCCGCTCGCCTTCCAACAGTTCTTCCTCGACACCGTCGCCGAGTGGGAGAAGCGGACCGGGCGCCGCGCGCGCGTCGCGCTGATTACGAGCAAGGACATCACGGACGCCGTCCTCGCGGACCCCGCGCGCGCCCGCCTCGTCTCCGTCATCGACACGCGCTACTGGCAGTACATGCCCGACGGCAAGCTCTGGGCGCCCCCGGGCGGGCAGAACCTCGCCTTCCGCGAGATGATAACGAAGGAGTTCCGCCGCTCGGGCGATGCCCCGCCGCCGACCACGCCCCAGCAAATCTACCGGCAGGTGCGCGAGTACGCGGACCGCTTCCCCGACAAGGCCGTCGTCGCCTGGAACGGGGGCGCGGGGGCGATTCCGATTTTGATGGCGGGCGGCGCGCAGGCCCTCATGCGCAACCCGGCCGCGGGCCAGTCGCAGGGCACGCAGTCGGACTCGACGCCGCTCGACAAGCTCGTGCGCGAACATCTCGCGGGCGACCTGATGAGGATGCGGCCGCGCGACGACCTCTTCGCCGAGGCCGCGCGGACGTGGTGCCTCTCGGACGAGCGAGGCGACACGTTGCTCGTCTACTCGCCCAAAGACGGCCCCATCAAACTCGCGGCCGCCCTCCCGCGCAAGGCTTACGACGGCCTCTGGTTTGACCCGCGCACGGGCAGGACGAGCCCGCTCGCCGTACCTTCGGCGTGGGGCGCGGGCGCGACCCTCCAGAAGCCTTCGGGCGAGGACTGGCTGCTGCTGCTGAAGGCGCGGCGCTAAAGGCTTCGTCGGCGTCTGCTGGACCAACACGCTGCCGAACCTCCCGCCGTGGGGCGCGGGGGAAGCGCGGATAGGCAACAACCCCCTCGTCGTCACCGTCCCGCGCCCCTCGGGCCACGTCGTCCTCGACATGACGGCGGCGCTGGTCTCCGGCGGGCGGGCCACGCACCAGATTGAGCCCGCGCTCGAACGCGAGACGGGACAGTCGCAGGTCTTCATCGCCTTCGCGCTGCCCGCGCACGACGGCGGCGAGCTCGCGGCGCGGCTCGCCGACGAGATTGTTGACAGCGTCAAGGGCGGGGGCGGCGACGGCGTGCGCTACCCCGGCGAGCGGACGCTTGAGACGCGGCGGGAGAACACGGAGCGGGGCGTGCCCGTCGAGCCTTCGATATGGGAGCAGGTGCGGGCGTTATAAAGTCGTCGAGGAGGGAAGTGATGAGGAGTCAACTCGTGTTGTCGTTGCTGGCGGCGGCGTGCCTGGTCGCCGTCTTCGGGGTGCGGGCGCAGGCGCAGGCCGGCGAGCCC
>DATHBF010000097.1:0-2036 GCA_035296285.1 Pyrinomonadaceae bacterium | reverse complement strand
GCCGTGATATTCAAGCGCACGCGCTGAAGGCCGAAGGATTTCAAACTTTCACTCTTAAGGAGCACGCAGCACATGACGAAGAAGGTAAGCCGCCGCGATTTCATCCGCGCGTCGGCGGCGGCCGGCGCCGCCGGCATCGTCGCGCCGTCGGTCATCGAAGCCCTCGGGGCCGGGCCCGCGCAGAGCACGCCCGCGCCCCGCCCGCTCAGCTCGTTCGACGGGCAGGCCCGCGAAGTCCTCTCGCAGATGACGCTCGAAGAGAAGATAGGGCAGATGACGCAGCCCGAGCAGGACGCGCTCAAGGAGCTGGAAGACATCCGCACCTACTTCGTCGGCTCGCTCCTCTCCGGCGGCAACTCCGACCCGAAGAAGGGCGGCGCCCCCGACAACAGCCTCCAGGCGTGGACCGACATGTACGACCGCTACCAGCAGGTCGCCGTCAAGACCCGCCTCGGCATCCCCATCCTCTACGGCGCCGACGCCGTCCACGGCCACAACAACGTCCTCGGCGCCGTCATCTTCCCGCACAACGTCGGATTGGGGTGCACGCGCAACCCGCGCCTCGTCGAGCAGGCTTCGCGCGTCACGGCCGAGGAGGTGCGCGCCACCGGCATCCAGTGGACCTTCGCGCCCTGCGTCACCGTCCCGCGCGACGAGCGCTGGGGCCGCGCCTACGAGGGCTTCGGCGAGTCGCCCGAGCTGGCGGCCACGCTCGGTGCCGCGGCCGTGCGCGGCTTGCAGGGGCGCGACCTGTCCGACCCCTTGAGCGTGCTGGGCTGCGCCAAGCACTACATCGGCGACGGCGGCACCGTGATGGGCACCGGCAGCTTCGGCACGGGCGAGGGCAAGAAGCCGCTGCTCGACCAGGGCGACACGCGCCTCAGCGAGCGCGACCTGCGCCGCATACACATGCCCGGCTACCCCGCGACCATCAAAGAAGGCGTCGGCACCATCATGCCTTCCTATTCGAGCTGGAACGGCAAGAAGGTCTCGGGCGACAAGTACCTCCTGACCGACGTGCTCAAGCAGGAGCTGGGCTTCCAGGGCTTCCTCATCTCCGACTACAACGCCATCGACCAGATCACGAAGGACTACAAGGAGGCCATCGCCATCTCCATCAACGCCGGCATGGACATGGTCATGGTGCCGACGCGCTACCGCGAGTTCTTCGACCTGCTGCGCGCGAACGTGAAGGAAGGCCGCGTCCCGCAGTCGCGCATCGACGACGCCGTGATGCGCATCCTTCGCGTCAAGTTCGCGATGGGGATGATGGACAAGAACCGCTCGCAGCTCGCCGACCGCCGGCTGCACTCGACCTTCGGCTCGGCGGCGCACCGCCAGGTCGCGCGCGAGTGCGTGCGCCAGTCGCTCGTGCTCCTGAAGAACACGCGGCGGGTACTCCCCTTGAGGAAGACGGCCGCGCGCATCCACGTCGCCGGCAGGGCGGCCGACGACATCGGCAACCAGTGCGGCGGCTGGACCATCGACTGGCAGGGCAAGAGCGGCGACGTGACGCCCGGCGGCACCACCATCCTCCAGGCCATCCAGAACACCGTCTCCAGGCAGACGAAGGTGACTTTCACGAAGGACGGCACGGGCGCCTCGGGCGCGGACGTGGGTCTAGTCGTCATCGGCGAGACGCCTTACGCCGAGGGCGTCGGCGACCGCGAAGAGCTTTCGCTCGCGCCGGAGGACGTGGCGGCGGTCGAGAACATGAAGCGGGCCGGCATCCCCGTCGTCGCCGTCCTCGTCTCGGGCCGCCCGCTCGTCATCAACGACATCCTGCCCCGGTGCGACGCCTTCGTCGCCGCCTGGCTCCCCGGCACCGAGGGGCAGGGCGTCGCCGACGTGCTCTTCGGCGACTACAAGCCGACCGGAAAACTCTCCTTCTCCTGGCCGCGCACCGACGCCCAACTCCCCATCAACGTCGGCGACCGCGGCTACAACCCGCTCTTCAAGTACGGCTTCGGGCTGACCTACTAGGATTGCGGATTTGACCCCGCAGGGGTCGCCGGCAATAGCCGGGGGTAAGCGGA
>DATHBF010000096.1:0-2801 GCA_035296285.1 Pyrinomonadaceae bacterium | reverse complement strand
GAAGCCTTGAGCGCCGCGTCCTGCGTGTTGATGATCTCGCCGGCCACGACCTCCACGACCTGCTTGCGCAGCGGGCTCTGCGGGTACTTCTTGACGAACTCGGCGCCGGCCTGCAACTTGGCCTCGGCGCCCTTCGCCTTGTTTAGCTTCTGCGCGGCGCTCGACTCGCCGCTGGAAACCTTCGGCGCGTCCTTCTTCTCGTCCTTGTTCTCCTGCGCGACGACGGCCGCGCCAGCCAACGCGCAGGCGAGCGCCAGCGCCGAAAGAAATCTGAGCTTCATAAACGTCGACTCCTGACTTCGTCTTGATGGCTTGGGGACTGGACGTAGATTACAACAGACGGCCGCCCGGTGTCAGGCGCGGCCGGCGACTTCTCCGGTCTGCGTGTTGACGCGGACGCGCTCGCCCTCCCTGATGAAGAGGGGGACGCGCACTTCGAGCCCGGTTTCGAGGGTGGCGGGCTTGAGGTCGCGCCCGGCGGCCGTGTCGCCCTTGACGGCCGGCTCGGTGTGCGTCACCTCCAGCTCGACGAACTGCGGGAGCTGCATGGCGACGGGGTCGCCGTTGTACTTGAGCACCTGGACGACGAAGCCCTCCTTCAAATAGCCCCGGTCTTCGCCCACCTGCTCCGAGGGCAGGGAGAACTGCTCGAAGGTCTCGTCGTCCATGAAGTGGAAGCCGCCCGAGTCGGCGTAGAGGAAGGAGGCGGGCGAGAAGGCCACGTCCGGCTCCTCGAACTTCTCGGAGGTGCGGAAGCTCTTCTCCAGCACCGCGCCCGTCAAAAGGTGGCGCAGCCGCGTCCGCACCATCGTCGAGGCCCCGCGCGCCGAAGGCGACGCGAAGAAGACCTCCAGCACCGCGTAGGGCTCGCCGTCCACCTTAATCATCATCTTCCGCTTTAACTCGTTCGCACCCGTCAGCGCCACTCCCCTGCCCCTCCTTTGAGACTCAAAAACTCACGCCGGCCGCACAACTGTCGGAAGCTTACTGCGCCCGGCCGCGCATATCCCGCCCGTTCGCCGCAGAAACCGAAGGGAACGGGCCTTGCACTCAATGCACCGTTACGCAACAAATCCTCTGAAGGGAAACTACCATGAGACACAGAATCTTTGCACTCGCCCTCGCGCTCTCGACCCTTTGCGCCGCCGCCGCGCCGCCGACCTCGGCACAGAAGAGGGCGACCCCGGTCGGCGACTGGTCGGCCGTGCAGGCGCTCAAACAGGGCGAGAAGATAGTCGTCCGGCTCAAGGAGGGCGACCGCTTCTCGGGCCGCTTCGAGAGCGCCACCGACCTCGTTCTCAACTTCCGCAAGGGCGGCCGCGCCATCTCGCTCACGCGCGAGAGCATCCTGCGCGTGCAGCTCAACCGCGGCACGTCGCGCCTCAACGGCGCACTGCTCGGCGCGGGCATCGGGGCCGGCGGCGGCGCGGCCTTCGGCGGCTACCTTTACTCGCTGGACGACTTCAGCGGCACCACCATTCCCGGCTCGGCCGCCCTCGGCGCCGCCATCGGCGCAGGCATCGGCGCCGCCATCGGCAAGGGCAACAAGAACGAGACCATCTACGAAGCGCCCTGACGCCGCGCCTTTCAGCCGGCGCGGTCGTAGTCGAACTTCAAGGGCGCGTCCGAAGGGTGGACGGTGATACGGATTGATTTGGAGGCGGGCGTGTTGCTCTTGTCGGCCGTGTGGCGGACGGGGACGAGGGGGTTGGCCTCGGGGAAGTAGGCGGCGGCGCAGCGGCGCGGTATCTGGTAGGGGACGACGAGGAAGCGGCGGGCGCGGCGCGTCTCGCCCTCGAAGTGGCTGACGAGGTCCACGACCTGGCCGGCCGAGAGGCCGCGCTCCTCCACGTCCGCGGGGTTCATGAAGACGACGCGGCGCTCGTTGTGGACGCCGCGGTAGCGGTCGTCGAGGCCGTAGATGGTCGTGTTGAACTGGTCGTGGCTGCGCATCGTCATCAGTAGAAGCTGGCCGGGCGCGAGTTCGTGGCGCGGCAGCTCATGAACCGTGAAGTTGGCGCGCCCCGTCGAGGTCTTGAAGACCCCCTCGCGCGCGAGGTTCGGCAGGTAGAAGCCGCCGGGCTCGCGCACGCGCCGGCTGTAGTCGTCGAAGCCGGGGATGACGCGCTCGATTAAATCCCGTATCCGGTCGTAATCCTCAACCAGCCATTCCCAGTTCACGCCGCCTCGCTCGCCCAAGGTCGCGCGCGCGAGCCGCGCCACAATCGCCGGCTCGCTCAGCAGATGTTCCGAGGCAGGCTCCAGACTCCCGTGAGACTGGTGGACGACGCCCATCGAGTTCTCGACGCTGACGAACTGCTCGCCCGCCGCCTGCACGTCGCGCTCCGTGCGGCCGAGGCAGGGGAGGATGAGCGCCTGCTCGCCCGTGACGAGGTGCGCGCGGTTGAGCTTCGTCGAGACCTGCGCCGTCAGCCGGCAGCGCCGCAGGGCTTCGGCCGTGAACTCGGTGTCGGGCGTGGCCGAGAGGAAGTTGCCGCCGAGGGCGAAGAACACCTTCGCGCGATTCGCGTGCATCGCTTTGATGGCTTCCACCGTGTCGTAGCCGTTTTCGCGCGGCGGCGCGCGTCTTCGTCGAATCGGAGCGCACGATCATCTGCTGGGCGATGGGGCTGACGCAGCACCGCAACGCCGTGGCGAACGTCGAGGAGATCGTCAACCTGCTGCTGCTGCGCGGCAACCTCGGCCGCCCCGGCGCGGGCGCGTGCCCCGTGCGCGGCCACTCGAACGTGCAGGGCGACCGCACGATGGGCATCTGGGAGCGGCCGGCCGACACCTTCCTC
>DATHBF010000095.1:0-4751 GCA_035296285.1 Pyrinomonadaceae bacterium | reverse complement strand
GGTACATGCGCTCCTTCGAGCCGCCGACGCGCTCGACCTCGGCCGCGGGGTAGTCTTCGCCGAAGTAGCCGCGCAGGATTTCGTCGTTGCGACGGCCGAAGACGGCCGAGAACTGCTCGCGCGTCAGCGGAAAATCTTCGGCCGCCAGCGCGTCGCGCCACGAGAGCCAGTGGTACTCGCTCGAATCTATCATCGTGCCGTCCACGTCCCACAGGACGGCCCGCCTCGCGTCCCCTCGCCCGTTCTGTCTCGTCATCGTGCCCGAGAGTTTAGCAGGCGCGCGGGCGGCGCGGTATGATGCGCGGAAGAAAATTACGAGGGGGGACGCGGGTGGAGAGAAAGCACGGGCCTTACACCATTAAGGGGTCGGAGCGTCTTTACAAGGACCACTTCGTCGAGTTCCTGCTGGACGATGTCGTTAAGCCCGACGGCGAGCCGGCCAGGTATGCGACGTTGAGGATGCTGCCGGGCGTCTCCGTGCTCGCGCTCGACGACGAGGGCTTCGTCTACCTCGTCCGCGTGTTCCGCTACGCCGTCGGGCGCGAGAGCGTCGAGGCGGTGACGGGCGGCGTCGAGCAAGGCGAGTCGGATGAGGAGGCCGCGCGGCGCGAGCTTAAAGAGGAGGTCGGCATCACCGCCGAAGAGCTTTTAGACCTCGGCCTCGTTGACGCCGTCACCTCGCAGGTCTTCTCGCCCTCGCGCGTCTACCTCGCGCGCGGCCTCAAGTTCGGGGAGACGGACAGGGACGCGGCCGAGAGGTTGCAGACCGTGCGCGTCCCGTTGGCGGAGGCCGTCGAGATGGTGATGGACGGCCGCATCACGCAGGCCACCACCGCCGTCCTCGTCATGAAGGCCGCCCGCTTCGTCACGGGGCCAAAGGGTTCGGGAGCATGAAACTGAAGGTGTGCATCGCCGGGGCGACCGGCTGGGTCGGGAAGCCTTTATGTCTGGCGGTGTCGGCGGCGGATGATTTGACGCTCGTCGGCGCCGTCTCGCGCACTCACAAGGGCCGGGGCCTGAAAGACGTTGTAGAGGGCCCGGACCTCAATGTGAGGGTCAGCGGGTCCGTCGCCGAAGCCCTCGACGCGCCGACGGACGTGCTGGTTGACTACACGAAGGCCGACGTGGTGAAGGCCAACGTGTTGGAGGCGATAAGAAGGGGCGTTCACGTCGTCGTCGGCACGTCGGGGTTGACGGACGAGGACTTTGTCGAAATTGACGGGGCCGCTTCGGAGCACGGAGTCGGCGTGATTGCCGCGGGCAATTTCGCCGTCACGGCGGTGCTGCTCCAGCGGTTCGCGTGCGAGGCGGCGAGGCTCCTGTCGCAGTGGGAGATTATTGATTACGCCTCGGACTCGAAGCCGGACGCGCCGAGCGGCACGGCGCGCGAGCTGGCCTTCAGGCTCTCGGAGGTCAAACGGCCGGAGCCGACGCGCCCCGTCGAGCAGACCGTCGGCGAGAGGGAGAGCCGCGGGGCGACGCTCAACGGGGTGCAGGTCCACTCGGTCCGCCTCCCCGGCTACGTCATCGGCGTCGAGGCCATCTTCGGCGCGAAGGACGAGCGCCTGAGCATCCGCCACGACGCCGGCGCGGGCGCGGGGCCTTACATCCAGGGGACGCTGCTGGCGATTCGCAAGGTGAGCGAGCGCGTCGGGCTCGTCCGGGGGTTGGATAAAATTCTGGGAGATTAAAAGATGCCACAGTTGGTACTGAAGCCGACTCGCGTCGAGGCGGCGGGCAACAAGCCGAAGGTCATCGAAGAGTTCGTCGGGCGCGTGAACAGCGGGACCGAACGGTTGAGCGTCGCGCGGATGCGCAGCCCCGGCGGCTGGGAGGAGCCGGGCCAGACGCCCGAGTTCGACGAGTACACCGTCGTCCTGCGCGGCACGCTGCGCGTGAAGACGCGAGACGAAGTGCTCGACGTGAGCGCGGGGCAGGCCGTCATCACGAAGGCCGGCGAGTGGGTGCAGTACAGCACGCCCGGCGAGGAAGGGGCCGAGTACGTCGCCGTCTGCCTGCCCGCCTTCTCGATGGAGTCCGTGCACAGGGATGCGTAGGCTGCTCGACCAGGCGGGCGTCTCGAACAAGGTGCGGGCGCTGATCTTCGCGGCCCTGCTCGTGGAGAAGGCCGTGCTGGTCTTCGTCGTCGCCTGCGTCCTGCTCGCCGCGCTCTCGGGCTACAGGGCTTACTTTCAGGTGCGCGGGCTAGGGCTGGAAACCTCCGGGGGCACGCTGCGCGGCGGCTCAATCGTGCGCGCGTCGGTCGTCACCTCGGGGCGCACGCTCGTTGACCTGAAGCTCGAAGTGAGTCAGGAAGGGCGCACGGAGATGCTGGCGGCGACGGAGGTGCCGAAGAACTATTTCTCCGCCGTGGACCCGCGCTCGCAGCGCGCTTCGCTGGAGGCAACGCTTAAGCCGGAGACGCTGTCGAGGCTCCGCGCGGGGCCGGCCGTCCTGCGGGCGACCGCGACGGGCCGTCCGCAATGGCTGCGCACGCCCCCGCCCGAAGTGCGCGAGGCGGCCGTCGAGATTCGGCACGAAGGGCAGACGCCCTGAAGCGTCGCGTGGATGAAGCGGCGTCGTTTATGGCCGCGGGGGCGGCGGGAAGCCCGGCGGGGGACGGCGGCCGTCCGGGTGCGGCGGCGGGCGGTGGCCGTCGGGCGGTGGCGGGTGGTGGCCGCCGGGCGGCGGGTAAGCGGACTGCCTCCGGCGCTCATCCTCCGCGCGTCTCGCGTCTTCGGCTCGGCGGGCTTCTTCGAGGCGGCGGGCCTCGTCGGCGGCGCTGTTGTCCGTCGAAGGCGGCGGGAGGCTCGACGCGGGCTGCTGGATGACGAGGCCGGGCCTGCCCGAAGTGCCCGCCGAAGAGTCGCCGGACTGGACGGACTGCGCGCCCGCCGGCTGCGACGGCGAAGCCTGCTGCGCCGACTGCGAGCCGCCCGACTGAACGGCGCCGGCCGCCCCCGCCGAAGCTCCTTGCGACTGCCCGCCGGCATTCCCTTCATCATTACGAGGACTGAGAGTCGCGGCCGCCGGCTGCGTCGCGGCGGGCGCAATGGCCTGCGCGTCGGCGGGCGCGTCGGCGGGCGCGGTCGTTTGTGCTTCGACGCCCGCGGCCGCCTGACCGGAGCCGCGCGTGAGCGTGAAGAAGGCGACGGCGCAGATGACGAGCAGCGCGGCCGCGACGAGTCCGCCACGGAGCATCGCCGACTTCGCGCCCGCGTCTGAATCCGTTTCGGAGAACGCGGCGGGTGGGGGGCCGAAGTTGTGTGGGCGCGGCTGCGCGCCCCTCGTCACGTCGTCCACGACGGTCGTCTCGCCGTGCGCGGGTTCCGTCACACGCCCCTGCGTCGGCGGGCGGAAGGTGCGCGAGACGGAGGAGGCGTCGCCGACAATCGTGCCCGCGACGGTCGGGTCGGCGGGGCCGGGCTGGCTCGGGCGCGCGAACGGCGAAGGGGCCTTCTGCGCGCCGTTGCCGGCGGCCTGTCGCAAGGTGGCGCGCATCTCGGCAGCCGAGCGCGGGCGCAGCGTGGCCTTGAGCGAGAGCGCGCGCTGGATGACCTGGCCGACGGCCGGAGAGACCTGCGCGTGGGCGGCGTGGGCGGGCCGGAGCGGGTCGGGCTGGTTGTTGATGACGGCGGCGGCGCGCGTCAGGGCGTCGGGCGGGGGCGTCCCCGTCATGAGGTGGTAGAGGGTGGCGGCCAGCGAGTAGAGGTCGCTGCGGGCGTCGGTGCCGGTGCCTTGAATCTGTTCGAGCGGGGCGTAGGTGGGCGAGTAGCCGAAGACGCTGGCCGAGTTGGCGGTCGCCTGCGTCATGGCCTGCGTCTGCCCCTTGGCGAGCCCGAAGTCGAGCAGGACGACGTGGCCGCGCTTCGTCAGCTTCATGTTCTGCGGCTTGATGTCGCGGTGGACGACCGGAGGCTCGTGCGTGTGCAGGTAGTCGAGGGCGTCCAGAAGCTCGTCGGCCCAGCGCAGCACGTCCGAGAGGGGGAAGGCGCCGCCGCGCTCCTTGAGGAGTTCGGAGAAGTCCGAGCCCTCGATGTACTCCATGACGAGGAACTGGCCGTCGGCCTCCTCGAAGTGGTCGCTGACCTTGGGGAGCGAGCCGTGGCGGAGGTGGTTGAGCAGGTGCGCCTCGCGCTCGAAAGCCTTGCGCAGGGCCGCGTCGTCGAAGAAGGTCTGCTTGATGGCGACGGTGCTTTGGAAGCGCTCGTCCGTGGCGACGTAGACGGCGCCCATGCCGCCCTGGCCTATCTGCCTGGCGACGCGGTAACGGGTCTGGAGCAGCGTACCGGGTCCGATCATCTTTGGGTGTGACTCCTTCTGCCGGGAATGCGGCGGGCGCGGGTGAGAGGGCGGGCCGACGGGATTGACGGGCACTACGGCCCGGGAAGATAGATTAGTGGATTAGCAGTGTTTAAAGCAAGGCCAATGTTGTTGGCCGCAAAGCTTTAGCGCCGCCGGCGCCTTCGCGGGAGAGTTTCACGCGAAGGCGCCGGCGGCGCTGAGGTAAGGATTTTTAGATTTAAAATTAGGCGCCGGCCGAGGATTTCTGGGGCTGGAGCCGCTTCTTCTCCTCTTCCATGCGGGCGCCCAGCGTGTCTATCTCCTCTTCGGAGAGGACCTGGCGCGCCTTCTGGAACATCTCCTCCTCCTCCTCCTCGACGTGGTGCTCGACGTTCTCCTGCAAGACCTTGAGCTTGGCCGTCCACTGCTCGGTGTCCACCGGCAACGACTCAAGCTCTTTGAGGAGC
>DATHBF010000094.1:0-25857 GCA_035296285.1 Pyrinomonadaceae bacterium | reverse complement strand
CTCGCGCAGCTGCGAGAGGCGCGCGCGCCGCGCGACGGTGCGCGCGGGCAGGAAGCCGCCGAAGTAGAACTCGTCGGTCGGCAGCCCCGAGGCGGTGAGCGCCGCGACGAGCGCCGTGGGCCCCGGCACGGGCACGACCGTCAAGTCCCGCTCGACGCACGCGCGCACGACGCGGTAGCCGGGGTCGTTGACGCCGGGCGTGCCCGCGTCGGAGACGAGCGCCACCGTCTGCCCCTCTTCCACCAGACGCGCCAGCTCCTCGGCGCGCTCGCGCTCGTTGTGCTCGTGGTAGCTGACGGTCTTGGCCTTGATGCCGAAATGGTCGAGCAGCACGCGCGTCCGCCGCGTGTCCTCGCAGGCCAACACGTCGGCCTCGCCGAGCACGCGCAGCGCCCGCGCCGTCACGTCCTCAAGGTTCCCGATGGGCGTGGCGACGAGGTAGAGCGTTCCTTTCCCGTCAGACATGCGGGGATTATAGAAGAAGTAGGCAGATGGCAGTAGGCGGTTAAGGGCGGTCGGAAAATATTTAAGGCGGCCGGAGCTGCAACCCTCGGCCGCCTTAAGTTCTACTGCCTGCTGCCTACTTACCAGCCGCGTCCGCCGCCGCGGTAGTCGTCGAAGTCCCGGAAGCGGAAGCCGTAGATGTTGGCGACGGTACGGAGGTCCTGGCGGATCTGCGACCAGTCGTTCCGGGTCCGGTTGTCCATGCGCAGGCGGCGCAGGAAGTTGCCGAGGCGCTCGGCCT
The DNA here is from genome assembly GCA_035296285.1 of Pyrinomonadaceae bacterium. Classification (GTDB taxonomy): domain Bacteria; phylum Acidobacteriota; class Blastocatellia; order Pyrinomonadales; family Pyrinomonadaceae; genus QHXN01. The sequence continues at coordinate 25,112 of DATHBF010000094.1, read as the reverse complement.
CCGAGAGCAGTTGGCGGGCCTCGTCGGCGCTGCGGTTCAGGTTGTCGGAGTCGCCGGCGCGGTCGCGGAAGCGGTCGGCGACCTCGCGGAAGCGGCGCACCTCGTTGTTGACGCGGTCCTCGCGGCGCGTGCCGTCGTAGCGGCTCTGGTCGAGCAGGCGGTCAACGTCCCGCTGGAGGTCGTGGCTGCGGTTGCTGATGCGGCGGGCGGCCTCGCGTAGCTGGCGGCGCTCGTAGTCGTTAAGGCGGTCGTTGCGCCGGCCGCGGCCCCAATCGTCGTCGCGGCGGCGGTTGTCGTCCTGCTCCTGGCGCGCGCGGTCGCGGACGCGGTCCCAGATGGTCTGGGCGTTGGCGTCGATGGCGGGGAGGAGGGCGGCCAGCGTCAGGGCGGCGAAAGTCGAAACGGTGAAACGTCGGATGTTCATCTCTCTTCTCTCCTTCATGTTCAAGGGGCGGGCCGCGTCGCCTGTTGCGGGAAGAGTGTTGACGGGGCGCGTGGCGCCGCTCACGTCTGCCGCTCCCCCTGGGGATGATGGCGCGCGGCAATCATTCCGCCCGACGCTTCGGCAAGGAGCATGCCGCGGGCGGCGTGTGCGGGGGCCGCGTGGGGCCGGGCGGGGAAAAAGCGGGAGATGCGAGAGTGTTGAAGCCGTTTGGCGCCGCGCCCCGTTCCAAAACGTGCAGCACGCGCCGCAAATGGGAAATAGTAGGCAGTAGGCAGTAAAGACCTTCCTGGCGAAGGGTAAGGGTGTAGGCGTCAACTGCCGCCGCGCGGGCTTAACTGCCTGCTGCCTTCTGCCTACTGTCCGAGCAGGCGGGCGACGTGGAGGCGGACGCGGTCTTCGAGGAACTCTTCGTGGGGGCCGCGCTCCTGGACGGAGAGCCAGCGGGCCTCGCCCGCGTCCCAGGGGGCGAGGAGGAGTTCTTCGCCGGCCGAGGGCGCGCCGAAGTGGCTGACCCTGGCGCAGGCGAGTCCGCCGCCGCGCACGATGCCGTCGCGCGGCGCGCGCGGCCAGCCGGCCTCGATTGTCAGCTCGCGGATGCCGTTGCGAAGGACGAGGCGCGTGCCGACCATCGTCGAGTGGCCGACGCGGAAGCGGTGCGACTCGGTGCGTTGGAGCGTGAGGCCGGCGCCCGCGCGGTTCAGCTCGCCCGCCAGCGCCATGAACGACTCTATCAACCACCCGAGGCCGCGCTCGCGCAAACGGTCGTTCGACGCGCGCACGGACAGGTAGTCGAGCACGTCGTCCCGGCCGCGCGTGCCGGCGCGGCGGCGCGCCTCCGCCAGCCTCCGCTCGTACTCCTCCTCGTCGAACTCGTCCAAGAGCTAAGCCCCGCCGAAGTTTTTAGGTGTGAGTGGCGCTCGCGCCGCCTCGGGCCGCGATGTTATCATGCCGCCTCACGCGAAAGTTAATTCAGCCCGACAGCCGCCGCCATCCACGGCCGCGCCACGCACAAAGACACGATGAGACCTTCCGCCCTCAAGCGCCGACCGAAAGGCGCGCGCCTCGCGATACTGCTCGCGCTCGTCTTCGCGCTCTTAACGCCGGCCGCGTTCCCGCAGGTGAGAGCGCCGCAGCCGCAGGCCGCGAGGCCGCGCCTCGTGCTGCTCATCGTCGTTGACCAGTTCCGTTACGACTACCTCGAACGCTTCGGCGACCTCTTCGCCGCGGGGGGCCTGCGGCGGCTCCTGCGCGAAGGCGCCTCCTGGACCGAGGCCAACTACGACCACGTCCCGACCGAGACGGCGCCCGGCCACGCGACGCTGATGACGGGCGCCTGGCCCGCCGAGACCGGCATCATCTCCAACGAGTGGTACGACCGCGAGAGCAACCGCCGCATCGCCAACTCCTTCGACCCCGGCGTGCGCCTGCTCGGCGGCGGCCCCTCGGAGAACGCGTCGAGCCCGCGCAACCTGCTCGTCTCCACGCTCGGCGACGAGCTGAAGCTCATGACCGCCGGCCGCGCCAAAGTCGTCGGCGTCTCCATCAAGGACCGCGGCGCCATCCTGCCCGCCGGACGCATGGCCGATGCCGCCTACTGGTACAGCTCGCAGACGGGCCAGTTCGTCTCCTCGACCTACTACTTCGACCGCTTGCCCGGCTGGGTCTCGGCCTTCGGCGCCTCGCGCCCCGCCGACAAGTTCTACGGGCAGACCTGGGACCGCCTGCTCGACAGGAAGGAGTACGACCTGCGCGCGGGCGCCGACGACGCGCCCTGGGAGCGCGGCGCCGGGAATATCCCGACCACGCTGCCTCACAAGATCACGGGCGGCGCAGACTCGCCCGGCCCCGCCTTCTACGAGGCCGTCAACTACTCGCCCTTCTCGAACGACCTGCTCGTCTCCTTCGCCGAGGAGGCCATCCGCAACGAACGTCTCGGCGACGACGCCGACACCGACGTGCTCACCGTCAGCTTCTCCGCCAACGACCTCGTCGGCCACCGCTACGGCCCCTACAGCCACGAGGCGATGGACATGACCGTCAGGGTTGACCGGCAGATAGAGCGGCTGCTCGCCTTCGTGGACTCGCGTGTGGGCCTGCGCAACACGCTCGTCGCCTTCACGGCCGACCACGGCGTCGCGCCCTACGCCGACCACGCGCGCCAGATGCGACTGCCGGGCGGCTACGTGCCCATCTCGGACCTCAAGACGGCGGTCAACAACCGCCTGCGCGTGCGCTTCGGCAAGGAGGGCGGTAAGGACACGACGGCCGACTACGTGCTCCATTTCGGCAACTCGATGTTCTACTTCAACCGCGCGGCCCTTGAGCGCGACGGGGTGAGGCAGGAGGACGCCGAGCGCGTCGCGGGCGAGGCGGCGCTGACGATACCGGGCGTCTCGCGCTTCTTCACGCGCACGCAGCTCGTCTCGGGCGCCGTCCCGCCCGCCGACGCGGTCGCGCGCCGCGTCCTGCACGGCTTCAACCCGCGCCGCAGCGGCGACGTTGTCATCATCCAGGAGCCCTTCAAGTACATGAGCGAGTCGAGCTACATCGCCGTCCACGGCTCGCCCTACTCCTACGACACGCACGTCCCCGTCATCGTCATGGGCGCAGGCGTCGCGCCGGGCCGCTACTCGGAGGCGGCGTCGCCCGCCGACATCGCCCCCACGCTCGCGCGCCTCCTCCGCGTCCAGCCGCCGAGTAACGCGATGGGCCGCGTGCTGGCGGAGGCGATGATAAAGCAGTAGCCGGTAGCCGGCAGTCGGTACTCAGTAGATGAGGTTGGAAGCCATGAAGCGAGTTCTGTCATTCGTCGCCGCGTCGGTCTTGTTGTGCGCCGTGTGTGCGATGTCGGCGGCGGGGCAGCGAAGGCCCGCGGCGGGGAAGCCGAAGCCGGCGGCGGCGAAGCCGAAGGCCGACGCGGCGGCGACGACGGCCGCGGCTGGCGACGACGCGGCGAAGGCGCAGCTCGAAGAGATTGTTAAGCTCGAACCAGCCGAGCGCGTCGAGCGGCTTCAGGCTTTCATCAAGGTCAACCCGAAGTCGTCGGCGAGGCAGCGCGCGCAGGAGCTTCTGACGAGCGCGCGGGCCGCCCTCGGCGACGAGAAGTTGAGGACGGGAGACAGGCTGGCCGGAGTCGAGCTGTTCCGCGCCGCGGTCAAGGGCGCTCCCGACGAGATGCCCGACAAGCTCTTCGTCGAAGTCGTCTCGCAGCTCCCCGCGAACCTCTACGTGCTGGGCGAGCGCGAGGCGGCGCTGGAGCTTGCGCGCGTCGTCGAGTCGAAGGCGAAGACGAACGCGTCGCGCCTGCTCGCGGTCGCCGCCTTCTACCTCGGCGTCGAGCGGCCGGAAGAGGCCGCGCGCGTCGCGGCGGAAGCCGCGCGCTTGCAGCCCGACCTCGCGCAGGCCCACCTCGCGCTCGCCGCGTCTTACCGCTTCGGGCTCAAGCTGGACGAGGCCGCCGCCGGGTTCGCGCGCGCCCTTGAGCTCGACCCCAAATCGTCGGCCGCGCGCCGCAGCCTCGCGGACCTGAGGCGCGCCACAGGGAAGCCCGAGGAGGCGCTCGCGCTCTACCGCGAGCTGTTGCAGGCCGAGCCGCAGGACGTGGGGGCGCGGGCCGGACTCGTGCTCTCGCTCTTCGAGGCCGGCAAGCGCCAGGAGGCCGAGCGCGAGCTTGAGGGCGCGCTGATGGAGCACGCCGGCAACCTGACGCTGCTGGTCGGGGCCGCCTACTGGTACGCGGCGCGCGGCGAGGGCGCGCGGGCGCTCGAACTCGCTGACCGCGCCGTCGCGCTTGAGCCCCGCTACCGCTGGGTGTGGGCGCACGTCGCGCGCGCCCGCGCCTTGCTGGCTTTGAGGCGGCCGCTCGAAGCCGAGCGCGCCATCCGCGCGGCTCGCCGGCTCGGCAGCTTCGCGACGCTCGATTACGAGATGGCGAACGCGCTCGCCTCCGCCGGCCTCTTCGACGAAGCGGCCGAACAGCTCGCGCAGTCGTTCACCCTCAAGGGCGGGCAGATAGAGGCGCGGCTGGCGGGCCGCGTCGAGTCGCGCTCGGCGGACTTCCGCGAGCTGCTCGCGCCCGAGCGCCGCGCCGGCCTCTTCCAGTTCGAGGGCGCGGGCGGCGAGGCCGAGGCGCGCAGGATGAAGGCGCTGCTGGCCTTCCGCGCGGCTTCCGCCGCGGGGGGCGTTGACGAGAAGGCGGCCGCCGAGGCGGCGCGCGAGTTCGCCGCGGGCGACGACGAGATGCGCGCCTTCCGCGACCTCTACGCCGCCGAGCGCCTGCTGCGGACGGGCGCCGCGCACTCGGCGGTGCTTGAGCGGGCCGAGTCGGCCGTCGCGGGCGTCGAGCGTGCGCTGGGCTCGCCGCAGGCGCCCATCGCGCTGTTCGCGGACACGAGCGAGGTGCGCACGCTCCGCCAGTCGTCGGCCGAGACGGGCGAGGGCTTGAACGTGCTGGCGTCCGAGCGCGACACGCTCTCGAAGGTCATGCGCGGGAGGATAGAGGAGCTTGCGGGGTGGGCGCTCTACGGGGAGGGGCGGACGGCCGAGGCCGTGGTCCGACTGCGGCGCGCGGTGAGCGTGCTGCCCGAGGGCTCGGAGTGGTGGCGCACGGCCGTGTGGCGTTTGGGCGCGGCGCTCGAAGCCACGGGCAGCAACCGCGACGCGCTCGCCTCTTACGTCAACGCCTACCGCGCGCTGCCCGACCCGACGCGCCGCAAGGTGATAGAGGCGCTCTACGGCAAGCTCAACAACGGCTCGCTCAAGGGGCTGGACGAACTGCTCGAACCCAGGGAGGTCGCCGCCGCCCGTCGCCCGACGCCTTCGCCCGAACAGCCCGCCGCGGAGACGACGCCGACGCCCACGCCGGCCGAAGTCCCGGCCGAGATGCCGACGCCGACACCTTCCCCGGCAGAGACGCCGACCCCGACTCCTTCACCCTCGCCCGCGGAGACGCCGGCGCCCACGCCCGAAGCGACACCGGCCCCGACTCCGACGCCGACGGAGACGCCGGCCGAAACTCCCGCGCCGACCCCGACGCCTTCGCCGGAACAGCCCGCGCGCAGGGCACAGAGCGGCGCGTGCGTGCTCACGGTCAGCGAGCCCTCGCTGACGATCAGGAAGGGGGGCTCGGCCGAACTCACCGTCAGCCTCGAAAACTACACGGGCCTCTCGACGGCGCGCATCGAGCACTCGACGCCGAACTGGGCCGACATCGTCGTGCTCGCCGCGCCGCGCTCCGCCGCCGAGCGGACCTCCGCCCGCTTCACCGTCAACTCCACCAGCGCCAACACCGGCGCCTTCAACGTCACCTTCACCTCGCCCTGCGGCAAACAGACCGTCGCCGTCAACGTGCAGTGAAAAGAAGTAGGCGGTAGGCGGTAAAAGCAGAAGGCGGCCTGAGCTTCTACACTCGGCCGCCTTCAGTAATTCCCGACCGCTTTAACTGCCTACTGCCTACCGCCCTGCGCGTGCGCGGCGAGGCGTGAGGCGAGGACGTGCTTGGGTTGGGCGCCGACGATGCGCTCGGCCGGCTGGCCGTTCTTGTAGATGAAGAGCGTGGGGATGCTCTGGATGCCGAGGCGCGAGGCGGTCTGCGGGTTCTCGTCAACGTTGAGCTTGGCGATGAGGTAGCGCCCGCCCGACTCGGCCGCCAGCTCGTCCAGGACGGGCGCGACCATCCGGCACGGCCCGCACCAGGGCGCCCAGCAGTCGAGCAGGACGGGTCGGGCCGCCGACGCCTCGACGACCTCGCGCCCGAAGGTCGAGTCCGTCACCGTCAACGGGCGCGCCGGCTGAGGCGGCGGCTGTTGCTGCTGCTGCCCGCCGCCGTCCTCGCCCAAAGCGACGCCGCACCTGCCGCACACGGGCCGCTTGCCGATGACCGTCACGCGCTCGTCCACGCGGTTCTTCGCGCCGCAGTTCAAACAGCTCACAATCGCCATCGCCCTCAAGACCTCTCGCGCGCAGATTTTCCGCCGCCGAGTGTGGCACAACTCCCGCGCCGTTTGGAAGCGGCGGCCGCCTCTCGCCCGGCCCCGCCGTTTCGTTGTAAGATGCCGTTGATTTTCTCCCGCGACAAACAGGAAAGACGAAGGAAGTGCCTATCACGATGCGTCAACCGCGCGCGCAGTCTCTAGCCCTATTCGCGTCCCTGCTCCTGCTCCTCTCGGCCGCCGCCGCACGCGCGCAGGAGCGCGGCCCGGCTCCCGAAATCAGCTACACCGTCTCGATGCCGAGGCCGCACACGCACCTGCTCGAAGTCGAGGCCCGACTGCGCTACGCGCGCCCGGCGCCCGCGCAGCTCGACCTCGTGATGCCGGTCTGGACGCCCGGCTCCTACCTCGTGCGCGAGTACGCGCGCCACGTCCAGGACTTCGGCGCCGACGCCGGGGGCCGCGCGCTCCTGTGGCGCAAGGCGAACAAGAACACCTGGCGCGTCGAGACGGGCGGCGCGCGCGACGTGCGCGTCCGCTACAGCGTCTACTCCAACGAGCTGACGGTCCGCACCAACGAGCTGAACGACCGCCACGCCTTCTGGAACAACGCCGCCACGCTCGTCTACCCCGAAGGCCACCTCGCCGCGCCCTCCACCCTGCGCGTCGTCCCGCGCGAGGGCTGGAAGGTGGCGACGGGGCTGCCGCCCGCAGGCAACGAGCCCAACACCTTCCGCGCCGAGAATTTCGACGTGCTCTACGACTCGCCCTTCCTCGCCTCCGACTTCCGCGAAGTGACCTTCGAGGCGGGCGGGCGCCGGCACCGCTTCGTCTTCGACGGCGCCGGCAACTACGACATGGAGCGCATCCGCCGCGACACGCGCAAGATAGTCGAGGCCAGCGCGGCCATCTTCGGCGGCGAGCTGCCCTACACGGACTACACCTTCATCCTCATGACCCACCCCACCGTCAGCGGCGGGCTCGAACACCTGAACTCGACGGCCCTCATCTGGCGGCGCTTCGGCTTCGCCAGCGACGAGGACTACCGCAGCTTCTACGGCCTCGTCGCTCACGAGTTCTTCCACCTCTGGAACGTCAAGCGCATCCGCCCCGACGCGCTCGGCCCCTTCGACTACACGCGCGAGAACTACACGCGCCTGCTCTGGGCGGCCGAGGGCGTCACGGAGTATTACGAGAGCGTCATCCGCCGCCGCGCCGGCCTCATCACCGACCGCCAGTTCTTAGCCAACTTCGCCAAGGCGTTCCAGGACTTGCAGAACACGCCCGGCCGCCTTGAGATGAGCGCCGAGGAGGCGAGCTTCGACGCCTGGATCAAGTACTACCGGCCGGACGAGAACACCGTCAACTCCGCCATCTCCTACTACGACAAGGGAGCCATCCTCGGCTTCCTCCTCGACCTCGAAATCCGCAAGCGGTCGAAGGGCGCCGGCTCGCTCGACGACGTGATGCGCTCCCTCTACAAAGACTTCTTCCGGCAGAACCGCAACTACGGCCCCGAAGACTTCCAGCGCGCGGCCGAGCGCGCCGCCGGCTCCTCGCTCGAAGACTTCTTCCGCCGCTACATCAGGGGCAGGGAAGAACTCGACTACAACGCCGCGCTCGAAGCCGCCGGCCTCCGACTCGACACGGCGAGCGGGGCCGACGGCAAGCCCGCGCCCGAGAGTGCCTACCTCGGCGCGACTCTCTTGCAGGAGGGCGACAAGCTGACCCTGCGCAACGTCCCCGCGGGCACGCCCGCCTACGAGCAGGGCCTGAGCGCCGCCGACCACGTCGTCGCCGTGGACGGCTACCGCGCCACGCGCGACTTCCTGAACGCGCGACTGGCCGACAAGCGGCCCGGCGACACCCTCGCCGTCACCGTCTTCCGCGCCGACGAGCTGCGCACCTTCAACGTCAAACTCGGCGCGCGGGCCGACGCCACCTACCGCATCGTCCCCGTCCGACAGCCCAGCCCTGAGCAGACGCGCGTCTACGAGCAGTGGCTCGCCGCGCCCTTCCCGAGGCAGGGACAGTAGACGGGCGGCGCGCGATGGAGTTTGAAGGCAAGGTCGCCTTAGTTACCGGGGCCGCGTCCGGCATCGGGAGGGCGTGCGCGGCGGAGCTGGCGCGCGGCGGCGCCGACCTCAGCCTGGTGGACGTGGCGGGCGAGGTGGCGCTGGCGCTGGCGGAGAACTCTTTGAGGGAGTCGGGCGGGCGCGTCGTCTCCTTCGCTGCGGACGTGAGCCAGCACGCGCGCGCCGGCTCCGTCGTCGAGGAGACGCTGGCGCGGCTCGGCCGGCTCGACATCCTCGTCAACGCGGCCGGCGTCGTCTCGGACGCGCCGCTGTGGGAGATGACGGAGGAGCAGTGGCGGCGCGTGCTGGACGTGAACCTCACGGGTGCCTTCAACTACACGCAGGCGGCGGCGCGCGTCTTCCGCCAGCGGCGCGCGGGCAAGGTCGTCAACATCTCTTCCATCGAGGCCGAGCGCGGCCGCTTCGGGCTGGCGAACTACGCGGCGTCGAAGGCGGGCCTGCTGGCGCTGACGCGCTCGGCCGCGGCGGAGCTAGGGCGCTACAACGTGAACGTCAACGCCGTCGCCCCCGGCTTCATCCGCACGCCGCTCGTCGAGCGCCTGACGGACGCGCTCAAGGAGGAGGCCGCGCGCTCCTCGGCCTTCGGGCGGCTGGGCGAGCCGGAGGACGTGGCCCATTCGGTCGCCTTCCTCTGCTCGGACCGCGCGCGCCACATCACGGGCGCCGTCCTGCGCGTGGACGGCGGCCAGCTCCTCTGATTTTGTGGAAGACTTGAGGCGCGCGGTCGGCGACCAGCGGGCCTTCTTGAAGAAAGGTGGGCGCGGCGGATGGCGGCGTTAGAAGAGGCGGCGGCGGGCGGGCGCACGGGGCTGCTGCGCGTGCTGGGCGTCGTCTTCGGCGTGGCCGTGACGGTCGGCGGCGTGATCGGGATGGGCATCCTGCGCACGCCGGGCGAGGTCGCGCGCCAGCTCCCCTCGGAGAGCCTCTTCGTCGGCGCGTGGGCGCTGGGCGGGCTCTACGCGCTGCTCGGCACGCTCTCGGTCGCGGAACTCGGCACGGCCTGGCCGCGCTCGGGCGGCTTCTACGTCTTCGTCCGGCGGGCTTTGGGAGAGTACCCGGCCTTCGTCGTCGGCTGGAGCGACTGGCTCTCGACGTGCGGCACCATCGCGGCCGTCGCGCTCGTCGCGGGCGAGTACGCGGGGAAGCTGGCCGTCGCGTTTAAGGGGAAGGAGACGGCCGTGGCGGCGTCGGTCGTGCTCTTCTTCGCGCTCTTGCAGTGGCGCGGCGTCCGTTGGGGCAGCCGCTCGCAGGAGTTGACGAGCCTGATTAAGACGCTCGCCTTCCTCGCCCTCACCTGGGCCTGCTTCGCCTACGGCGGCGGGGCGGCCGGCGCGCCGCCGAGGTTCTACGTGACCGAGGAGAACACGACCGTGCTCCTCCTGCTGGCGTCTTTGTTGCGGGCCATGCAGGGCATCATCTACACCTACGACGGCTGGTACAACGCCATCTACTTCGGCGAGGAGGTGCGCGAGCCCGAGCGCAACGTCCCGCGCGCGATGATAGGGAGCGTGCTGCTCGTCATCGTCATCTACCTGCTCTTCAACGTGGCGCTGCTGCGCGTGCTCGGCATCGAGGGGATGGCGGGCGAGAGCCTGGCGGCGGGCGCGGCCGCGGGCAGGGTCTTCGGCGAGAGGGGCGGCGCCATCATCGGCTGGGTGGCGCTCGTCTCGCTGCTCGCGGCCGTCAACGCCTTCACGCTCATCGCGCCGCGCATCATCTACGCGATGAGCCGCGACCGGCTGGTCTGGCGCGGCGCCTCCCGCGTCAACCGCGGGGGCACGCCGACATCCGCGCTCGCCATGAGCACGGCGGCGGCCGTCCTGATGATAGTCTTCAGCCGCGCCTTCGAGCAGTTGCTCGCCGCCCTCGCCTTCTTCTTCGTGACGAACTACGCCGCCGCCTTCCTCTCCGTCTTCGTGCTCCGGCGCCGCGAGCCCGACGCGCCGCGCCCCTACCGCGCGTGGGGCTACCCCTGGACGACCGGGCTCGTGCTCGCCGCCTCGGTCGCCTTCCTCGCGGGCGCCGTCGCCGCCGACACGGCCAACAGCCTCTACGCCCTCGGCCTGCTCGCCTTGAGCCTCCCCGCCTACCTCGTCGCGGGGCGGGCGCGGACCACCTGAGTCAACGTATGAACACCTACCAGCACATCCGTCTGCGCATCGAGGACCGGGTCGGGCGCGTGACGTTCGCGCGGCCGCCGCTGAACATCTTCGACATCGCCATGATGCGCGAGATGGACCGCGCGCTGACGGAGCTGATGAGCCGGCGCGAGGTGGTCGCCGTCGTCTTCGACGCCGCCGAAGGGTCGCGCGCCTTCAGCGCCGGGGTCTCGGTCGAGGAGCACCAGCCCGAGACCGTCTACCAGATGCTCGAATCCTTCCACGCCGTCTTCCGCACGATGGAGCTGTCGGCCAAGCCGACCGTCGCGGTCGTCGAGGGCGCGGCCCTGGGCGGCGGCTGCGAGCTGGTGGCGGGCTGCGACATCGTCGTCGCGGCTTCGGGCTCGCGCTTCGGCCAGCCCGAGATCAAGCTCGGCGTCTTCCCGCCCGTGGCGGCCGTCCTCCTGCCGCGCGTCATCGGCGAGCGCCGCGCCCGCGAGCTGCTGCTGACGGGCGAGCTGTTCGACGCCGAAGAGGCGCAGCGCCTCGGCCTCGTCAACTACGTCGTCGAGCCGGACCAGTTGGAGGCGAAGTTGCAGGAGGTCCTGGGGCGGCTGCGCGAGCTGTCGGCGCCGGCCCTTGAGATGACGCGCCGCGCGATGGACGCCGGCCGCGGTCGCCCCTTCCTCGAAGCCCTCGAACGCTCCGAGGACATCTACCTCAACGAGCTGATGAAGACCGAGGACGCGCAGGAAGGCGTCCGCGCCTTCATGGAGAAGCGCAAGCCGGAGTGGCGCAACAAGTGAAAGGGCGCGTCCACGGCCGCCGGAAAACCTTGACCACGGCGGGCGGCGGGCGTATAAGTTCCGGGTCGCGCACGCGACCCGGCCCCTCGCCTCAAACTTAACGAGCTCCACCCAACTCACTGGCCTCTCGAAAGGAGCGACATGATGGAATCTCACAACATCGGCAGACCCCTCTCGTACGAAATGAAACGGCGAAGAGTCGTCTTCAGTCTTCTTTTATTGTCGGCCCTGGCGGCCGCCCTCGCGGCCCGCTTCGACGGCACGGCCGCCTCGAACCCCGCCCAGAGCGGAGGCGAAAAGTTCCTCAAGAAGACCGCCCACCGGAACCCCGTCGCCGAGATCGTCGGCCTGAAAGTCAAAGGCGTGCCCGTCTCCTTCGACCGGAAAATCACCGCGGACCACGACTGGCTCAAAGGTCTGACCGTCACGGTCAAGAACACGTCCTCGAAGCCGATAATCTACGTGGAAGTCGAGCTCGAACTCTTCGGGAAGGAGGACGAGGTGAGCGGGAGGTTGCCCGTCGTCTACCCGCTGCCCTACGGCACCTACACCGGCAGCACGCCGTCTCCGGTCCCCGACGGCCCCCCGGCTTCGGAGGTCATCGAACCCGGCGGCTCGGCCGACATCACGCTAACGGAAGAGATTTACGCCTCACTGCAACTGACCTTGTCGGCTTCGGGCTACCCCGTCACCATGAAGCACGTCGAGTTGACCCTCACCGACGTTATCTTCGCCGACGACACGAGGTGGTATAAGAGCATGTTCCTTCACAGGGACCCGAATAAGCCGAAGAAGTGGCTCCGCGTCCGGGGCACGGGGGCAGGCAGGTGAGTAATAAAAGGTCACCCTTGGACACAGCCACCCACGCCCGCGGCCCCGGCGCCGCGTTTTTTTTATCCAGTTATAGGCCCGGCGGGGCCTATACCCTCGCCGCCAATTTTCTCCCCCCGATGCCGGCCCGCGGCGCTGCCCGGCAGGTGCCGACGACCTGTAGAGAGGCGCGCTCGTCCGAAGAAGTCCCCTGCGGGCCCGATGTCCCCTTTTGCGTGGCGAGGGACGACAAGCTCGACGACTTCCAGGCCACGGACGCGCCCGCGCGGCTCGTCACTAGGATGGGCCCCTGTAGGCGACCGGGGAGCCCGGCCGGGGCGTGCAACAATAAGCTGATCCCGGTCTCCCGACTAGAGTGGTGCCTGCTCGCGGACCTCGGCGGCGAGGGGTGCACGGGCCAGACCGGCCTGCCCGGCGAGCCGGTCCTCATCGCGTATACCACGGGATGCAGCTCGCCCGTCGTCGTGGACGTGGCCGGCGACGGCTTCTCGCTGACGAGCCCGGCGGGCGGCGTCAGCTTCGACCTCAACGGCGACGGCGTGCGCGGGCAACTCTCGTGGACCGCCCCCGGCTCGGACGACGCCTGGCTCGCGCTCGACCGCGACGGCAACGGGGTGATTGACAGCGGGGCCGAGCTGTTCGGCAACTTCACGCCGCAGCCGCCCTCGGCCGCGCCCAACGGCTTCCTCGCCCTGGCCGAATACGACAAGCCGCAGAACGGCGGCGACGGCAGCGGGGCGGTAGACGCGGGCGACGCCGTCTTCCCTCTGTTAAGACTGTGGCGTGACGCGGACCACGATGGCGTCTCGCAGCCCGCGGAGTTGTACGCGCTCGCCGCGCTCGACGTGGCGCGCATCCACCTCGACTACAAGGAATCGAAGAGGACGGACGAGCACGGCAACGCGTTCCGCTACCGCGCGAAGGTGGACGACGCGAAGGGGGCGAAGGCGGGCCGCTGGGCGTGGGACGTGTTCCTCGTCGCGGCGCCCTGAACACCAGCGAAGCCCCGGCAAAGAGAAGCCGCCCCCGGTCGTCGCAGACCGCGGGGCGGCTTCGTTCGTGCGGGGGCGCGTTGACACGGCCGCGGGCGGGTTCCTATCATCGTCCTTCTTAAAACGGGGTGGGGAGTCGGAAGGGCTGAAATGGACGGACGTGTGCGGAGAGTTCGGTTGAGGAGTTTGGCGGCGTGGCTGGCGCCCGTCGCGCTGCTGCTGTGCGGCGCGGGGTGCCGGGCGGTGCGGGAGGGCGTCGGGCTGGCGGACGTGCGGCCGAAGTCTCTGCGCGACGTGCCGGCCGGCCGCCTCGCCTTCCGCTTCGAGCCGGACGTGGCCGAGGACGCGCTGCCCGAGCAGTTGAAGAAGGACGAGACGGACGAGCCGCTGGCTTCGGTCCGCGCGGACTTCGAGGGGCGGCGCGGCAACACCGAGGCGCTCATGCGCACGGTCGTTGACCCGACGGGCCAGCGGGCCCTGGCGCTCTACGGCACCACCGAGAGCGATAAGGACTTTCGCATCGACCTCTACTCGGTTGACGGCGAGTTCATCCGCAACGTCCTGCCGCAGGATTTGACGGGCGTCTTCCCCGCCGAGGTCGCGTGGTCGCCCGACGGCCAGCACATCCTCTTCGCGGGCGTCCGCAACCCCGCGCTCGCGGCCAGGCCCACGCCGCGCGAGGCCGCGCCCGGCCCGCCCGACCTCACGCCGCAGCCCATGCCCGGCGCCGAGGGCGGGCCTGCGCCCGAGGGCACGCCGACCCCGGCCACGCCCATCATCCCCTCGGCGCAGACCTTCACGACCGAGCAGGTCTACATAGGCAACCGCGACGGCTTCGAGCTGCGCCCGCTCACGGGCCGCGAAGGGCTCATCTACTTCAAGCTCCGCTGGTCGCCCGACGGGCAGGCCGTGGCCGCGCTCGCCTGCAAGGAGGACGAGTACGACGCGCGCCTGCGCGAGGGGAGGATGACGGCCGGCCGGCCGCGCCTCATCACGCTCGACGGGCAGGAGCGGCTGCTCGACGACCGTTCGACCGAGGTGCCGCCCGTCTTCTCGCCCGACGCCTCGAAGGTGGCGACGGCCTTCGAATACGAACTCGCCATCTACGACGCCTTCGCCTCGGAGCCGACCGCGGGCGCGGCCTCCGTCGGCGAACAGCTCCGCACGGCCTCGGTCGGCTACGACGAGCGCCTCTTCAAAAAGCCCGCACAGTCGAACGCCGCCGCGCCGACCCCGGCGCCCGCCCCGGCCGCGGCCACGGGCCGGGAAGTGCTCGCCTCGCTCAACCCCTTCATCCGCCTCGAATGGACCGCGCCCGACACCATCTACGGCCAGACGGCCTTCGTCCACTTCTACAGCAACGACCCGCTGCCGACCGTCAAATACCTGCGCTGGCACGCCCTGCGCGTCTCGCCGCAGGCGGTCCTGCTCGGCGGATGAGAGAAGGAGAACCCCCATGAGCTGCAACAGCGTCGAGGAGATTTTCGAGAACATAGACGGGGCGCGCGCGCGTCTCGAAAAGGGCCTGAGCGACCTCGGCGACGGCGGCGAGAGCTTCCGCCCCGAGCCGGGCCGCTGGACGGTCGCCGAGATCGTCGAGCACCTCTCGATTACCGAAGGCAACGTCGTCAAGCTCTGCCACAAGCTTCTGGAAAAGGCCGAGGCGGGAGGCCACGCGCGAGCCGAGGACGCACCCTTCCCGCCAACCTCGCTCGCCGAGTTCGCCGAGCAGGCCCGCCAGAAGTTCACCGCGCCCGACTCAATCGCCCCGACCGGCCGCCCCCTCCCCGAATCCCTCGCCGCCCTGCGCGAGTCGCGCGCCGCGCTGCGCGCCCTCCGCCCCCGCATCGAGCGCGTCGAGGGCACCGCCGTGCGCTTCCCGCACCCCGCCTTCGGCCCCATCAACCTCTACCAATGGCTCCTCTTCATCGGCTCCCACGAGCTGCGCCACCTCGCCCAGATCGAAGCCGTCAAACAGGCCATGAACGTCCGGGCCGGCGCCGCCGACTGAGGCCCCCTTGCGGCCTCTTCCGGCCGCCCGTATAATTCCCCCGCACTCCGCTGACACTTGTGCCCTCGTAGCTCAATCGGTTAGAGCAGCGGACTCGGTTCTTTGACAGGTCTAAGTGGAAAATTCGGGATTATGAATCTCTGCATGACAGTTCAGGCAGAGCAGCAGGCACTTCTCGGCTTCGCTCGTGAGGGCAGTCCAAGAGGTGTTGGAGCAACTTCTGAGATCAACGGGGAAGGACTTCATCGCCGGGTCGAGGTGGTGAAAAGCCAAGGCCGCTTCGTTGCGGCTGTAGCCGCACCGTTCGCAGCGGCCGCCTTTCTCGGAAATCAGCAGTCGCCTTCTTCTGCGACCGCGCTGTTGCTGGGAGACATAATTTTGGTGTTTGTTGTTTGTGGAAGCGTTCTTGCAGCGGCGCGAACAGAACATACTTTGTCTGCCCGTTAGCCCTGCCCCGCAAACGAGACAAACCTCTTCCATAAGACCTCCAAGGATGGGTTGCAAGCGTATCACATTCAGATTCGGGCAACGCTCGGTTCGTCTCAGGTGCGCTTGTATAATCTGCCAAATTCGGGGAAGCCTAAGCCGCGAAAGCGGGACGGTAATCCCGAGCCAAGCCCGGCCGCCTGCGGCGGGAAGGTGTAGAGACTTGATGGCAGACGCGTAAAGCGAAGGGAAAGTCCAGACTACAAACCCCGCCGGTAACTTCGGCGCGGCGCGGCGAAAGCCGTAGTGGTAAGCATAATCCGTTGGTTCCCCGTTCGAGTCGGGGCGAGGGCATCAATAATCAGAAGGGCGGGCGGCGCGGGTGGGTCGCCCGCCCTTCGTCCTTTGAGCGGATTGATGGTGAAACTCTCGCCGCGCGGCGCTCGTAATCTCTTCCGCACGACTTTCAGTCCGCCCAAACTTCTCTCGACGGAAAAGAACCCGAATATGAAAAGAGTAACGCTCGCACTCGCGCTATTCGCCCTCGCCTGCGCCGCGCCGGCCGCGCTGGCGCAGGACCGCCCGCTCCTCGTCCAGAAGCCGACCGTCAGCCGCACGCAGATCGTCTTCTCCTACGCCGGCGACCTCTGGTGGGTCCCGCGCGAGGGCGGAGACGCGCGCCGCCTCACGACGGGGACCGGCGTGGAGACCGACCCGCAGTTCTCGCCCGACGGCCGCCTCGTCGCTTTCACGGGCGAGTACGACGGCAACCAGGATGTCTACGTCGTCGAGGCCACGGGCGGCGTGCCGCGCCGCCTGACTTATCACCCCGGCGCCGACGTGTTGCAGGGCTGGACGCCCGACGGCCGGCGCGTGCTCTTCTCTTCGCCGCGCAACAGCTACTCGAACTTCACGCGCCTCTTCACCACCGACCTCGAAGGCCACTTCCCCGAGGAGTTGCCGCTGCCGATGGTGACGCGCGCCTCGCTCTCGCCCGACGCCTCGCACGTCGCCTATGAGCCGCTCTCGCGCTGGCAGCCCGACTGGAAGCGCCACCGCGGCGGCCAGACCTCGCCCATCTGGATAGCGCAGCTCTCGGACTCGGCGATCGAAAAACTCCCGCGCGAGAACTCCAACGACACGAACCCGATGTGGGTCGGAGACCGCGTCTACTTCCTCTCGGACCGCGCCGGCCCCGTCACGCTCTACTCCTTCGACACGCGGACCAAGCAGGTCGCGCAGGCCGTCCCGAATACCGGCCTCGACATCAAGTCGGCCTCGGCCGGCCCCGGCGCCATCGTCTACGAGCAGTTCGGCGCCATCCACCTCTACGACCTGAAGTCGGGGCGCGCGAGCCGCGTCCCCATCCGCGTCGCCGGAGACGTGACGACGGTGCGCCCGCGCTTCGAGCGCGTCGGCACGCGCATCTCCAACGCGAAGCTGTCGCCGACGGGCGCCCGCGCCGTCTTCGAGGCCCGCGGCGAAATCCTGACCGTCCCGGCCGAGAAGGGCGACGTGCGCAACCTGACGAACACCGTCGGCGTCATGGAGCGCGACCCGGCGTGGTCGCCCGACGGGCGCTGGATAGCCTACTTCTCCGACGAGTCGGGCGAGTACGCGCTGCACCTGCGCGAGCAGACCGGCGCGGGCGAGGTGAAGAAGCTCAACCTCGGCAGCCCGCCCTCCTTCTTCTATCAGCCGACATGGTCGCCCGACTCGAAGAAGATCGCCTTCTACGACAAGCGGATGAACCTCTGGTACGTCGAGGTGGCGAAGGGCACGCCCGTCAAGGTTGACAAGAACCCGTTCGGCCTGCGCAACGACGTGCTGGAGCCGGTCTGGGCGCCCGACTCGCGCTGGATAGCCTACATCCGCCAGTTGGACAACCGCCTGCGCGCCGTCTTCGCCTACAACGTCGAGCGTGCGCAGACGCACCAGCTCACCGACGGCATGAGCGACGCCCGCTACGTCGATTTCGACAAGAGCGGCAAGTACCTCCTCTTCACCGCCAGCACCAACCTCGGCCCCGGCTTCAGCTTCGCCGAGATGTCCAACTTCCCGCACCAGTCATCGCGCGCCGTCTACGCGATAGTGCTGCCGAACAACATCCCCTCGCCCGTCGGCCCCGAGTCCGACGAGGAGAAGCTGGCGGCCGAGGACAAGGCCGCGCAGACGAAGCCCGAAGGCCCGGCCCCGGCTGACGCCGCCGCCAGCCCGACCCCGACCCCGACGCCCACCCCCGCCGCGGGCGCCGCCGCCGCGAAGGCGGCGAAGAAGGAGCCCGAGCCCGTCCGCTTCGACCTCGAAGGCATCGACCAGAGGATAGTCCCGCTGCCCATCCCCTCGCGCGACTACGTCGGGCTGATTGCGGGCAAGGCCGGCACGTTCTTCGTTCTCGAACGCCTCCCGGCCGGCGCGTCCGGCCCCGCCGGCCCCACGGGCTTCGTCGTCCACAAGTTCGACCTGGAGAAGCGCAAGCTCGACAAGGTGACCGAGGGCGTCACCGCCTTCGAGGTGTCGGCCAACGGCGAGAAGATGCTCTTCCGCGTCGGCTCCGGCAACTGGACCATCGCCGCCACCGCGCAGCCCCTGAAGCCGGGCGAGGGCGTCATCAAGACGGCCGACATGGAGGTCTACACCGACCCGAAGGCCGAGTGGCGTCAGATGTTCGACGAGGTCTGGCGCGGCGAGCGCGACTTCTTCTACGACCCGAACACGCACGGCGTTGACATCGCCGCGATGAGGAAGCTCTACGAGCCTTACCTGGAGTCGGTCGCGCACCGCGCGGATTTGACCTACCTCTTCCGCGAGATGCTCAACAACATCTCGGTCGGCCACATGTTCGTCGGCGGCGGCGACCAGCCGCGCCCCAACTTCGTCCCCGGCGGCCTGCTCGGCGCCGACTACAAGGTGGAGAACGGGCGCTACCGCTTCGCCAAGGTCTACAACGGCGAGAGCTGGAACCCCGACCTGCGCGCGCCCCTGACGCAGCCGGGCGTCAACGTCAAGGCGGGCGACTACCTCATCGCCGTCGGCGGGCGCGAGGTGCGCGCGACCGACAACCTCTACAGCTTCTTCGAGGGCAAGGCCGGCAAGCAGGTGCTCATCAAGGTCGGCCCGAACCCGGACGGCCGCGAAGCGCGCGAGGTCATCGTCGTCCCCGTGGCGAGCGAGACGGGCCTGCGCAGCCGCGACTGGATAGAGTCGAACCGCCGCAAGGTGGACAAGGCGAGCGCAGGAAGGCTGGCTTACGTCTACGTGCCCAACACTTCCGGAGCCGGCTACGAGAGCTTCAACCGCTACTTCTTCGCGCAGACGCAGAAGGACGGCGCCGTCATTGACGAACGCTTCAACGGCGGCGGCGCGCTCGCCGACTACATCGTCAACTACCTCTCGCGCCCGCTCCTCAACTACATCAGCTTCCGCGACGGCCGCGACATCCCGACCCCCCTCGGCGCCATCTACGGCCCGAAGGCGATGATCATCAACGAGCTGGCGGGCTCGGGCGGAGACGCCTTGCCCTGGTACTTCCGCAAGATGAAGATCGGGCCGCTCGTCGGCAAGCGGACGTGGGGCGGGCTGGTCGCGGCCTTCCCGATGCCGCAACTGATGGACGGCGGCTTCGTGACCGCGCCCGACGCGGCCATCTACGGCCTCGAAGGCGAGTGGGAGGTGGAGAACCGCGGTGTCGCGCCCGACGTGGAGGTCGAGTTCGACCCCGCGGCGTGGCGGCAGGGGCGCGACCCGCAGCTCGAAAAGGCCGTCGAGTGGCTGCTCTCCGAACTTGAGCGCAACCCGCCCAAGAAGCACCAGCGCCCGCCCTACCCGAACGGCCAGCGGAGCGCGTCCGGCGGCAAAGAATAAGTGGAAGCCTTGACGGCGGGACCCCGGAGGGGTCGCAGACGATAGCCGGGGGTCAGCGAACGCCAGTGAGCGCCACCCCCGGTAACGACGGTAGAAGATTTTCGACCCTGAAAGGGTCGCAGACTCAAGGTTGAGTCTGCGACCCTTTCAGGGTCGGATTCTATTTGCGATGCTTTCCGGGGGTGGCGCTCGGTCGCCCTCGGCTCTCTCGCTGACCCCGGGCTATCGTCTGCGACCCCTCCGGGGTCAATCCGCAATCGGTCGGCTTTGGTGTTAAGCTTAGCCGGTCAATATCCCACACGAGAAAGCGAGGGGCTTGCCTTGTCTAACGGGGGAGTGGTCGGCGTCGGCGTCATCGGGACGGGGTTCGCGCGGACGACGCAGTTGCCGGCGTTCAAGGCGTGCGAGGGCGCGCGGGTGGTGGCGATTGCGAGCGGCCACAAGGAGAATGCCGAGGCGGCGGCGCGCGAGTTCGACATTCCTTTCGTCGCGGGCGACTGGCGCGAGGTCATAGCGCGCGACGACGTGGACCTGGTGAGCATCGTGACGCCGCCCTCGACGCACGCCGAGATGGCGCTCGCCGCGCTCGACGCCGGCAAGGCCGTCCTGTGCGAGAAGCCGATGGCGATGGACTCGCGGGAGACGGACCTCATGCGCCGCAGGGCGGGCGACGCCGGCCTGCTCGCCCACATAGACCACGAGCTGCGCTTCCTGCCCGCGCGCCGCCTGATGCGCGAGATGATACGGGGCGGCCGAATCGGGCGCGTGCGCCACGCGAAGTTCCTCTACCGCGCCGACTGGGGCGTCTCACCGCAGCGCAGGTGGAACTGGTGGGCGGACGCCGCGGCCGGCGGCGGCCTGCTCGGCGCCATCGGCTCGCACGCCGTCGACACGCTCCACTGGCTTCTCGGGTCGCGCGTCTCGCACGTCTCGGCCACGCTCTCCACGCACGTCCTCGAACTGCCCGCGCCGGGTGGTCATTCGCGACAGGTCACGACCGACGACGAAGCGAACCTCCTCCTTCACTTCTCAGACGGGGAGACGACGGAGAAGGCGACGGGCGTCGTCGCGCTCTCGGGCGTCGAGCCGGGGCGGCCCGAGCACCGCGTCGAGGTCTTCGGCTCGGAAGGCTCCTTGAGCCTCTCCGGCGCGGGCGAGCTGCTGCGCGCGGAGCCGGGCGGCGGCGACTGGCAGAGGGTCGAGACCGAGCAGGCGCCGCTCGCCGAAGGGATGCGCGACACCGAGTGGTCGCGCGGCTTCACCGTCTTCGCCCGCGAGATAGTCGCGGCGCTCGGCGAGGGCCGCAACGCGGTCGAGGCGGCGGCCACCTTCGACGACGGCCACCACATCCAGCTCGTCCTCGACGCGGCCCGCGCCGCGCACGAGGGCGGCTGCCGCGTGACCGTCACGCAGTGATGAAGGGCGGGGGAGAGAAGCGCGTCCGCGTCGGCGTTGACACGGGGGGGACGTTCACGGACTTCGTCGCGCAGACGGGCGGCCGCGCCGTCGTCTTCAAGCTGCCCTCGACGCCGGACGACCCTTCGCGCGCCATCGCCGAGGGCTTGAGGCGCGTGGCGCGCGAGACGGGCGCGCGGCTCCGCGACCTCGAAGTCGTCCACGGGACGACCGTCGGGACCAACGCGCTGCTCGAACGCAGGGGCGCGCGCGCGGCGCTCGTCACGACGAAGGGGTTCGAGGACGTGCTCGTCATCGGCCGTCAGGCGCGCGCGCGTCTCTACGACCTCGGGTGGTCGCGGCCGGCGCCGCTCGTCCCCGAAGCTCTGAGGTTCGGCGTGCGCGAGAGAATCGGCGCGGACGGCTCGGTTATCGAGGAGCTTGACGACGGGGAGGTGAGCGCGCTCGTCAGAAAGCTCAAGCGGGCGGGCGCAGAGTCAATCGCCGTCTGCCTGCTCTTCTCGTTCGCCGACGCTTCGCACGAGCGCAGGATCGAGCACGCCCTGCGCGAAGAACTCCCCGACGTACCTCTTTCAATCTCGCACCGCATCCTCCCGGAATACAGAGAGTACGAGCGAACTTCGACCGTCGCCATCAACGCCTGCTTGCAGCCGTTGATGGGCGCTTACCTCTCAAGGCTCGGCGCGCACTTGCCGGGCCGCCGCCTGCGCGTGATGCAGTCTTCGGGCGGGAGTATCTCGGCCGGGGTCGCGGCAGACGAGCCGGTGCGCACCATCCTCTCGGGGCCGGCGGGCGGCGTGGTCGGGGCGACGCACGCGTCCGTCGGCGCGGGCTTGCCTGACGTTATCACCTTCGACATGGGCGGCACTTCGACCGACGTGGCGCTGTGCGCGGGCGGGCGGCTGCGACTGACGAACGAGGCCGCGGTGTCGGGCCTCCCCGTAGCCGTGCCCGTGCTCGACATCCACACGGTCGGCGCGGGCGGCGGCTCCATCGCGCGCGTTGACGCGGGCGGAAGCCTGCGCGTCGGGCCGGAGTCGGCGGGCGCGGACCCCGGCCCCGCCTGCTACGGCCGCTCGCTTTTGCCGACGGTGACGGACGCGAATCTGGTGCTCGGAAGGTTCGGCGGAGCGGACCTGCTCGGCGGCGACTTTCCGTTGGATGAAGCGCGGGCGAGAAAGGCTTTGACGGGGCTGGCGGGCGAGATGGCCGCGGCGGCGGGGCGCGCGGTGTCGGCGGAGGAGGCGGCGCTCGGGGTGGTGCGCGTCGTCAACGCCGGCATGGAGCGTGCGCTCAGGGCCGTCTCGGTCGAGCGCGGCCACGACCCGCGCGCCTTCACGCTCGTCACCTTCGGCGGCGCGGGCGGCCTGCACGCCGCGGAGCTTGCGCGCGGCTTGCGAGTCCCGCGCGTCGTCGTGCCGCGCGACCCCGGCGCCCTCTCGGCGGTGGGGTGCCTGCGCGCCGACGTGGTGAAGAATACGAGCCGCACCCTGATGCTCGAAGAGGGGCCGCGGGCCGGGGCGGCAATCGAGCGCCACTTCCGCGAGATGGAGCGGGCGGCGCGCGCGGCCTTGAAGCGCGAAGGTTTTGAGCAGGCGAGGCAGCGGCACGAGCGGACCGTGGCCGCGCGCTACCGCGGCCAGTCGTTCGAGCTTGAGGTCGAGTGGGGCGGCGGGCGCGGGCTGTCGGAACGCTTCCACCGCGAGCACGAGGCGCGCTACGGCTACGCGCAGACCTCGGGCGCGGTCGAAATCGTCAGCGCGCGTCTGCGCTCGTCGGGGCTGGTGGAAAAATTGGAAGAGGGGCCGGCGCGTCGCGTCCGCGCTTCGACGAAGGTTACGGCGCCGCACCGCACGGCGCGCGTTTACTTCGAGGGCGGCGCGCGCGAGGTGGCCGTCTACCGCCGCGAGCAGTTAAGGCCCGGCGCGCGCCTCCAAACGCCTTGCGTCGTCACCGAGTATTCTTCGACGACGCTCGTCACGCAGGGCGCGCGCGCGTTTCTGGACGGTGCCGGCAACCTCATCATCGAGCTATGACACGCAGAGGAAATTTCGACCCGACGACGCTGGAAATCTACCGCGCCCTCTACACCTCGGTCGCGGAGGAGATGGGGCTCGTCCTGCGGCGCACCGCCCACTCGCCCAACATCAAGGAGCGGCGCGACTACTCGTGCGCCGTCTTCGACTCGCGCGGCCGCGTCATCGCGCAGGGCGACCACATGCCCGTCCACCTCGGCTCGATGCCGATGGCCGTCGCCGCCGCGCTCCGAGAGACGCCGCCCGGCCCCGGCGACGTTGTCGTCCTCAACGACCCCTTCGCCGGGGGCACGCACCTGCCCGACGTGACGCTCGTCGCAGGCGTCTTTCTAAAAGAAGAAGCAATTTTTTACGTGGCAAACCGCGCGCACCACGCGGACGTGGGCGGGGCGACGCCGGGCTCGATGGGGATGGCGACCGACGTGTACGGCGAGGGCCTGCGCATCCCGCCCGTGCGTCTGGTGCGCGGGGGGCGCGTGGTCGAGGACGTGATGCGGCTCGTGATGGCGAACGTGCGCGTCGAGCGCGAGAGGCGTGCCGACTTCGAGGCGCAGATAGGCTCGTTGAAGACGGGCGCGGCGCGGCTGCTTGAGATAGTCGGGCGCGCGGGGCTCGCGGAGGCGGCCGAGTACGCCGGCCGTCTTATCGAATACTCCGCGCGGATGATGCGCGCCACCGTCCGCGCAATTCCCGACGGCACGTACGAGGCCGAAGATGCTCTCGACTCGGACGGCGTCGGTCAAGAGGAAGTCGTCCTGCGCGTGCGCGTGACTGTCAAAGGCGAGCGCGCCGTCGTGGACTTCACGGGGAGCGCGCCGCAGGTCGCGGGGCCGGTCAACGCCGTCGAGGCGATCACGGTCTCGGCCGTCGCGTACGTCTTCCGCTGCCTCGTCGGCGCGGAGGAGGTGCCGGCGAGCGCGGGGCTGATGGAGCCGATTGAAGTCGTCGCGCCCGCCGGCACCGTCGTCAACGCCGCGCACCCGGCCTCGGTCGCGGGCGGCAACGTCGAGACTTCGCAGCGCCTCGTTGACGTGCTCTTCAAGGCCCTCGCACCGGCGCTCCCCTCGCGCGTCCCCGCGGCCAGCCAGGGCACGATGAACAACCTGACCGTCGGCGGCACCGACCCGCGCACGGGCCGCGAGTTCGCCTACTACGAGACGATTGCCGGCGGCATGGGCGCGCGCCCCGGCCTCGAAGGCGTGAGCGGCGTCCACACGCACATGACCAACAGCCTGAACACGCCGGCCGAGGCGCTCGAATACGCGTACCCCTTGCGCGTGCGCGCTTACTCGCTGCGGCGCGGCTCGGGCGGGCGTGGGCGCGCGCGCGGCGGCGACGGCGTCGTCCGCGAGATAGAAACGCTCGTGCCCGCGCGCATGTCTCTGCTCGCAGACCGCCGCCGCCGCGCCCCTTACGGGCTCGACGGGGGCGGCGACGGCCTGACGGGGCGCGACTCGGTCATCCGCGACGGCCGCCGCCTCAAACTCGACGCCAAGGGCTCGCGCGACCTCCGCCCCGGCGACCGCGTCCGCATCGAGACGCCCGGCGGCGGCGGCCACGGAACCTCCTCTCCGGGGCGTGAGGGCCGAAAAGTTTGAGGCGCGCTCCCTTTAGAAGTCAAACTTTATCCGAGCGGCTCTACGCCGCGCTGCTCCTCGCCTACCCGGCCGGCGACTGAGCCGGACGCCGAAGACGGAAGAGAGTCCCCGCACCACGCCCGAGGGTGCGGGGACTTTTCTTTGCCGCAAGAAGTTCGGCCCGGACGCGTTCACACTCCGACAGGCTTCGCGCCGTGAGAGTCGAGCCAGCAGCCCCGGACTGGTCTTGCCGAGACGGCCCATCGCACCTCGCCTCCGCCGTCCGAAGTGCGCGCGCCGGCCTGCGAACGAAACCGAAGTCCAGGAGGCAACTATCTTATGAGTCACGTTCGGGGTCTGAGGATTGCCTGCGCGTTGCTGTGCGCGGGCGTGTTGATCTGTTCGGCGCTGCTGTCGGGGCGCTCGCCGCTCGGCGGCGCGGTCGCGGCGAAGGGTCGGCCGCACGGGGGCGGGCGGCCGAACCCCGGCTGGTCGCTGCTCGCCCCGGTCACCTACAAGAACCTGACGCTCTTCCCCGTCCGCGGCGCCGACGTGGCGCCGGCCGGCGACTACATCACGCTCG
>DATHBF010000093.1:0-13416 GCA_035296285.1 Pyrinomonadaceae bacterium | reverse complement strand
GTCTTAGTTGACGAGGAGGGAAAGGTCGTGACGGCCGAGGCCGTCGCGGGGCCAGAGCGTTTGCGCCCGTCGGCGGAGGCGGCGGCCCGGCGGGCGCGCTTCTCGCCGGCCCGAGTGAACGGCGAGCCCGTCCGCGTCACGGGCATCCTCACTTACGACTTCGTGCTGAGATGATTGGAGCGGGACGACTCATGAAATTGACGACGGGCGCCGTGTTCATGCTGGCGCTGCTCTCCGCGCCGCCCGCGCCGTCGGCGGCGCAGGAGGGCGGCGGCACGAAGGGCAGCATGATAAAGGATTTGAGGTTGCCGCCGGTGCGGGTGCCTCCGGAAGTCTACAAGGCGCCGCCGCTCTCGCCCGAGGCGCGGCGCGACGCCGAGCGGAGACTCGCCGAGGCGCGTGCGCGCTACGAGAAGGACCCGAAGGACGCCGACGCCTGCATCTGGCTCGGCCGGCGGACGGCCTACCTCGGCCGATTCGACGAGGCGATAGCCGTCTACACCGAGGGCATAAGCCGCCACCGGCGCGACCCGCGGCTCTACCGCCACCGCGGCCACCGCCTCATCACGACGCGGCGGTTCGCCGAGGCGGTCAGGGACTTGGAGAAGGCGGCCTCGCTCGTGCGCGGCCGCGCCGACGAGGTCGAGCCCGACGGGCTGCCGAACGCGCGCGGCGTCCCCACCAGCACGCTCAAGTCGAACGTCTTCTACCACCTCGGGCTGGCTCACTACCTGTCGGGCGACTTCGAGCGGGCGCGGCGGGCCTTCCGCGAGTGCGAGAAGTTCTCGCTGAACCCGGACATGCTGGTCGCCACCTCGCACTGGCTCTACATGACCTTGCGCCGCCTCAAACGGGACGAGGAGGCGCGGCGCGTGCTCGAACCCATCGGCTCCGGGATGGACGTGATCGAGAACGGCGACTACCACCGCCTGCTCCTGATGTACAAGGGCGAGCGGGACGCCGACCAACTGCTCGCCTACGCGTCGAAGGACAAGACGGCCGTCGGCTACGCCACCATCGTCTACGGCGTCGGCAACTGGCACATCTACAACGGCCGCCCCCAGAAGGCGCTCCACCTCTTCCTCGACCTCATGCTCCGGCCGCAGCGGACCAGCTTCGGCTACATCGCCGCCGAGGCCGAGCTTGGGCGGATGGGCGTGCACGGCTTCCCGAGGGAGCTGCCGCGGCGGACGATCTATTGAAGGCTCTTTAATTCTGCCCGAGGGCGCGGTCGGCCTCGTCGGCGAGGTCGAGGATTTCGCGGCGGATGCGGCGGCGCTCTTCGAGGAGCTGGCGGAAGAAGCGGCGCTCGGTGACGAAGAAGAGGACGGCGCGGGCGCCGGCCACGAAGCGGTCGAACTCCTCGCGCGTGCGCAGGGCCGCGTAGCCGGCGAGCGGCGCGACAAGGAGCCCCGCGAGCGCCCAACGCCACCCGCCGAAGTAGTAGAGCGCGGCGGAGGCCAGCGCCCACGTCAGGGGAAAGAGCAGGAGCGCGGCGGCGATCTTGAAGGTCGAGAGCACGTCCTCGTAGCTCTGCGAGAACTTGGTGGCGAGGAAGCCGGCGAGCCTGTAGGCCGGGTAGTGCAGAATCGCCCCGGCGAGCGCGGCCGGGGCCGCCAGCGCGAAGAGCGCGGCGCGCGACACCAGCTGCCACGGCCGCGCGTACTCCGAGACGGCGGCGGTCGAGAGCTGCCGCGGGTCCTCGATGCCCGACTGCCTCAGCTCCTCCTCGTACTGTCGGATGCGCCGCTCCAGGGCCTCCAGCCGCTCGGGCGAGTGGACGCGGTGGAAGGCGTAGCCCTCGACGAAGCGCCGCCGCCGCCGCAACTCCCGCTCAAGACTCTGCCCCTCGTCCTCCTCCCCCGAAGAGAAGATGCGCTCGGCGCGGGCGACGACGGCCAGCGCCTCGTGGCGGTCGGCGTTGAGCGTCAGCGACCGAAGCGCCTCCGCGATGCGGTCCGACAGCTCGCGCACGAGCTCGCGCGGCGGCTCGCCGTCCTCGTCAAGCCCGACGGGCTCGACCGGTATCGGCTCGCCGAAGTACAGGAGCGCGCCGCTGCGGAACGTGCCCTTCGCCGTGTAGTAGAGGCCGGCGGGCACGACGTGCAGGCCGAGCGGCTGAGGGTCAGCGCCGCGGACGGAGACGGCGCCGAGGGCGATGCGGGCGGCGCCGGACTTCAGCGGCAGCAGCGAGGGCTCGCTGTGCGAGGCGCCTTCGGGGCAGATGGCGATGGTGCCGCCGCGGCGCAGGAGCCGGGCCGAGCGGTCGAAGGTCTCGCGGTTGCGCCCCGAGGCGTCCGCGCCCTCGTCCTGCTTGCGGTAGACGGGGATGGAGTCGAGCGCGCGGACGAAGAGGCCGATGACCGGCATCCGGAAGAGCGGCGACTTGGCGAGGAAGGAGACGCGGCGCGGCGCGAAGCAGAGCAGGAAGCACGGGTCAACGAGCCCGTTCGGGTGGTTGAGGACGAACATCACGGCGCCCTCGCGCGGCACGCGCTCGCGCCCCACGACCTCGGCGCGGCTGAAGAAGACGCGCAGCGCGAAGCGGATGACGGCCGTGATGACGCGCCTGAGCAGAAGGTGCATACGAGAAGGCCCGGCGCTCGCGTCCGCCTCGGGAGTTGACCCGAGGCGGCGGATGCGCCGGGCTTCATTTTACAACACGGGCGGGCGCGTCAGAGCGTGTAGTTCGAGGGACTCTGCGGGCCGAACCGGTCGCGGCTGCCGTAGTCGGCCAGCGTCAGCGTGAGCATGATGACGAGCCAGAAGAACATCGCGGCGACGATGACCCAGATGAGGCGCGAGCTGTAGCGGACGTGCATGAAGTAGAGCAGCACGAGCGACATCTTCGTGACCGCGATGGTCATGGCGATGAGGTCGTTCATCGGCCCGAAGTCAATGCGGGCGGCGAAGACGGTCACCGCGGTCCCCACCAGCAGCGCCGCGAAGATGATGAAGTAAGTCGAGCGTGGGACGATGTGTTCCGACATGGTCAGTGCCCTTTCCCGAAGTGCACGCCCAGGAGGTAGAGGAGCGGGAACAGGAAAATCCAGATGATGTCAACGAAGTGCCAGTAGAGGCCGAAGTTCTCGACCGGGGCGTGGTACTCGGGCGAGTAGCGCCCGCGCCACGCGAACCACATGATGGGGGCGATGATGCCGACACCGATGATCATGTGCAGCGCGTGCAGGCCCGTCATGGCGAAGTAGAGCCAGTAGAACATCTGCACGTTCTGGACCGTGACGCCCGCCTCGGTCCACTCCTGGACCAGCTTGGGCTCGGGGTTGAAGAGGCCGGCGACGGGGATCAGGCCGTGGACGTACTTGTCGTTGTACTCGTAAGCCTTGACGCCGAGGAAGACGAGGCCGAGCAGGACGGTCGCCGCCATGAAGCCGACCTGCACCTTGCGCGAGCGCCCGACCTGCGTCGCCCAGACGGCGAGCGCCATCGTCAGGGAGGACGTGATGAGCACGGCCGTGTTGAAGGTGCCGATCTTCCAGTCGAGGTGGTTGCTCGCGGCCATGAAGGCCGTCGGGTACTTCATCCGGTAGATGAGGTAGGCGAGGAAGAGCCCGCCGAAGAACATCACCTCCTGCGCGATGAAGACCCACATCCCGAGCGCCCCGGCCTCGCGCTGCTGCTCAAGGTTGTCGAAGTGGTGCGCCAGGGCCGAGTGAGCCGACTCGTGCCCGTGGCCGTGCGCCTCCACTGCATCCGCGTGTGTTGCCAACTCGAAACCCTCCTCGAAACTGCTTTTATTCCCTCGTCTCCGGCTCGGCGCCGCGGTTAATGGGGTGCTGGCCGCCGACGGGCTGGTCGGGCTCGCCGGGGCCGACGACCTTCATCTCCTCGATGGGCCGGAACTCGTAAGCCTCCCACGTCACGACCGGGGTGGTGATGAAATTCTCGGTCGGCGGCGGGCTCGGCGTCCTCCACTCCAGCCCCGTCGCGGGCCAGGGGTTGGCCGGCGCGAAGCGGCCGTAGCGCATCGACCAGATGAAGTAGATGCCCGGTATCAGCATCCCGATGGCGAGGATGCTGGCGCCGCCCGACGACGCCACGTGCAGGACCTGCCAGAGCGGCTCGTCGACGGGGTAGGCGTGGTAGCGGCGCGGCATGCCCATGTAGCCGAGGAGGAACTGCGGGAAGAAGGTCAGGTTGAAGCCGACGAAGATGACGAGCGCCGCGAAGCGCGCCCAGCCCTCCGGGTACATGCGCCCCGTCATCTTCGGCCACCAGTTGTGCAGGCCGCCGAGGTAGCCCATCACGGTCCCGCCCACCATCACGTAGTGGAAGTGCGCGACGACGAAGTAGGTGTCGTGGACGTGGATGTCGAGGCCGAGCGCCGCGAGGAACAGCCCCGTCATGCCGCCGATGAGGAAGAGCCCGACGAAGGCGTAGGCGTAGAGCATCGGCGTGTCGTAGGAGAGCGAGCCCTTGTACATCGTCGCCGTCCAGTTGAAGACCTTGACGGCGCTGGGCACCGCGACGATGTAGGAGATGATCGAGAAGATCATGCCGGCGTAGACCGACTGGCTCGACGTGAACAGGTGGTGGCCCCAGACGAGGAAGCCGAAGACCGCGATTGCCAAACTTGAGAAGGCCACGAACGAGTAGCCGAAGATGGGCTTCCGCGTGTGCGTGGCGATCAGCTCCGAGACGACGCCCATCGAGGGCAGGATCATGATGTAGACGGCCGGGTGCGAGTAGAACCAGAACATGTGCTGGAAGAGCACGGGGTCGCCGCCGAGGCGGGGGTCGAAGATGCCGATGTGCGCGAGCCGTTCGAGCGCCAGGAGCAGCACCGTGATGGCGATGACGGGCGTGCCCAGAATCATGATGAGGCTCGTCGCGTAGTTCGACCAGATGAAGAGCGGGAGGCGGAACCACGTCATGCCCGGCGCGCGCATGGTGTGGACGGTGACGATGAAGTTCAGGCCCGTCAGGATGGACGAGAAGCCGTTGATGAAGATGCCGAGGCCGGCGAGGATGACGAAGGTGTTCGAGTAACTCGTCGAGTACGGGACGTAGAAGGTCCAGCCCGTGTCCACGCCGCCCGCCAGGAGCGCCGCGAACGTGAGGGCCGCGCCCACCATGTAGACGTACCAGCTCAGGAGGTTGATGCGCGGGAAGGCGAGGTCCTTGGCGCCGATCATGAGCGGGACGAGGAAGTTGCCGAGCACCGCCGGGATGGCCGGGATCATGAAGAAGAAGACCATCATGATGCCGTGGTGCGTGAAGACCTTGTTGTAGGTGTGCGACTGCATGAGGTCGCCCTGCGGGGTGAGCAGTTCGAGCCTGATGGCCGCGGCGTAGGCGCCCCCGAGCGCGAAGAAGAAGGTCACGGAGAGGAGGTAGAGGAGCGCGATCCTCTTGTGGTCCTTCGTCAGCAGCCAGGACTTGATGCCGTAGTCGGCGTTCAGGTAGTTGACCGTCGGGAAGCGGCTGCGCCACTCCTGCCCCCTGGCCTCCGTCGTCAGTTGGTTGCTCATAATCGCGTCTTTCCTAAGACCTGCCTTGCTCTCCAAACGGGCGCTTCAAAACTTCCGCCTCTCAGGGGTTGCCGGGCGGCTGCGGGTTCGTACCAGCGGGCGCGCGCGCGCCTCCCGGCCCCGTGGAGCCCGGCGACCCGCCGCCCTGCGAGGGGCGCGGCTGCGTCGGCCCGATGGGGTTCGAGCGCTGAACGTCCGGGCTCTGGCCCGTCGTCGTCACCGCCCCGCCGCCCTCGCCGGGGCCGCCGCGCTGGCCGCCCCCGCCGCCGGCCGGGGCGTTCTGCTGCTGCGGCGCGAGCGAGCGGATGTAGGCGATGAGCTGTAAGACCTGCTCCTCGCTGAGCTGGCCCTGGTAGGTCGGCATGATGGGCTGGAAGCCGGCGGCGAGCTTCGCCTGCGGGTTCAGGATGGACTCGCGGACGTAGGTCTCGTCCACGGTCACGGTGCCGTCGCCCTGGATGGCCTGCTGCTTGCCGAAGAGGTTGTACAGGGTCGGCCCGCGGCCCTGCTGCCCGCCGGGGTCAACCTGGTGGCAGGAGGCGCAGCCGCGGTCCTGGAAGAGTTTGC
This sequence comes from Pyrinomonadaceae bacterium, assembly GCA_035296285.1. Lineage (GTDB taxonomy): Bacteria > Acidobacteriota > Blastocatellia > Pyrinomonadales > Pyrinomonadaceae > QHXN01. Next base: position 7,357 of record DATHBF010000093.1, on the reverse strand, counting down.
GCCCCTGGGCGGAGGCCGACTCGGAGCCGGTGCCGCCCGCGAGCCACTGCTGGTAGGCGGCCGGCTCCATGACCTCGACGTAGCCGCCCATGCCCGAGTGGTTCGTGCCGCAGTACTCGGCGCAGAACATGTAGTAGCGGCCCGCCTTGGTCGCCTCGAACCACGTCTGCGTGTAGCGGCCCGGCACCACGTCCATCTTCACGCGGAAGGCCGGGACGTAGAAGCTGTGGATGACGTCCTCGGTCGTCATCGTCAGGCGGACGCGGGCGCCGACGGGGACGTGCAGCTCGTTAATCTCGCGCTGCCCCGTCTGGTGCTGGAACTTCCACATCCACTGCTTGCCGACGACGAAGACCTCCATCGCCTCGCGCGGCGCACGGTACATCCTGAAGAAGATGCTGACGCCCCAGACGAAGATCGTCATCGAGATCAGCAGCGGGATGATGGTCCAGGTCAGCTCCAGGACCATCGAGCCGGCGCGGGGCCGCGGCAGCTCGCCCGCCTGGCGCCGCCGGTACTTGATGGCGAAGAAGATGATGAGCGCCGTGACGGCCCCCGAGACCAAGATGGTGAGCGCCCACAGGTAGGCGTAGAGGGCGTCCACCTCGGGGGCGAACGTCGAAGCCTGCTCGGGCGCGAACGGCACCGTCACTTGCGCTAACGTCATGGCTCTAATCAGGCTCACTCAAACTCCCCTCCCCTTGAGGGATGAATCCGCCGGACGCGCAGCACTTCACGCCGCCCCGCCGGCGCCGATCTGCTCTTCCCAACGCTCGGGGTCGCGCGAGCGCCGCCGCAGGTACAGGATGAGCGCCACGACGCCGATGATCGTCAGCACCCCGGCCGCCCGCAGAATGTTCATGACGGCGGCGCCGTACTTCCCCGTCGCCGGGTCGTAGTGGTAGCAGTACAAAAGCAGCTCGTCCACGGGCGACCCGACCTTGCCCTCGGACGACTCGACGAGCGCGAGGCGCAAATCCTTCGGCGCGTACTCGATGCCGTAGAAGTAGTGCGACAGGCGCCCCTTCGGCGTCGAGACCATGATGGCCGAGCCGTGCGCGAACTGCTGCGTGGGCTCGTCCCACGCGTAGCCGAAGCCGGCCGCCTCGGCGACGCGGTCGATCTGCGCCTTGTCGCCCGTCAGGAAGTGCCAGCCGCCGACGGCCTCGGCGCGGCCGTAGCGGCGGATGTAAGTCTCCTTCTTCTTGGCCGCGAGTTCGGGCGTCTCGCGCGCGTCGAAGCTGACGGTGACGATCTCGAAATCCTTGCCCGGCTTGAAGGGGACGGCCGTCAGAGAGCCGACCAGCCCGTTCAAGACCTGGTTGCAGAGCATCGGGCACTCGTAGTAGACGAGCGCGAGCACGACCGGCTTATCATTGAAGTACTGGCCGAGGCGGACCTCGCGCCCCGACTCGTCGCGGAACGTGGCGTCGAGCGGCAACTGCGAGCCGAGCTTCTGCTCGACGCGGACGGCCTTGAGCGCCTCGGGCGTGCCCGTCCGCTCGACCGGGCGCGGCGCCGTCCCGTACTGCGCCGTCGCGCCGGGCGCCGCGAGGTGCGCGGCCCAGAGGAGCGCCGCGAGCGCCGCGAGCGTGCGAACCGTCAATCTCTTACTTCTCAAACTCATCTTCAAAACTGCTTTCTCGAACTCCGGCCGCCCTAAGGGTGCTGGCGCTCCGACTGCTGGCCGGAGCTGGATTGCGAAGGCTGCGTGCCGGGCGCGGGCGAAGGCGCCGGCTGCGGCAACGGCTGCTGTGCGCCGGGCTGCCGGGCCTGCATCTTGGCGCGCTGGCGCTCGGCGTAGGCGCGCATGGCCCGCTCGATGGGGACGCGGACGGTGCCGGCCTCCTGGTCGGCCCAGCCGTAGGTCTTCAGCTTCCGGTCCCACTCCTCGCGCACCATCAGGTACTCGGACTCGGGGCCGGGCGCGCGGTCGGTTCGGCCCTCGGCGTCGTAGGAGAGCGGGACTCTCTGGCCCTGCTCGGTGGTGAAGCCGAAGCCGGGCGCGAGCTGGAGGCGCGGCTCGGGCGGCAGCGTCTCGTCGCCGCGGCGGGCCAGCGGCGACGGCCTGCGCTCGGCCGCCTCCTCGCGCTTCTCCAGCACGATGAAGGTCAGGTACATCAGCACCGCCATCGCCGCCGTGAAGAGCGTCAGCCCGAAGACGAACCAGAGCAGCGGCCGGACGCTCACGTCCGACACCTCGTGCGCCACGTCCGGGTTCGTGATGTAGGACACGTCCGGCGTCTCGTGGATGCTGTCCCGCTTGCGTTTACCGTGAGCCATAAAACCTCGAAATGAAACTCGGCGTCAGTGGCCTTCGGCGGCCGAGAGCGCCTTCTCAAGGTCGGGGGCGCCCAGAGGCAGCAGCGGGCGCGCGGCCAACTGCCCCAGGTAGAACCAGAGCCAGATGCCCCCGACGCCCAGGGCCATCCCGACCATCGGGACGAAGACCGTCACAATCTCTCTCGGGTGGAACTCGGCCGTCCCGCCCTGGTGCGCCGACGGCGCGAACAGGAAGACGAGGTCCACCACCCTCATCACCAGCATCAGCAGCGCCACCCGCCGCAGCCGCATCGGCGCGCGCTTGCGCGCCCTCGACAGCAGCAGCGCGAAGGGGAGCGCGAAGTGGAAGAGGATGACGGCGAGCCCGACGTACTGCCAGCCGCCGCGCAGGCGACGCAGGTAGTACGGTATCTCCTCCGGCAAATTCCCCGCCCAGATGATGAGGAACTGCGAGAAGGAGAAGTAGGCGTAGAGCATCGTCAACGCCAGCAGGAGCTTGCCCCAGTCGTGGAAGTGCAGAGGCTGGTAGGCGTGCGCCATCGGCTCGTGCCGGTAGAGGAAGGCCGCGACCGTGATGGCGAAGGCGAGCCCCGACAGCCCCCACCCGGCCATCACGATGAGGCCGTAGATGGTCGAGAACCAGTGCGGCTCCAGAGACATCCCCCAGTCGATGGCGGCGAACGTCACCGTCAGGCCGAAGAGGAGGAGGCCGGGGCCGGAGATGTCCTGCATCTTGCGCCGGATGCGCGGGTCGCCCGTCCCGTCCTGCTCGGCCGACCAGCGGTTGAGGAAGTAGGCGAGCGCGATCCAGACGCCGAAGCAGATGAGCCCGCGCAGGATGAAGAACCACCAGTTCAGGTAGACGCTCTTGTGCCTGAGCGCCGGGTCGTGCGCGACGACCTCGGGGTCGGACCACTCGTAGAGCGAGACGCCGTGCCCGCCGTCGTGCCCCGGCTGGTGGACGAAGAGCGAGACGACGACGGGGATGAACAGGACGAGGCAGAGCGGGAGCGTGCGCGTCGCCGCCTCAAGGAGCCGGCGGCTCGTCAAGGCCCAGGCGCCGCCCGACATGTGCCCGAGCATCAGGAAGGCGAGGCTCCCGACGGCGACGCCCGTCACGAGGAAGAAGCCGACTAGGTAGGCGCGGAAGAGCCCGACCGGCCCGCCCTGCAGGAAGGCGAACACGGCCGCCGCGACAAAGAAGACCGCGCCGACCACGAGCGCGCGGCCGCGGTAGCGCCCGACGGAGTCGGGGGCGTCGAAGGCGTCTCTTTCGTACAGGGTCTCAGCCATCTTCAGTGCCTCACGCCCCCTCTCTGGGGTTCGCCCTGGGTCTGCGTGCCCGACTGCGGCGGCCCGGCCTGCCGCGCGTCCGTCTCCACCCGGCCGCGCTCCTCGGGCGACAGCTCGTTGGCGCTCATCTTGCGGCTCAGTTGCAGCGCGCGGACGTAGGCGATGATGGCCCAGCGGTCGCGCGGCGGGATCATCTCGGCGTAGGAGGGCATGGCGCCCCAGCCGTTCGTTATCACGTCGAAGAAGTGGGCGGCCGAGGAGGCCGGCTCCTGCAAGCGGTCCTCGTGGAAGGAGGGCGGCCGCTGGAAGCCGCGGCGGACGATCATGCCGTCGGAGTCGCCGGCCGCGCCGTGGCACATCGAGCAGTAGGCGTTGAAGCGGTCGCGGCCTCGGGCGAGCGTCGCCTCGTCAATCGGGACCGAGGCCGGGAAGATGTCGGGGCCGCCCGTGCCGGCGTTCGCGCCGGGGATGCCGCCCGCGACGTTGCCGCGCACGTTCGGGTCGCCGGAGACTTGCGTCATCGTGCCGGCCGTCGTCGAGGCCGTGTTCGGCGTCGCGGTGCCGACCCCGCCCGTCGAGCCGCCCGACATCGGCCCCGCGCCGGGCTGGCCTTCGGCGCGGCCCGTGTAGAGGAGCACGTCGTCGCGCAGGAAGCCGCGCGGCACCGTGTTCTCGGCTAGCGGGCGCGAGGCCGCGCCGTCGCGGAAGAACTTCGGGTCGCCCGGCTCGTAAGCCTCGTAGCGCGGCTGGTCCTGCATGTCCATGCGGCAGCCCGTGGACAGGAGGCAGAAGGCAGCAGTCAGCAGGCAGTAGAGGGCAGTACGCAGCCCGCGAGGTAACTGCCTGCCGCCTGCCGCCCGCCGCCCACTGTTCTTAGTGTTCGACATCTGTCACCTCACGCGGGCCGAGTCCGCGCAGGAACTCGGCCGTCCGGTCGCGGTCGAACTTCGGGTCCGTTGACTCGACGAGCAGGAAGAAGCGGTCGCGCGAGGCGAGGGCGAAGTTCGGCGCGTTGAAGACCGGGTGGTAGGGCTCGGGGAGGCCGTTCAGGGCCAGCATCCCGAAGACGGCGGAGAGCGCCGCGCCCAAGATCGTGGTCTCGAACGTGATCGGGATGAACGCGGGCCAGCTGTGGTAGGGCTTCCCGCCGACGTTCAAAGGGTAGTCCACGGCCAGCAGGTAGTACTGCATCAGGTAGCCGGCCAGGCCCCCGACGATGCCGCCGACGAGGACGATGAGCGACATCCTCGTCGAGTGGACGCCGACGGCCTCCGACAGCGCCTCGATGGGGTAGGGCGAGAAGGCGTCTATCTTGCGGTAGCCCTCCTCGTAGACGCTGCGGGCCGCGGCGACCACGCCGTTCGGGTCCTCGAACTCGGCCATCAGCCCGTAGGTCGGCGGGCGCGTGCTCTTTCTCATCAGTGTTCCTCCTTGAGCTGCGCCTCGGGCACCATCGTCCGCATCTCGAAGATGGAGATGACGGGCAGGAAGCGCAGGAACAACAACATCAGGAAGAAGAAGAAGCCGATGGTGCCGAAGAACATCGAGAAGTCGAAGATGGTCGGCTGGTAGTTGCCCCACGAGGAGGGCAGGAAGTCGCGGTGGAGGCTGATGGGGATGATGACGAACCGCTCCAGCCACATGCCGACGTTGACGAACATGGCGACGACGAAGAGGACGAGGTTCGAGTGGCGCATGCGCCTTATCCAGAGCACCTGCGGGGCGAGCACGTTGCACAGGATGAGCGCCCAGTAGAAGAGCGCGTACGGGCCGAAGAAGCGGTTCCGCATCATGAACTCTTCGTAGGTGTTGGCGCTGTACCACGCCATGAAGGTCTCCTGCATGTAGCCGTAGGAGACGATGAGGCCCGTGGCGAGCATGACCTTGGCGGAGTTCCGGAGGTGGCGCTCCGTGATGAAGTCTTCGAGCCCGTAGAACTTCCTCAGGGGGATGACCAGCGTCAGCACCATCGCGAAGCCGGCGTAGATGGCGCCCGCCACGAAGTAGGGCGGGAAGATGGTGGCGTGCCAGCCCGGGATGATGCCGATGGCGAAGTCGAAGCTGACGATGGTGTGGACCGAGAGCACCAGGGGCGTCGAGAGGCCGGCGAGCAGCAGGTACGTCATCTCGTAGCGCGCCCAGTGGCGGGCGCTGCCGCGCCAGCCCAAAGCGGCCATGCCGTAGACGATCTTGCCGATGCGGCTGCGGGCGCGGTCCCTCAGCGTCGCGAGGTCGGGGATGAGGCCGACGTACCAGAAGAGGGCCGAGACGGTGGCGTAGGTCGAGACGGCGAACACGTCCCACATCAGCGGGCTGCGGAACTGCGGCCACATCCCCATCGTGTTCGGGTAGGGGAAGAGCCAGTAGGCGAGCCACGGCCGCCCCGTGTGCAGGAGCGGGAAGAGGCCGGCGCAGGCGACGGCGAAGAGCGTCATCGCCTCGGCGAAGCGGTTGATGGAGGTGCGCCACGACTGCCTGAGGAGCAGCAGGATGGCCGAGATGAGCGTGCCGGCGTGGCCGATGCCGATCCACCAGACGAAGTTGATGATGTCGAACGACCACCCGACCGGCTGGTTGTTGCCCCAGATGCCGATGCCGGTCATGACGAGGTGGCCGATGGTCAGCATCAGCACCTGCGTCACCATGAAGGCGACGGCGAAGCCGATGTACCACGCGAGCGGCGTCCGCTTCCGCAGGACGATGGAGCTGATCTTGTCCGTCACGGTCCCGAACGTGTGGCCGGGCTCGATGACGGCGGGCGTGGTGTGGATGCGAACGTCGTCGTGCGGCTGGTCGAGTCTACTCATGGCTGTTCACGCCTCCCCCTTGCTGCTGCGGGACGAGGGCCGGGTTCGGGTTGCGCACCGCCGCGAGGTACACGGTCCGGGGCCGCGTGTTCAGGTCGGCCAGCAGGTCGTAGCGGCTCTGCTGCGCGTGCAGCTTCGAGACCTTCGCCTCGGGGTCGTTGAGGTCGCCGAAGATGATGGCCTCGGTCGGGCAGGTCGCCTGGCAGGCCGTGACGACCTCGCCGTCGCGGATGCGGCGCTGCTCCTTCTCCGCCTCGATCTTCGCGTACTCGATGCGCTGGACGCAGTAGGTGCACTTCTCCATCACGCCGCGCGACCTGACGGAGACCTCCGGGTTGCGGACCATCTTCAAGCTGGGCGTGTTCCAGTCCTGGTAGAGCAGGAAGTTGAAGCGGCGGACCTTGTAGGGGCAGTTGTTCGAGCAGTAGCGGGTGCCGACGCAGCGGTTGTAGACCATGTCGTTCAGGCCCTCGTCCGAGTGGACGGTGGCGTGGACGGGGCAGACCGGCTCGCACGGCGCGTTCTCGCAGTGCATGCAGGGGACGGGCATGAAGTAGACGCCGTCGGGGCTGTCCACGGCCCCGCGGAAGTAGGCGTCGACCCGCAGCCAGTGCATCTCGCGCGAGCGCGCGACCTGCTCCTTGCCGACGACGGGGATGTTGTTCTCGGCGACGCAGGCGATGACGCAGGCGTTGCAGCCGACGCACGAGGAGATGTCAATCGCCATCCCCCACTTGTAGCGGCGCAGGCCCTTGTCGGGCTGGTCCGAGTAGTCGTAGTTCGGGTACATGGTCTCGCCGCCCAGCGGCTGGCGGTTCTCGCCGGCCGGCTGGGGCGGGACCGTGTGCGCGCGCGGCGGCGGCAGGTCCGGGTTCTTCCGCCACTCCTCGTAGGTGCCGGCGCGGACGATCTCGCGCCCCTCCATGCGGAAGTGAATCTGCGTGGAGGCGAGCTGGTAGGTCTCGCCCGCGGCG
>DATHBF010000092.1:0-9887 GCA_035296285.1 Pyrinomonadaceae bacterium | reverse complement strand
ACGCCGGTGTGTATGCCGTTGACCTTGCCGTTGAGGTACTTGTACTGCGGGTCTACGGGCGCGTGGACGCACGCGCCGCGCCACGCCTCCCCGTGTGCGGCGAAGACCTCTTGCGGCGAGCCGTCTACGACGAGCACTTCGCAGCCCGCGGCCGCGAGTGTGCGGAAATAGTCCCTGAACCCGCGCGCCTCCCGCGCATCGTAGCGGACGCGGCGAATCGTCAACAGGTAGGTGCAGCGCGCGGCGTCGGCGCCGCGGGACCCTGGCAAGTCTTCTGCTTTCATGTCGCGTCGCGGGAACATCGTCGGGGCGCTCCGCCGCGCCCGCCGCCCGTGGGCCACCGGCCCCGTGTATGTACGCTTGGGTACGCAGCGACCCCGGCACGGAGTCTCTAACTTCGTGAATTTCGCCGGCCGCGCGTAAGTCCGCGCCCGGACGTTAACTTAATACAAGCTCCCTGCCACGTAATCTATACAAAATCTTTCTATTTTGAGTGAGCATGATATGCGGGCGTCTCTCCGCGGCGTGCGTCGGACGGGCTTTACGTATAACAAGCGGGAATGTCACGAGCAATCAGGGCGGCACTTCAACTCAATCCGTTCGACGGCCACGCGGCGCGCGCCCACAGCGCGTATGCCGCGCGGCGCGGCGGAGAACTCGTTCACCCGCTCGACCCGGGGCGGAGTGTCTCGGCCCTCGCGCGCGTCGTGCACGACGGGTTCCGCGCGCACGTCCTTGACGCCGAGTTCCCGTGCGTCGGTGGGAAGGCGGCGATCAACCACGACAACTATCGTTTCGGCCTCTACTCCGAGATGAACTCTCACGGGGCGACCGCGGGGCTGGCCCGCGACCTGTGGGAGTACGTGCAGGAGCGGCCGACCTTTGGAACTGATTACGCGACGTACGTCGCCAGCTTCGCGGCGCCCGCCGTCGCCATCGGCGAGCTTGAGTGGGAAAAGCTTCTGTGGTCACAGCTCCAGAGTTTGCACGACCTCGACAGCGCGCACCACGCGTGGGACCCGAGGGTGAGCAGCGACCCGGCGGAGCCCGGCTTCTCTTTCAGCTTCGCGGGGACGGCCTTTTTCGTCGTCGGGCTGCACCCCGCGAGTTCACGCCGCTCGCGCCGCTTCGCGTGGCCGACGCTCGTCTTCAACGCGCACGAGCAGTTCGAGCGGCTGCGCGAGCAGAACCAGTTCGAGCGGCTGCGGGCGACCGTGCGCGCGCGTGACTACAAGTTGCAGGGCTCGCTCAACCCTAACCTCAGCAACTTCGGCGAAGCCAGCGAGGCGCGCCAGTACTCCGGCCGGGCCGTCGAAGAAGGCTGGCGCTGCCCGTTCAGCACCCGGCGCGGCGCGGCCGAAAAGCCGACGGATTAAGGGCGCACCGCGATATGACCACCCGCTACCACCTGGAACCGCAAACCGGCGTCGGCTTCTTACTCGGGCGCGGGCAGCTCCTGAAGGTCATCGACCCGCGGGGCGAGCAGGTCTCGGATTTGACCGCGTTCTCGCAGGAGGATAAGTCCGAGTGGCTCTCTTCGGGGCGGACGATTGACTACGCCAACACGATCTACCTGACGACCGGGCACACGCTCTATTCCAACCGCAGCCGCCCGATGTTTTCGATAGTCGAGGACACCGTCGGGCGGCACGACTTCCTCCTCACGCCTTGCAGCCCCGACACCTTCAGGCTGCTTTACGACCACCACAATTACCACCCGAGCTGCTTCGAGAATCTGGCCACGAACCTCGCCCCTTTCGGCGTGTCGCCCGACATGATCCCGACGACGTTCAACATCTTCATGAACGTTCTCGTGCTCCCGTCCGGCGAGCTGCGCATCGACCCGCCGCCCTCCCGCGCCGGGGACTACATCGTGTTGCGCGCCGAGACGGATCTGATCGTCGGCGTGACCGCATGCTCGGCCGAAAAGTCCAACAACTACAGCTTCAAACCGATTGACGTGGAAGTGCTTTGATCGCGTGAATCAGTGGCGCGGCGAAAGGTAAGTAGCCGCGCGTTAAGGAGCGGCATGGAAAGCGCCACGTTTACACTCTTCAGCGACACCGGCGGCATCGTCATCCTCGACCCGGCGCACGCCGACGCGCTCGGCGACGAATTCGTCGAACAACTGGACGCCGCGCTCAACCCCGGCGCCGCCGAAGAGGCGGCCGGGCGCGACGGCGACTGGGGGCGCGAGTGGGCAGACGCCGCGGCCCGGCTGCGCCGCCTGGGCGGGGGCAACGAATTTACGCTCATCCTCTCGGGCGAGGGCACCTTCCACGTCAGGCTCCAGGCCGAAGACCTGAGCGACGAGGAGCGCGGACGTGTCGTCGAGTCGTTCGAGGAGCGGGTGCGCGTGAGCGACGGCGGGCTCGTGGTCACGGACGGCGCCGAGTTCTTCGGCGAGGGGCTGCCGGGCGAGGGCGTGGTGTTGCTCGACGTGCAGGAAGGTCTGTACTCGTTGCAGATTTATCACCTGGAGAGGCACCCGTCGCTCACGCCCACGGTCGGCGTCTACGGGAGCGAAGAGCACCCGGCGCTGGTCCTGCGGTTGGCCCCCGCGGGGCCGGACGGGGCGGGTGCCCGTGAGGGCGATGAGTTCCCGCGCCTGAGGACTTCCCGGGAGGGATACCAGGAGCCGCGGCCGGGCTGGGACTGTTACGCGCAGGTGACGGGCGTGGCGGGCGGGTCGGCCACGCTGGAGTTGATGCTGACAGAGACGGTCTACTCTGGGCACGCGCGCATGAGCGTCCCCGAGGGCGAGGAACTGAAGGCGGGCGATTACGTGCTGGTCAGGCTCGTCGAAGACGCCGGCGACTACTGGACCGCCGAGTGGCAGGGAGACCCTCCCTAGTTTATCAGCGTACTTCACGTAGAAGTCCTTCATCACCTTCCGCTGCCCGGCCCCGCGCGCCTCGGCCGTGACAGATTAGAGAACTACACCGGGCATGATGGCGCTAACAAAGGGGGTTAGAGGCGAATGGATACTGCCCAGTTCATTTACAGGCCGGACGAGGGCTCGGCCCTCGCCGACTTCGACCCGAAGTTCACGGGTGGATTCCCCGACGAGGACGAGGCGCGGGCGTGGATGGAGGGGGCCGCGGGTGAGATCGCCAAGTATCAGGACATCATGATGGCGCACGGCGACTACGGGCTAGTCGTCCTCTTCCAGGCGGTGGACGGCGCGGGGAAGGACGCGACCATCAAGCACGTGATGTCGGCCGCCGACCCGCAGGGGTGCGAGGTGAAGATGTTCAAGGAGGTGACCGAGAAGGAGGTCAGGCACGACTACCTCTGGCGGGCCGTCCTGGCGTTGCCGGCGCGCGGGCAGATAGGCATCTTCAACCGCTCCTACTACGAGCACGTCCTGGCGGAGCGGGTGCACCCGGAGAAGCTGGAGCGGCAGCGGCTCCCCGAAGAGGCGCTGGGCGACGGCCTCTGGGAGAGGCGCTTCCGGCAGATCAACGACTTCGAGCGCTACCTCGTGGAGAACGGCATCCACGTCCTGAAGTTCTTCCTCCACCTCTCGCGCGAGGAGCAGCGGGAGAGACTGCTCCAGCGGATCGACCGCCCCGAGAAGAGGTGGAAGTTCTCTTCGAGCGACATCAAGGAGCGTGCCTTCTGGGACGAATACATGAGGGCTTACGAGGAGGCGTTCGCGCGGACGAGCACGCAGACGGCGCCGTGGTACATCATCCCGGACGACAGCCGCTGGTTCGCGCGGGCGGCCGTGGCCTCGGTCATCGCCTCAAAGCTGAAGTCTTTCCACGCCGACTACCCGAGTCCGAGCCGGGAAGAGGAGCGGGAGATGGAGGGAGCGCGTAAAGCCCTGGAGGCGGAGGACGCCGGCAGTTAAAGCATATGCTCAAGGGGCCTTTTTTTTGCGCGTCGCGGCCGGCGGCGCCCGCCCCGGCGCTCGTAAGGGCGAAAAATTCCTTGCGCAAAAATTAGGATAGGAATACAGTTAGGCAAAAGGGGGCGATATCTCATTTATGGTAGGGGTCGTCAGGACACGGCGCGGAGTCCGTGCTCGTAAGAGCGGTCCAACTTCGCCCGTATTAGCTAGACACACAGAGGAGGATGAAAAAATGCCGAACGCAACAGAGAATCTGCAAACTGTGAAGACGGGCTTGCAGTTCGCCAGTGAGGCGGTGATTCCGGGTGGCAGCCACCTCATTAACGGCGACATGAAACAGGCGGGCATCCACGCCGTCGCCGGCATCGTCGCGGGGGCGATTTTCGGCCCGGTCGGGCTGCTCGTCGTCGCGGCCAACTCGTTCGCGCGGGCCACCACCGGCAACAATCTCTACGATGCGATGCGGGGGCCGGACACGACGACGAAGAAGTAGAACCTCATCAAACGTGGTCAGCGGAAACGAAGATGAAAAAGAGCACGTTGTTCGTCGGCCTCGCCGGGCTGGCCTCTGGGGTGGTGCTGGCCCAAAACTGGAGGGTCATCGTTAAGGAGGGGATTAAGCTGGGCCTCAAGGCGAGTGTGGTGGTCAAGGAAGTCTCACAACAAGCCATCGAAGACATAGGCGACTTGACGGCCGAAGCCACTCAGGAACTTTCGGAGCATGACCGGGAGGTTATGTAATGGCCGGCAGGAGAGGGGGCTCTCCGGAAGTAACTTCAGGCATCAGGCTGCTCTCGGCCACGCGCGGGCGGGAGCGTTGGGAGGTGAAGGCGATTGGGCGCAAGCCCGGTCTGGCGCAGGCGCTGGAGAGGGGGTTGCTGGAGTACCCGGGCGTCCTCGACGCCCACGCCAACCCCGTCTCCGGCAGGGTCCTCGTCCTCTACGCTCCCGAAACGGTCGGCCTTCACGTCGAGTCCATCATACTCAACTGCCTGGACGACATCTCGTCCGGCGCCGTCAAGCTAAATTCAAACACAAGCCCCGCCTCACCTCTGACGCGAGTCGTCAAGCTCTCCCTGCCCGAGCGCAGGGAACTGGTCGGGCCGGTCTGGCTGTCCATGATCGGCCACACCGTCAGCGCCATCCTGGGGCTCTCCTTCGTCGGCATCTTTAACACCGCGCAAGGGAAGGGCCCCGCTTTCCTGCGCGCCCTGGGGCTCGTCGGCAAGGGCTCGCGCATCCTCTTCATGACGGGGCTCACGCTGCTGCTCGTCGGCGCGGAGCTGCTCACGCGCAACCGCCGCAAGAAGGCTTGGCGGCGGCTCGCGCAGGACAGCCAGCACAACCTGCGCACCGCGCTGATCGCCAAGATTCAGACGCAGGACATGGCCTTCTTCGACCGCTACGGGACGGGCCACCTCATCAGCCTCGTGACGGAGGACACCGCGCGCATCAGGGAGTTCGTCGAGCGCGCGGGCGACGAGGCGGTCGAGCTGGGGATGGTCATCGTCGTCTACGGCGCCCTGATAGCCATCGCCTCGCCGGGGCTCGCCGTACTCACCTTCCTCACGCTGCCGTTCGTGATGTTGTCGTCGCGCGTCTACGCCGGGCTGGCCCGCGAGCGTTACGCGCGCGCGGGCGAAGCCTCCGGCAACTTCACGCAGATGCTCGAAAACAACCTCACCGGCATCGCCGACGTGAAGAGCTTCACCGCCGAGCAGAGGGAGGCGCGGCGGCTGAGCGAGTCCGACGCGGAGTATTCACGGGCGCAGCTCGAAGCCGTCTCGACCTCGGCCATCCAGGCCCAGCTCAACTACAGCTTCTTCAACGCCGGGTTCTTTCTCACCGCCGGCTACGGCGGCTACCTGGCCGCGACCGGCAAGGTGACGAAAGAGAAGTACGTGCTCTCGGCCTTCCTGTTCCCGCAGTTGCTCTCCGCGCTCAGGGACGTTGAGCAGATAACGCGGCTCTATCACGGCGCGGCCAACTCGGCGGAGCAGCTGGCGGAAGTCCTCGACGCGACGCCGACCATTCAAAGCGGCCCGACCCTGCTGCCCGCCGGGAGCGTGCGCGGCGAGGTCGTCTTCGAGAACGTCTCCTTCGGCTACGACCCTTCGGTGAAGGTGCTCGACAACGTCTCCTTCAAGCTGGCGGCCGGCGAGACGCTCGCCATCGTCGGCCCGACCGGCTCCGGCAAGAGCACCCTGCTCAACCTCCTCCTGCGCTTCTACGACGTGGACTCCGGGCGGATACTGCTCGACGGCACGGACATACGGGAGTTGAACCTGCAAGACCTGCGGGCGGCGGTCAGCCTGGTCAGCCAGGAGGTCCACCTGTTTCAGGGGACCGTGCGCGAGAACGTGCTCTACAGCCAGCAGTTCGCGTCGCAGGAGCAGGTGGTCGGGGCGCTGCGCGACGCGGAGGCGCTCAACCTGCTCGAATCCCTGCCGGGCGGCCTGGAGGCTCAGGTCGGGGAGCGCGGGCAGCGCCTGTCGGGCGGCGAGCGGCAGCGCGTCGCCATCGCGCGGGCGCTCCTGAAACTCTTCGGCGGCGCGTCCATACTCGCCCTCGACGAGGCGACTTCGCAGCTCGACAACGAGACGGAGGCGGCCCTCAAGAGGTCGCTCCGCACGGCGGCGTCGGGCAAGAGCGTCCTCATCATCGCGCACAGGCTGTCTACCATCCGCTCGGCCGACCGGATACTCGTCCTCGAAAGGGGAAAGGTCATCGAAGAGGGGACGCACAAGAAACTGCTCGCCCGCAAAGGTCTCTACGCCTCGCTGTGGCGGCTCCAGAACGAAGACCCCTTGAGCGGCGAGCTGGAAGTGCGAATCAGGTGAAGGAAAGCGCAGGCGGCCCGACGCCTGCGCGACGGCCGGCTCCCGAACGACGACTCCGCCTCACCCCGCGCGCCCCTTAAAATCCTATGTCACCCTTCAAACGGCTCCTGCGCGCACACTGGTCGGCCCTCGCGTTAGCCGTTTGCTCGGGCGTCCTTCTCGTCGCGGGCGCGGCGTGGCTGCTGAACAGCATCCCGTCGAAGCCCCTGAGGTGGACGGCCCTCGGCCTGTTCATCCTGTCCGTGGTCGGCGTCGTCTTGAAGCACAGGGTGACGCTGCTGATGCTCTTCGTCGTCGTGCCCAAGCTGCGCGCCTCCGTGCCGCGCCCCGCGCGCGACGCGGAGCTAAAGGGACTCGACGGGCCTGTCGTCGTCACCCTTGACGAGTTCGGGGTTCCCACCATCGAGGCGCGGTCGCGGCTCGACGCGCTGCGCGCCCTCGGGTACGTGTCGGCGCGCGACAGGCTCTTTCAGATGGACCTGTTGAGGCGCGGGGCGGCCGGGCGTCTGACGGAGGTCTTCGGCAAGGGGGCTTTGGAGACCGACACGGCGCAGAGGGTGGTCGGCTGTAACCGCGTCGCGGCCGAAATCTTTTCGCGCCTGCCGGCGGAACAGAAGGAGAGCCTGCTCGCCTACGCCGAGGGCGTCAACGCCTACATCTCGCAGATGAAGACGCGCCCTTTTGAATTCCTCCTCCTGAAGTACCAGCCCGAGACGTGGCGCGGCGAGGACTGCGTGCTGGCCCTGCTGCAAATGTTCAAGGGCCTGAGCGCGGAGGAAGAAGGCAAGCGGCGGACGCTGGCCGTCATGGAGAGCACGCTGCCGGAGGAGGTCGTGGCCTTCCTGACGCCCGACGCGAGCCACTACCCGGCCCTGCTCGGCTGGGGCGACGAAGCCCGCAGGCCGGTGCGACCGCTCCCGCGCGCCCACCTGGCTTCGCTCCTCGAACGGACGACGCGCGAGGGCGCCGCCGCGCCCGACAGGAAGATAGTGCGCACCGAAGGCATGGCCGCCGGCTCGAACTGCTGGGCGGTGGACGGGTCGAAGACGGCCGACGGCGTCGCCATCCTCGCCAACGACATGCACACGGACCTCAACGTGCCGAACCTCTGGTACCGCGCGCGCCTCCTCTTCGACGGCGTTGACATCTCGGGCGTCACCGTCCCCGGCATCCCGATGATTCTGGCCGGCTCGAACACGCGCGTCGCGTGGGGCCTGACCAACATGCTCGGCGGCTCCGTCGAGCTGGTGCAGTTGGAGGTCGACCCCGGGCGGCCCGACCATTACCTGACGCCGGACGGGTGGCGGCCCTTCGAGGTCATCAAAGAGTCAATCAAGCGCAAGCGCGGCGACTTCGTCGAGGTCGAAGTTAAGAATACTGTCTGGGGCCCCGTGCTTGAGAAGAAGTTGATGGGCAAGCCGGTGGCGCTGCGCTGGACGGCGCTTGACGGCGGGGTTGACTTCGGGCTGATGAGGATGGAGCGGGCGCGCACGGTCGAAGAGGCGGTCGCCGCCGCCAACAGTTTCGCCGGGCCGCCGCTCAACGTCATCGCCGCCGACGCGCGCGGGCGCATCGCCTACACCGTGTGCGGCAGGCTGCCGGTGCGCAAAGGCAGCGGCGCGGCGACGACCGCGGGCTGGGCCGACGGGGGCGCGGGCTGGACGCGCTACATCGAGCCGGACGAGCTGCCGAGAATCGTCGAGAGCGACGAGGGCTTTCTCGCCAGCGCGAATAACGTGTCCGTGGGCCGCGACTACCCTCACGTTTTGGGCGAGGGCTTCCCGCACAGCTACCGCGCCTACAGGATAGCCGAACGTTTGCGCGGGATGTCTGGCGTGGGCGAGGCGGAGATGTTCCGGTTGCAGTCCGACACGGCCTGCCACGTCTACGAGTTCTACGCCCGGCTGGCGCTCGAAGTGCTGACCGACGGGGCGGTCGAAGCGGACCCGGAGATGGCGACCGTGCGGCGCGCCATCCTCGCGTGGGACAAGCGCGCGGAGCTTGAGAGCGAAGGGCTCGTCTTCATCACCTACTTCAGAGAGAGCCTGGCGCTGTCCGTCTTCACCCCGCTGCTGCGCGCGTGCGCGGAGGCCGACGAGCGCTTCGTCTACGCCTGGCCCAATTTGGACACGCCGCTGCGCATCATCCTGACGGAGAGGCCGGCGGAGTGGTTCGCCGTGCGGGGGCGCTACGAGGACTGGGAACAGTTCATCACGGCTAACCTGAAGCGCGGCGTCGCGGAGCTGAAAGAGAAGTTGAAAGTGAGGTCGCTGGAGGGACTGCGCTGGGGCGAGGTCAACAGGGCGGAGGTCTTCCACCTGCTGACGCCGAAGGACCGCTCGCTCTTCGGGAGCATCTTCAACATGCCGCCCGACCCCCTGCCCGGATGCCTCTTCAGCGTGTGCTCGTCGGAGCCGGGCTTCGGCGCCTCGGTCCGCATGGTGGTCTCGCCGGGTAGGGAGGAGGCGGGCGTCCTTCACATCGCCTGCGGGCAGTCCGGCCACCCGCTCTCGGACAATTACGACGACCAGCACGGCTCCTGGGTTCGGCAGGAGCCGCTGCCGTTTCTGCCCGGCCGGGCGGCGTCGAAGTTCACCCTGACGCCCGGCGGCGCGTGAGGGCGGCGGACTCGGTCTCGCATCCCGACTCGCAGTTGTGCTATAGATTTCCGGCCCCGTCAGTCTCACGCGCGATAGCAGTAAAGCATGACCACCGGCGTTAACCACTCCCCTGTCGCCGTCACAAAACCGCGAACTCTCGTCGGCCTGCTCCGGGCGCGCGCGCAGGGCGGGCCGGAGCGCGTGGCCTACCGCTTCCTGTCAGAAGGCGAGGCGCAAGAGGAGTCGGTCACTTACGGCGAGCTGGAGGGGCGCGCGCGGGCCATCGCCGCCGTCTTACAGAGGACGTGCGGGGAGGGCGAGCGCGCCCTGCTGCTCTACCCCCCGGGGCTCGATTACGTCGCGGCCTTCTTCGGCTGCATCTACGCCGGGGTGATAGCCGTCCCGGCCTTCCCGCCGCACGCCAGCCGGAGGCAGCGGCTCGAATCAATCGCCGCGGACGCGCAGGCCGCGCTCGCCCTCACGACCGCGCGCATCCTGGAGAGGGTGTCGTCGCGCCCCGAACAGAAGGGCAGCCTTGACCAATTAAGCTGGCTGGCGACCGACCTGCTCGCGCCCGACTCACACGGACAG
>DATHBF010000091.1:0-3510 GCA_035296285.1 Pyrinomonadaceae bacterium | reverse complement strand
GACGCGCAACGGCGTCGCCCCCGCCGGGCATCTCAGTCTGAAATATTTTCTTCCCGGTGCCATATGAACCACTCAAGGGACAAAGCCATGTACCGTCTTACAGCGCGCCAGATCATCGGCATCGCGCTCCTGTCCGCACTCTTCGCCGCCGTCACCGTCGCCTGCTTCGACCGCTGGGGCAACCGCCTCCAGCCACCGACCTTCGCCGACGACCCCGGCGCCGCCACCGCCAGCGTCGCCGGCATCACCGACCCCTCGGTCGCCACCGACGAACAGAACAACATCGAGGTCTTCCGCGCCATCTCGCCCGGCGTCGTCTCCATCAACACGACGACGCGGCCGCGCGGCTTCTTCGACGGCGGCGGCCAAGGGTCCGGCTCCGGCTCCGTCATCGACGCCGAGGGCCACGTCCTCACCAACTTCCACGTCATCGAGGACGCCGACTCCGTCGCCGTCAGCTTCGGCGGCGAGAAGTCTTACCCGGCCCGCGTCGTCGGCCGCGACCCCGACACGGACCTCGCCGTCCTCCAGGTGCAGGCGCCGCGCGAAGTCCTCAAGGTCGTGCCCCTCGGCGACTCCGACCGCCTGACCGTCGGCCAGAAGGTGCTCGCCATCGGCAACCCGTTCGGGCTCGACCGGACGCTGACGACCGGCGTCATCTCCGGCCTCCAGCGCCCCATCCAGGCGCGCAACGGCCGCGTCATCGAGGGCGCCATCCAGACCGACGCATCCATCAACCAGGGCAACTCGGGCGGGCCGCTGCTCGACTCGCAGGGCCGCATGATCGGCATCAACTCGCAGATCATCGCGCCGTCGGGCGGCTCGGTCGGCGTCGGCTTCGCCATCCCCATCAACATCGCCAAGCGCATCGTGCCGCAGCTCATCCGCGACGGCCGCGTCGTCCGGCCCAAGCTCGGCATCTACCCGCGCGCCGTCTCCGACCTGCGCGGCATCCGCCTCCCCGTCCAGGAAGGTCTGCTGATTCTGGAACTCGAACAGGGCGGCTCGGCCTCGGCCGCCGGCCTGCGCGGCGTCTCGCAGACCGAGGCCGGCGACCTCATCCTCGGCGACATCATCACCTCGATTGACGGCGAGAAGATAGCCGACCAGAACGACCTCTACCGGGCGCTCGACAAGCGCCAGTTCAACGACGTGGTCCAGGTCGAAATCTACCGCGACGGCCGGCGCCAGACCGTCCCCGTCAGGCTCCTGCCCGAGCAGCGCCGCGGCGTGCTGCGAAGGTGAGACGTGGCCGAGCACTTCGTCAACGAAGGATACGGGTGGGCTTGCAGGCGTTGCCGCGAGTCGCGGGGCGAGCCTTCCGAGGGGAGCGCGGCGGCGACGACGTTGCCGCGCTTCTTCCGCGAGGGCGAGGCCGAGGAGGGCGGGCCGCGACTTTCCGAGGACGCGCTCGCGCGTTGGAAGGACGGCGGGCGCCGCACGCTGGTCTGCCCGCGCTGCGGCGCCGAGGAAGAGATTTCCTAAACCCTCTTAACCTTTCAAAAGGCGCTTCAGCTCGCCGACCCGGCTCTCGGGCGCGCCGAACCGCGCGCGGTAATCTTCAAAACTCGCGCGGATGGCTTCGAGCGCGGCCTCGCGGTCGTACACCTCCGCGATCTCGACGCGGCGCGGCGACTCGTGCGGCAGTTGCTTGTAGCTCAGGAAGTAATGTTCGAGTCGTTCGACGAGGCCCGGCGGCGCCTCGCGGATGTCCTTGATGTGGCCGTAGGAAACGTCGTTCTCAAGCACGGCGACTATCTTGTCGTCGGCCTCGTTGCCGTCAACCATCCGCAGCCCGCCGACGGGGACGGCGCGCGCGAGGAAGCCGCCGTGCTGCGCGGGTCTTTCGGTCAGCACGCAGATGTCCATCGGGTCGCCGTCGCCCCTGATGTGTCGTCCGTCGCCGGGGCCGAGGCTCCGCTCGCAGAGTTCCGCGACGCGGTCGCCGCAGAAGGTCTGCGGGATGAAGCCGTAGAGCGTCGGCGGGAACGAGGAGAAGCGTTGCGGGCGGTCAACCCGGAGGTGGCCGGCCGCCTTATCAAGCTCGTACTTGACGGCGTCGGTCGGGACGATTTCGACGTAGGCGTTGACCACGCCGGGCGCCCCCGCGCCGGGCTCGACCCCGTGCCACGGGTGCGCCTGAAACATGAGCGAGAGCAGTTCGTACAAATCCTCGTCGTCGGGCATCGGCCTTGGTTCCCCCGGCCGCGCGCGCGCGTGCTAAAATCCCCGACGCCTCGCCGGCCTTAAAGTTTTTCGGATTATGTGCCGGGCCGCGCGCCCTTGTCCAAGCCCCCCGAGAGTTTGCCGCCCATGTCAGCCGCCACCACAGAGACGAAAGCGACGAAAGCAGCGCCCATCGCCGACGCCTTCACGGCGCGCTGGATCATCGGCCCGCGCGACGACCTCGTCTGGTTCATCGGGTCGGTGGCGGCGAGCTACGCGCTGTTCGCGCTCTACGTCGGCGGCCTCGTGCCCCTCATCCCGATGGTCGTGGCGTGGGCCATCCTCGTGGACGCGCCGCACGTCTTCGCCACCTTCACGCGCACCTACTTCGACCGCGAGGAGCGGCGCACGCGCGGCCGGTTGCTCTGGTGGTCGCTCCTCTTCTTCGCGGCCGGCCCCGTCGCGGTGCTCGCCGGCGCCGGCTACGCCTTCTTCTTCGTCGCGGCGCTCTGGGCCTACTACCACCTCGTCAAGCAGCACTACGGCTTCATGGTGCTCTACAAGAAGAAGAACGGCGACCTTGAGAAGATTGATAACGCGCTCGACCGCGCCTTCCTGCTCGCGGCCTTCACCTACCCCTTCGTGCGCTTCGTCGCCGAAGACCCGGAAGCCTTAAAGCGCGTGCCCGCCTTCATGCACGCCGGGCTCGGCACGCTGGAGCGCGTCGTGCTGGTGCCGACCGTCATCCTGACGGCGCTCTGGCTCGGCCGTCAGGCGCAGCGCGCCGTGCGGGGCCGGCCCCTGAACGTGCCGAAGTATCTGCTGCTCGCGGCGGCCGTGCCGATGCACTGGGTCGTGCTGCTGACGCCGATGGCGCACAAGCCCATCGCCATCGTCGCCATGCTGACCGTCTATCACAACCTTCAATATCATCGCCTCGTCTGGTTTCACAACCGCAAGTACGCGCGCGACGGCGCGTGCCGCGAGCGCCACGGCGCGGCCCATTTCCTGAGCCGGCGCGTCTTCCACTACGCCGTCTTCGGCCTCGTCTTCGGCCTCTGGTATCAGGTGCCGCGCCAGTACGTCAACCACGCGGCCGACCCCGCTTCGTTCTACACGCAGCTCGCCTCAGGCTTCCTCTGGGGCTACGCGCTGCTGCACTACTACCTAGACTCAAAGATCTGGCGCGTGCGCCGCGACGCCTCCGTCGGCCGGGCGCTGAAGATGGGTTGAGCGCAAAAAGGAGGGGGCCGCGTCTGGCCTCTCCCCTTGCCAGACGCGGCCCCCTCGTGCTCGCCGTGTGCCGGCGAAGCCTTTTACTTCTTGTTCTCTCTGTTCGTGTCG
>DATHBF010000090.1:0-11176 GCA_035296285.1 Pyrinomonadaceae bacterium | reverse complement strand
GAAGAGGCCGTCCGGCCGCGGGTCGTCGAGATGTACGAAAGGGCGGCGCGCCGCCGGCCGGAAATCCTGAGCAGAGGTTGAAGAGCAAACACCAGATGGCTAAACAGACCATTCTCATCACCGGCGGGACGGGCTTCCTCGGCAAGCACCTCGCCCTGATGCTGAAGGAGCGGTTCGAGGTCGTCCTCGGCGGGCGCAACAACAAGCACAACCGCGACGCCGAGCAGGCGACGGGCTGCCGCGCGCTGCCGCTCGACGTGACCAACATCGAGTCGGTGCGCGACGTGTTCACCGAGGCGCGGCCCGCCGTGGTCGTCCACGCCGCGGCGACGAAGTACGTCGACCTCTCCGAGCGGCAGCCGCTGGAGTGCCTGGACGTGAACATCCTGGGCTCGCAGAACGTGGCGCGCGTCGCGGCCGAGCGCGGCGTCGAGACCGTCATCGGCATGTCCACCGACAAGGCCGCGCCGCCCGTCGGCAACACCTACGGCATGACGAAGGCGCTGATGGAGCGCGTCTTCTGCGCGATGAACGGCAAGACCGAGACGCGCTTCGCCTGCGTCCGCCACGGCAACATCGCCTGGTCCACCGGCTCCGTCTTCCCCATCTGGCGGCGGATGCAGGAGACGGACGGCGGCCGTATCGGCAGCACCGGCCCCGAC
The DNA here is from genome assembly GCA_035296285.1 of Pyrinomonadaceae bacterium. Classification (GTDB taxonomy): domain Bacteria; phylum Acidobacteriota; class Blastocatellia; order Pyrinomonadales; family Pyrinomonadaceae; genus QHXN01. The sequence continues at coordinate 10,514 of DATHBF010000090.1, read as the reverse complement.
ATGACGCGCTACTTCTCGTCCGTCCGCGAGGCGGCCGAGCTGGTCGCGACCGCCATCGACAACGTCGAGCGCGTGCAGGGGCGCGTCCTCTCGCGCGCGATGAAGGCCGCGCGCATCCGCGACATACTCGACCTGTGGGTGGCGCACAAGGGCGGCTCGTGGCAGCAGATAGAGGGGCGGCCCGGCGAGCGCCCGCACGAGTACCTGATAGGCGAGCCCGAGCTGCTCTACACCTCCGAGGCGGAGTTCGGCGGCGTCCGCCACTACGTCATCAGCTTCAACGAGCCGCAGGCGCGCCCCCTGCCCGGCGTCCTCTGCTCGGCCGACGCCGAGCGGCTGTCGGACCAGGAGGTGCTCGACATCATCAACAACCCGCCGCCCGAGGAGATGGCCTGATGCGCTCCATCCAACATGCCGTCATCATGGCCGGCGGCCGCGGCCTGCGCATGATGCCGCTGACCGACGCCATCCCGAAGCCGATGGCCCCCTACAACGGCTCGACGCTCATCGCGCGCGGCATCTCGCGCCTGGCCGACCGCCTCGGCCACATCCACGTCACCGTCGGCTACAAGGGCGCGATGCTCGCGCAGCACGTCATCGAGCGCGGCGCCAGCTCCGTCTTCAACACGGACGGGCGCGGCAACTGCTGGTGGCTCTACAACACGCTGCTCCGCCACCTCGACGAGCCGGTCTACGTGCTGACGTGCGACAACGTCTTCGACCTCGACTTCGAGCTGCTGGAGGAGAACTACCGGGCGCTCGACGAGCCGGCCTGCATGCTCGTCCCCATCCGCCCGGTCCCCGGCCTCGAAGGCGACTACGTCTTCCACGAGGACCACGTCGTGACCGGCATCAGCCGCACCCGGGAGACGGGCATCTACTGCTCCGGCATCCAGATTCTCAACCCGCGCCTCCTGAACGAGCTGACCGAGGAGGGCGAGAGCTTCTACGACGTGTGGGGCCAGCTCATCGCCCGGCGGCGGCTGATGGTCTCGTCCGTCTACCCGACGCGCTGGTACGCCGTGGACACCGTCGAGCAGTTGCTGAGCCTCAACCGCGAGCCCATCTAGACCGAACTTAGACAGAGATGACGAAAAGAGCACTCATCACCGGCATCACCGGGCAGGACGGGAGCTACCTGGCCGAGCACCTGCTCGCCTTAGGCTACGAGGTGCACGGGCTCGTGCGCCGCGTGGCGCTCGAAGACCCCGGGCGCCGCTTCACGCGCATCGCGCACCTGCTTGAGCGGGTCACGCTCCACGGCGCGAGCCTGGAGAGCTACCCCTCCATCTTCCACATCTTCAGCCGGCACCAGTTCGACGAGTGCTACCACCTCGCCGCGCAGTCGTTCGTCGCCGAGAGCTTCCTCGACGGCTTCTCGACGATGAACACCAACATCAACGGCACGCACTACGTCTTGGCCGCCATCCGCGAGCTACAGCCCGGCTGCCGCTTCTACTTCGCCGGCTCCTCCGAGATGTTCGGCAAGGTGCGCGAGGTGCCGCAGAAGGAGACGACGCCCTTCCACCCCCGCTCGCCCTACGGCATCAGCAAGCTCGCCGGCTTCGAGCTGACCAGGAACTACCGCGAGGCGTACGACATGTTCTGCGTCTCGGGCCTGCTCTTCAACCACGAGGGGCCGCGCCGCGGCTACGAGTTCGTCACCCGCAAGATCACCTCGACCGCCGCGCGCATCAAGGCGGGCCTGGCCTCCGAGCTGCGCCTCGGCAACCTCGAAGCGCAGCGCGACTGGGGCCACGCCCGCGACTACGTCCGCGCCATGCACCTCATGCTCCAGCAGGAGGAGGCGGACGACTACGTCGTGGCGACGGGCGAGACGCACACGGTCCGCGAGTTCTGCGAGCGGGCCTTCTCCGAAGTCGGCCTCGACTGGCAGGAGTACGTCCGCGTGGACGAGCAGTTCTACCGCCCGGCCGAGGTGGACCTCCTCATCGGCGACGCGTCGAAGGCGCGCGAGCGGCTGGGCTGGCGGCCCGAGTACACCTTCGAGGGGCTGGTCCGCGAGATGGTGCGCGAGGACCTGCGGGCGTTGGAGCGCCCCTGAAGTCTTATGACCGCCGGAGCCGCAGCGACACCGGGCGCCCCGCTCGTCAGCGTCATCGTCCCGGCCTACAACTACGGCCGGTTCGTCGCGGAGACCCTTGAGAGCCTGCGCGCGCAGACGCTCCCGCTCTGGGAGTGCGTCGTCGTGGACGACGGCTCGACCGACGACACGCCCCGCGTCGTCGAAGAGTTCGCGCGACGCGACGCGCGCGTCCGCCTCGTCCGCCAGCAGAACCGGAGGCAGGCCGCCGCCCGCAACAACGGCCTCGGCCACACCTCCGCCCCCTACGTCCAGTTCCTCGACGCCGACGACCTCATCGAGCCGCACAAGCTCGAAAGGCAGCTCTCTTATCTTGAGTCGCACCCGGAGGTGGACATCGTCTACGGCGAGGCCCGCTTCTTCCCGACGGAGTCTCCCGAGGTCAGGCTCTACACCATGTACGGCGAGAACAGGCCGTGGCAGCCGGGCCTCTCCGGCGCGGGGGCCGAGATGCTCCGGCCGCTCGTGCGGCGCAACACCGTCATGGTCGGCTCGGCTCTCGTCCGGCGCGCGCTGGTCGAGCGCGCCGGCCCCTTCGACGAGGCGCTGCCGCCGGTCGAGGACTGGGAGTTCTGGATACGCTGCGCGCACGCGGGCGCCCGCTTCCGCTTCGAGGACTTCCCCGACACCCTCTCGCTCGTCCGCTCGCACCCGGGCAGCTCCTCGAAGAGCGCCCTGCGCATGGCCGCCGCCGAGGCGCGGATGCGAAGGAAGCTGGCCGGCCTGCTCGCGGACGCCGGGGCGCTGCGCGTCAACGCCGAGCTGCTGGCCGAGACGGAGGGCGTCTGGGGCGCGGAGGAGGTGAGGCACGGGAGCCTGCGGAGGGGCGTCTACCGGCTCGGCCGGGCGGCGCTCGGAGAGAGGCGGCTGAAGCACCGCCTCAAGTGGCTGGCCTGCGCGCTGGCGGCCCCCCTGCCGGGCCGCCGGCTCTTCGAGAAGCTCTACACCTCGTCCGTCACGGGCGCGGCCTCCGACGCCCTGCGCCGCCTGCGCGGGGGGCGGGCCTCGTAGGCGGCTTCGCTTGACACTGCCTCGCGGCGCGCAATAAAGTTTTAACCCGGTCTTTCGCCCGTCCGGGAAGTCCTGACGCCCTTAACAGTCCGATATTCAAGCCGCAGAAGAGAGCCAGCAAGCCTTTTTATGTCGAACACCGAAAGCGCCCGCCTGTCCGTAGTCATCCCCGCCTATAACGAGGAGGCGACGCTCGCCTCCGTCGTCGAGAAGGTGCTGGGGCTGCCGAACCTGCTCGAAGTCGTCATCGTGGACGACTGCTCGAAGGACTCGACGCCCGAGGTCACGCGCCGCTTGGCCTCCGAGCACCCGCGGGTCCGCGTCGCGCGCCACGAGAAGAACTCGGGCAAGACCGAGGCGCTCAAGACCGGCTTCGCCATGACGCGGGGCGACATCGTCATCGTGCAGGACGCCGACCTCGAATACGACCCGTCCGAGATTCCCATCGTCATCAAGCCGATACTCGACGGCCACGCCGACGTGGTCTATGGCTCGCGCTTCCTCGTCAGGAAGGCGACCCGCGTCCTCTACTTCTACCACTACATCGCCAACAAGTTCCTGACCTTCACGTCGAACGTCATGACGAACCTCAACATGACGGACGTGGAGACGGGCTACAAGGCGTTCCGCGGCGAGATCATCCGCAACATGACCATCACGTCGCGCGGCTTCGGCTTCGAGATCGAGGTCACGGCCAAGGTCGCCAAACTGGCCTGCGCCATCTACGAGGTGCCCATCAGCTACTACGGCCGCACCTACGACGAGGGCAAGAAGATCGGCTTCATGGACGGCGTCGAGGCGTTCTGGCTCATCTTCCGCTTCAACCTCTTCTGCGGCCTGCGCTCCTCGTTCCGCGAGCTGCCGCGCCTCGTCGAGGCCGACAACCGCCAGCCTTCCATAATAAAGTGACACAGGCCGTGACGACCGAGACGACCGAGAGCGTGGACTACGCCGGCAAGGACCTTGAGGCGATGTCCTTCGCCGAGAACTACCACCGCTGGATTCTCGACATCTTCCAGCCCCACCTCGGCTCGCGCCTCGTCGAAGTCGGAGCCGGCACGGGCGCCTTCTCCGAGCTGATTCTCGAACGCCGCCCCGCGTCGCTCTCGCTCGTCGAGCCCTCTGAGATGTACCGCATCCTGACGGGCCGGCTGGCGGGCATGGAGACGGCGACGCAGGTCAAGACCTACAACTCCATCTTCTCGCGCGTCGCCGACGAGATAAGGGACCGCCAGCGCCCCGACTCCATCATCTACGTCAACGTGCTCGAACACATCCCCGACGACGAGGCGGAGCTTGAGGTCGTGCGCGAGACTCTGACGGCGGGCGGGCGCGTCTTCATCTTCGTGCCGGCCTTCCAATGGCTCTACGGCAGCTTCGACAAGCAGGTCGGCCACTTCCGCCGCTACACGAAGCGCGAGCTTGAAGAGAAGTGTCGCCGCGCCGGCTTCCGCGTGCTGACCTCGGGCTACCTCGACCTGCCGGGCATCCTGCCGTGGTGGCTCAAGTACTGCGTCGCCCGCTCGGAGACGATGGAGCCGGGCGCCGTCAAATTTTACGACCGCTACTGCATCCCCTTCATCAAGGCCGCCGAAACGCTCGTCCGCCCGCCCGTCGGCAAGAACGTCTTCCTGGTGGCCGAGAAGGTATGACGGGCCGCGCTTCATTCATCCTCCGCCACTCCGCGCTCGTCGTCTTCCTGCTGGCCCTCGTGGTGCGCCTCCTGGTGGCGACGGCGTATTACGAGCCGCATCCTTCGGCCGACGCGGCCGACTATCACAGGCTGGCGGCGGGCTTGGCGGGCGGGGCGGGCTACGTCAACGAGGCCGGCTCGCCGACGGCGTGGAGGCCGCCCGGCTACCCGTTTTTTCTCGCGGGCGTCTACGCCGTCTTCGGCCCCGACGTGCGCGCGGCGACGATTGCTCAGGCCGTGCTGGGCGGCCTGACGGCCTTGCTGCTCGCGGTCTTCGCGGGGCAGGTCGCGGGGCGGCGCGAGGCTTTAGTAGCGGGCCTGCTGGCGGCCGTCTACCCCGGCTTCTTCTGGCTGCCGCGGCTGCTCCTGTCGGAGAATCTGGCGCTGTTTCTGGTGGCGGCCGCGCTGTGCGTGGCGGCGTCGCTGGCGCGTCGGTGGCGCGCGTGGCTGGCGCTCGCGCTCGGCGTCCTTCTAGGAATAGGGACGCTCACGCGCGCGCCGCACCTGCTGTTTGCGATGCTGCTGCTCGCCTGGCTGGCGTGGCACCTCTGGCGGCGCGGGCGCGAGTGGCGAAAGGCTTTGTTGACGCTCGCGCTGGCCGCGGCGGGCATCGCGGTAGTCATCGCGCCGTGGGCCGCGCGCAACCAGGGAGTCTTCGGGCGGCGCGTGCTCGTGGCGACGCAGGACGGGATGGGGCTTTACGCATCGTTCTACCCGCCGACGAAGGGCGGGCGGCCCGTGTGGGGGAGGCTGCCGGGGACGGAAGACCCGTTCGTGGCCGAGGCCGAGCGGGCGGGGGGCGGCGAGGCGGCCGTCTCGGAGAGTCTGCGGCGGGCGACGTTCCGAAGGCTCGGCGCGGACCCGGCGCACTCCCTGCGCGTCGTCCCGTCGAAGCTCCTGTCGCTCCTGGCGCCCCTCGACTGGGAGACGTTCCCGCACGCGCCGGGCGCTTCGCGCAGCCTTAACCCCGTTTACGCTCTGGTGCTGATACCTGCTATGCTCGGCGTCTTCGTCTTGAGGCGGCGGCGGGCGGCGCTCCGCTCAGTGCTGTGGGTCGTCCCCGTGGCGGTGCTGGCGCAGGCGCTCATCACCTACGGCTCGCCGCGCTTCCGCCTGCCGGCCGAGACGAGTTCAATCGTGTGGGCGTCGGCCGCGCTCGTGTGGGCCTGGGACTGGCGGACGCGCCGCCGGAGTAACGACAAGGGGAGAGTAGATGTCTGAGCCGTTGGTCACGGTAATCATCCCGACTTTCAACCGGCGCCGCTGGATAGGCGAGTGCCTGGACTCCGTCCGCGCGCAGACCTACCCGCGCGTCGAGACGCTGGTGGTGGACGACGGCTCGACTGACGGGACCGTCGAGTGGCTGCGCTCGGAGCCGCGCTACGAGTTCGCGCGCCTGCACGTCCAGCCCAGGAACGGCGGCGCCTCGGTCGCGCGCAACACGGGCATCGGGATTTCAAAAGGCGACCTCGTCGTCTTCATAGACAGCGACGACGCGCTCGCGCCCAACCACATCGAGCGCGCCGTCAACGTCTTCCGCGAAGACCCGCAGGTCGGCCTCTTCTGCTGCGACTCGACCATCATCGGCCCCGACAGCGAAGTTCTCTTCGGCGGGCGCACCTGGCACGAGATACAGAGGGAGCAGACGGGCCGGCCCGTCCACACGGGCGCGCGCGGCGCGAGCGACCTCTTCCAGTTCTCGCACATCTTCCCCGGCTTCACCATCCCGCGCGCCGTCTTCGAGCGCGTCGGCGACTTCGACCAGTCCATCTTCCCGATGGACGACTACGACCTGAGCCTGCGCATCGCCTCGGCCGGCTACAAGGTCTTCTACCTGCACGAGCCCCTGGCGCTCCGGCGCGAGCACACGGGCCAGTGCTCGGGCTTCGCCAACTCGGTGGACACCTGCCGCAAGCAGATACGTGCGCTGCGCGCGGCTCTCGAACGCGACCCCGAGCTGCGGCGCGCGGCCGGCCCCGAAGTCCGCCGCCGGCTGTCGCAGGCGAAGCTTGAGCTGGCCGTCAGCCGCATCAACGCGGGCGAGCGGGCCGGCGGCATCGGCACGCTGATAGAGGCCGTGGCCGAAGACCCGCGCCAGCTTTTGAGCGTCGCCCGGCTGGGCACGCGCCGCTTGCAGCGCCTCGCGGCCCGCGCCTGAACGTTATGCGTATCTGCTACCTCGCGGACGGGCGCTACATCCACGCACACCGCTGGCTCCGCTACTTCAGCCGGCGGGGGCACGACATGCACCTCATGTCGTTCGCGCCGATGGGGCCGGAGCACGTCGCCGCCGTGGGCGAGGCCGGCGGCCGTTATCAAGGCCAGCTCGAACCGTTCCACCTTAAAAAGTTCTGGCGCACGGGCGGCGCGCTCCTCGCGCTCCGTCGCTTCCTGCGCCGCGAGCGCATAGACGTGCTCCACTGCCACTTCCTCGGCATCAACGCGTGGTACGCGGCCCTCAGCCGCTTCCACCCCTTCGTGCTGACCGTCATGGGCGGCGACGTGTGCGGCCCCGACTGGCGGCCGGGCAGCGAGGTGCGCGAGAGATTCCTGACGCCGCTGGCGCTCAAGCGGGCCGACCTCATCACCTGCTGGTCGCACCGGCTGACCGGCGTCGTCAGGAATTACAGCCGGCCCGGCGTCGAAGTCGAAGTCATCCACGGCGGCGTTGACCTCGCGCGCTTCAAGCCGGGGCCGAAGCCGGAGTATCTGCGCGAGCGTTGGTCGCTGCCCGCCTCGGCCAAGGTGGTCCTGAGCCCGCGGCTGATGCGCTCGCTCTACAACCTCGACCGCGTCGCCGAGGCCGCGAACGAAGTCTGCGCCGCCGACGCGGACGCGCACTTCCTCTTCGCCTTCCTGCCCGAAGCGAAAGACCCGGAGTACGAGGCGCGCGTGCGCTCCGTCGTCGCGTCGGGGCCGGCCGCCGCGCGCACGCGCTTCATCGGCGGCATCCCGCACGAGGAGATGGCCGACCACTACCGGCTCGCCGACGTGACCGTCTCCGTGCCCTCGACCGACGGGACGCCGATGTCCGTGCTCGAATCCATGGCCTGCTCGACGCCCGTCGTCGTCAGCGACATCCCAGACTACGACCCGCACTACATCGAGCGCGAGCGGACCGTGCTGATGGCGAAGACGGACGAGCCGGGCGCGCTCTCGCGGGCGCTGCTGCGCGTGCTCGGCGGGCCGGGGCTGGCCGCGGCGTTGTCAACGGAGGCGCGTCGGCGCGTCGAATCGGACGCCGGCTACGACGCGCAGATGGCGCGCATGGAAAGGCTCTACGAGCGGCTTTTGTCGTCATGATGCGAAGGGCGCTGAAGAGACTGCGGGGCTCGCAGCCCTTCAACTATCTCGCCACGTCGGCGTGCCGGGCCGCCTGCGCGCCGCTGGGCGGGGCGCCCGAGGTCTTCGTGAGACGCTTGCCTCGCACGGGCGCGGCCGAGTCGCGCCTGCCGAACGGGCGACGCTTGCGGCTCTGGTCGCGCGGCGACGACCAGGTGGCGAACGTCCTCTTCTGGCGCGGCTGGGCCGGCTACGAGCCGGAGACGACGCCGCTCTTCTACGAGCTGGCGTGCAAGGCACAGGTCGTTTTGGACGTGGGCGCGCACGTCGGCTTCTACTCGCTGCTCGCGGCGCACGCGAACCCTTCGGCGCGCGTCGTCGGCTTCGAGCCGCTGCCGGCGGCGGCCGAGCGTTTCAGGCGCAACGTCGCGGAGAACCGGCTGTCGAACGTCGAGCTCCTTGAGTGCGCCGTCGGCGACGAGCCGGGCGCGGCGACGCTCTACAACGACTCGCAGACGGGCGAGGGCATCCCGACCTCCTCGGGCCTCTCGGCCGAGTTCTTCCAGTCGCCCTACTTCGTCGAGCACGGCGTCAGGCCCGGCGCCGAGGTTCAAGTGAGGACGCTCGACGAGGCGGCCCGCTCGCTCGGGCTCGGGCGCGTGGACCTGATAAAGATCGACACGGAGACGACCGAGCCGGCCGTGCTGCGCGGGGCGCGCGGGCTGCTCGCGGGCGACCGCCCCGTGCTCGTCTTCGAGGTGCTGCCCGGCCACGGCACGGCGCCCGAGATTGAAGAACTGCTCGCGCCGCTCGGCTACGAGTTTTACCTGCTCGGCGACAAAGGCCCCGAGCCGCGCGAGCACGTCGAAGACCACCCGGCGTTCTGGAACTACCTGGCGCGCGTGAGAGAGTAAGTTGGACGAAGGATGAGCGGACCACTCAGAAAATTTCGCGACCGGCTGGCGACGCCGCCCGAGCCGTTCCTCGTGACGGAGCGCACGCGGCGGCGCGTGCAGGGGTTGGTGGACGGGGCGCCCGAGGGCTCGCTCATCCTGAACGTCGGCGCCGGCTACACCTTCTACGGCCCGCGCGTCGTCAACGTGGACATCTTCGACTCGGGGACGACCACCGTCATCGCCTCGGCGCTGGCGCTGCCCTTCGCCGACGAGAGCGCCGAGCTGGTCATCCTCCAGGGCGTGCTCGAACACGTCGAGGACGCCGCGCGCACCTTGAAGGAGTGCCACCGCGTCCTGAAGCCCGGCGGGCTGTTCTACACCGAGATGCCTTTCCTTCAGCCCTACCACGAGTCGCCGATTGACATGCGGCGCTCGACGCGCCCCGGCCTGGCGCAGCTCTGCGCGCCGCTCGAAGAGGTCGAGAGCGGGATTCACATCGGGCCGGCCTCGACGCTCGCGTGGTTCCTGAGGGAGCTGCTGGCAAGAGTCATCTCGGGCGGGAGGCCGCGCCTCTACGCGAGGGCTTCGAGCCTCGTCGGCTGGGTCGTCTTCCCTCTGAAGTACGCCGACTACGCGCTGGAGAAGCTGCCGCACCTGCACACCATCGCCAGCTCCTGCTACTACCTGGGGCGGAAGAGGGAAGGATGAGCGCGAAGGCGTCTGCGAAGGTCAGGCCGCTTCACGTCGCGCACCTCATCGAAGCCCTCGGGCCGGGCGGCGCCGAGCGCCTGCTCTACACGAACCTCAAGCACTTCGACCCGGCGCGGGTGCGCAGCACGGTCGTCACCGTCTACTCGCGCGCGACGCACTGGCGCGAGCCGATACGCGAGCTGGGCGTCGAAGTCTACAGCCTCGACTGCGCGGGGCCGCGCGACTTCCCGCGCGGGGTCGCGCGCCTGCGCGCGCTGATTAAGCGCACGCGGCCCGACCTCCTGCACACCCACCTCTGGGGCGCCAACGTCATCGGCCGCGCGGCCGGCTTCGTGGCGGGCGTGCCCGTCGTCAGCTCCGTTCACAACCCCGACTACGAGCCCGAAGCCTGGAACGACGGCTCCTCGGTGAGCCTGCGGAAGCGGAAGCTGGTGCGCGCCGTTGACCGCTGGACGGCGCGCTTCGCCTGCGACCGCATGGTGGCCGTCAGCGACTACGTCCGCCGCAGCACGCACCGCCGCCTGGGCTTCCCGCTCGAACGCACGGACCTTTTATACAAACCGATTGACGCCGCGCTCTTCAGCGCGCCCGCGGGCCGCACGCGCGAGGAGTTATTAACGGAACTCGGCCTGCCCGCCGACAGCCTCGTCCTCCTGAACGTCGCGCGCACCGCCCCGCAGAAGGGCTTCCTCTACGCCGTCCGCGCGATGCCGAAGGTTCTGGAGCGCCACCCGAACGCGCGCCTGCTCTCCGTCGGCGCGACGACCGACCCGCAGTGGGTCGAGCGTTTGAAGGAGGAGATAAGGTCGCTCGGGCT
>DATHBF010000089.1:0-18378 GCA_035296285.1 Pyrinomonadaceae bacterium | reverse complement strand
CACGCGCACCCTGTCCTTCGCATAGGAGACGCCGAGCAAGCCGCCCTCGGCGTTCACGCGAAACACGGCCGCCTCGGCACGCGCGCCGCCGAGCGGGCGCGAGCCCCCGCCAGCCGAAACGTCCCAAAGCTTCAACGCGTGGCCCTCTTCGCCCGCGCGCGTGACCGTCAGGAGCGCACGGCCGTCGGGCGAGAGCGCGAGCGCCAGCAGACCGTCATTAGAACCGCCGCAGGGGCCGCCGCCCGCCTTCGAGCTCTCGCCGTCGGCTTCGTCAAGGCACACACGCCGCAACTCCCGCCCCGACGCCCTTTCGTAGACGCCGACTCCACCGCCCGCGACCCTGGCGACGACCGCGCCACCGGCGGAGACGGCCGTGCGCGGGCCGCTCAACGAATACGAGTCCTTAGCCTTCCCACTCCTGGCGCGGGCGACGAGCCGCCCGGCGGCAGCGTCCCAAGTGAGTTTTTCGGCCGTGCCGAGCACGACGATCTGCTTGCCGTCGGGCGTGAACGAGACGGGCGGGCGCTCGCCGTCGGGCTCGAAGATGGCGTTGGCCGCGTTCGACCTCTTCCAAAGGAGCTTTCCTGTGACCACGTCCCAGAGTCGCAGGTTCGGACCGGCGGCCGCCGCGAACAGACGCCCGTCCGGCGAGAAGGCGCCCCACAGCCACCCGTCCACGTCCTGCGCGCCGGGGTCGCCCTCGTTGCCCGAGAAGCGCCTCACCTCGCGGCCCGTCGCCACATCCCAAAGCACGACATCGCCGGACGCCCCCGTGGCGGCAAGCCTGCCGTCGGACGAGAAGGTCGCAAACCCATACTGGAAGGATTGGTGGCCGAGCTGCACGACGAGCCGCATCGGGCCGACCTTCGATTCGGGCGGAGACTCTGCGCGCTTCGCGGCCGGCTTGAGCCCGATGCCGCGCCGGCCCTCACCTGCCTGCCGGGCCGCGACGACGGCCCAGCCCGTGGGCAGGATGGAAATCAGCAGAATCGCTTGAAGAGCGCGGGCCGAGGGAAATTTTGATCGCATGCGATGGTAGGTCAGAGCCGAGTAGAAGGCTTCCGGCATGGATTTGAAGAGCAAAATCGGGGTGAATGATGAAACGGTCCATCCGCACAGTCAACGACTTGATTCGTAAAAGTGATGTTATGCGACATGTCGTTAAGGGCAGGCGAATCATCCCCTTCCGGCCTGCCCAACTGCTCTACACCGAACTTTTATCGCCGTGTGAAACGCTGTGAAACCTTACTCCGCGCGCTCTGCGTTGAGTTTTGAATGTGGGCAGCGCGCCACTCCCTTATCGAAGCCTTCCGGGTAGTACATCCCCGTCCCGAAGCAATCGGGGCATTTCGCGGCGTCACCTTTCTGAGCCGGAGCAGACGCCTTCTGCTCGGCGGCTTCGGCCTCGATCTGCCCCTTCTCTTTCTTCCAGAGTCGGCGCCGGAGGTGTTCGGCCAGAAACGCCGGGACGTTCGAGATGGTCGTGCGGCCGGCGGCTATTTTCAGCTCGGTCATGAGTACGTCGGCGACTTCTTCCCAACGCTGCACTTCGGTTTGTGAGGGTTCCTTTCCGGTAATCTCTTTGGTGGTTTTTCTCACCGCGGCCATGAATCCGGCGAACGCCTCATCATCATCATTATTAGTATTAGTCTTATATAAAGTCTTGTCAATCGCCGAAGTATCTGTATTTTCAACAATTGTACCCCCTCTAGAGCCTCTAGTTTCTAGAGCCTCTAGACCCTCTAGAAAGTAGAGGGGGTAGAGGGGGTTAGAGGGTCTAGAGGCTCTAGAGGGGGTAGAGGGGGTTATCTCTTCCGGTAAAAACACCTCGTACTCGTTCCCTCCGTGCCTGCCCGGAATCACGGTTTCGATGACCAGCCCGGCGTTTTTCAGGTGCGTGAGGTTTTGGCGCAACGTCACTTCGGCGCCGATGTCGGCGCCTTTCATCAGTTTCTCTTTCGGGATGCGTACCTTCCTCTTTGGCACCACGGCGCCCCGCGTCTGCGAATAAAGAAAGTCGTAAAGCTGTTTCCGCTTGCCGGCGAAGACCCCGGCCGGCACCGCCTCGCGGATGATGGAATTGGCGACTCTAGTAAAATCCCTCTCGGGGGCTATCGAATTAGCAGGACTTGTAGGAAGGGTAGAGGGGGTAGACCCTCTAGAGGGGGTAGAGGGGGTAGTGCTCGTAGGCTGAGTCTCAGTCTCGGCTGTAACTTCTTTATTTGTAGACTTTTCCTGCTGGAGTCGGCGAACCTCACGCATGCTCACATTCGGCGTGGGTTCCTCCTTAGCCTTCTCCTCCGGGGAATTTACAGATTTAAGCCACCGATTGCTGGGCATTCTCTTGCTCCGCGGGAAGGATCGCCTCTCCGGCTGCCTCTTCGATTAACTCCGGCGTTATCTTTTCGCCGTCGCCCTCACTGAAACGCCAGGCGACCGCGGCCACCTTCAGGATTTCGCGCGGGACTCCGCCCGAAAGCCTGTAGAGGGTCTCAATCGCCGTGTCCGTGAACGGGTTACGCACGCCGGCCTGCTTACAACGGAACTCGACCATCTCCTGCGTCTCGTTGAGAGAGAGGGGGGCGAGCAGGGAAGGGGCGAAAATGCGGCTCCGCAGCGCCTTTTTGCTGGTGTCGGCGAGCTTGACGCGCAGTTCGAGCTGCGCCGATAGCACCACCTGAATGAGCTTGGTCTCATCGGTCTCGAAGTTGAGGAGCGTACGGACGAGTTCGAGTTGTCGCCCGGTCAGACGCTGCGCCTCGTCAATGAAGACGACGCAGACCTTATCCTGCGCATAAACATCTAAGAGGAAACGTCTTAGCTCATTTTCCTGGTCCACCATCGAGCGGCGCGCGGGGAGCCCAAAGTCTGCACAGATTTTCTTTAAAAAGGCGAATTCCGAAGGGAAATTGGGCGATGGGAGAAGGGTCGCCTCCGCGTCCTCGCGCGCGTCGTACTCGTTGAAGAGGTAGCGAATGACCGTAGATTTGCCCAGCCCGACATCGCCGAGGATGGCCGTCAGACCCTGCCGGGAGTCCACTACGAACCGCACTTTCTCAAGCGTGACTTGAAGGGCCGGCGTGAGATACAGCAGAAGCGGGTTAGGGCTAATGGAAAACGGCTGTTTTCTCATAAAGCCGCTTATAACACACAAATTTCAACCCGACAATGGTTATTTTGGGAGGGGGGGTGGGGAATTAACAGACCTTGCGCTATATCAACCACTTTCCACCGCCATCAGCTCCATGAAGTTGCGCGTCGGCAAAGGTAATAAAGCGCCTGATGCGAGGCAGCGGGAGTGTCGAGCGGCCTTCCGAAGCAGGTTCGATTCGCCCGTTCGTCCGATAACGTCTGGGTTCTATCGTGAAACGGCGAAGTATGAGTAGGGAGGCGCGCGTTTTGAGTTATTATCGGGCCGCTATGGAAGAGGAGAAGGGGACGAGGGTGCGGGGCGCGGGCGGGACGCCGGGCGGGTTGGGCGAGTTCTTCGTCGGGCTGGGGATGGCGGTCGCCGGCGCGTACCTTCTGACAAATCAGGTGGTCGTGACGAGCGGTTACTGGTCGCTCTGGGGCTATAACGCCTTCGGCCTGTCACTGCTGCCGCTCGTCTTCGGCGTCGGGCTGCTCTTCTTCAACGGCAGGTCCGTGGCGGGCTGGCTGCTCGTCTTCGCCGGCGTCGTCATCATCTTCACGGGCATCCTGATGAACCTTCAAATCTACTTCCAACAGACCAGCCTCTTTAACACCATCCTCATGCTCATCCTACTGGCCGGCGGCATCGGACTCGTCGCCCGCGCCCTCGTCGCACACGACTGACACCTTTGTCGGTACCGCCAGGGTTTATCGGACTACGGCGCCCGTCCCTCGGGCTGTTGACCCTGACGTGCATGACGTGAGTGCTTAAAGTCCCTCCGTCCTCTTCTCGATGGGGTCGAGGCGCGGGAGGTTGTTCTCGGGTCGGTCGAGGTAGAAGTAGGCGCAGCTCGACCAGTCGTCCGCGCGCTCGAACTTGCCGTCGGTGCGGATGTCCTTCTCGACGAGGCCGGGGCCGGCGCGGTAGAGCTTGCGGCCTTCGCGCACGAGGCCGCCGCGGCTGTGGTCGGCGAGGTAGCCGATCTGCTGCATCGTCACGCGCGCTTCGCGGTAAAAATAGACGGGGTCGGGGACGTGATAACGGTAGAAGCACCAGCGGTTCGCGCCCTCGTCGGCGACGGGCGAGCCCTGGTAAAGGTGCGCGTACTGCCCCTGGCCCCAGGCCGTGCCGACGTAATCCTCCGTGCCCGTCCCGACCAGCGTCGGCAGCTCGCGGTCGCCGTCGAGGTAGATCTTAATCTCGCCTTCGCCCCACCACGTGTTGAAGAACTCCTTCTGGTTGACGATGACGCCGATGTTGGTCCCGAGGTAACGGCCGCGCCCTTCGACGCGCGGCAGTATCTCGTAATCGCGCTGCAGCGTCGTCGGGTTCTCGCGCCGGTAGTGGGCGTGAAAGTAGAGTGCGCGCGCGTCGTGCCTGTCGCCGACGGTGTAGTTCACGTCGTAGAACAGCTCGCCCAGGTCTTCGCGGCTCTCGTTCGTCATGACGACCTTCATGCCGGTCTTGAAGGGCATCGGGACGAAGCAGTTGAAGCTGCGCCCTTCGGGGTTCGAGAAGAGGGCCGATTGAAACGGGACCATGCGGCCGAGGCCGAGGCCGAAGAAGTCGCCGAGCGGGGCGCTGACGGCCGGGGTGCGCGCGCCGTCCCAGTAGATGTCGAGACGCAGACTGCGGAGCATCTTCGGGCTGCGGTCGGGGAAGGTCATCCAGATGCGGCGCACGGTGCCGCTCGTGCCCTTCGCTTCGGCGAGGACGCGGCTCTCGCCGGCCTTGATGGGGACGGTCGGCGAGCCCTTGCGACCGCCGTTGGCCTGCCCGCCGCGCCCCTTCTCGCCGGTCGGGTTCTCGCCGCTCGCCCAACGCGTCTCGACGCCTTCGGGCATCTCGTAGAGCGTCTGCGCGGGCACGGACGAACACCACAGCGCCGCCAGAAGGACGCCGGCAAAAGTTTTGAAACGGAGCATTTCGGAGGACCTCTCTGACTCGCGGGAGATTTCAGTAGGCGAACGCCTGATAGACTTCCGTCCCGCCCTCGTCATCGTCGTCAACGACGGGGTTGAAGCGGAGGAGGAAGCGCGCCCGCTCGGAGAGTTCTCCTAAAATCTGGCGCGGGACGCGGATGGAGACTTCGGGCCGGAAGAGCCAGCGGCGGCTGTAGCCGAGGACGACCATCGGGCGCGGCACGCTCGTGCGGTTGGGCGTGCCGCGGTGCAGGCCGCGCACGTCGCGGACCATCACGTCGCCCGCCTTCATCAGCAACGGCTCAAGGCGCCGCTCGCCCGACTCGATGAGTCGCAGGCCCTCTTCCTTCCCCATCATGTGCGTCGCGCGCGCGACCTCGAAGGGGCCGTTCTCTTCGGTCACGTCAACGAGCGGGAAGTTGACGGCGAGCTGGAAGGGCGGCGTCTCCTGCCCGGTCTCCGGGAAGAGCGGCGGCGCGTCGCGGTGCGTTTCCTGATAGTCGGAGCCGAGCAGGGGCGTGTCGGTGGCCAGCTGGTGCAGGACGGCGTCGGCGCCGACGAGCCGCTCGACGACGGCGAGCACGTCGTCGTCTTCGTAAACTGCCGGGTCGGCGAAAGGCGCCTTGAAGGGAAGCGTCACGTAGTAGCGCGCCGGGCCGCGGTTCTGCAAACGCCCCTCGCGCTCGATGTGCGCGTCGAGCAGCGGCCGGAACGCCTCGTTCCACGCCCGCAGCTTTTCGGCATCGAAATGCCCGCGCAGAACGCAGAAGCCTTCCGCCAGCACCTCGCGCGCGAACTTCTCTATCTCCTCAACGCCGTAACGCCCCATAACTCATTTCCTGCGGCTCAGGCGGTTCTGCACGACGACGACCGCCAGCAGTATGAGCCCGCGCAACACCTGCTGCCACCAGGGCGTGATGCTGCCTTCGAGGTTGAAGACGTTGAAGATGACGCCGAGCAGCAGCACGCCGATGAGAGTATAAACGGCGCTGCCCTGCCCGCCCGTCAAAAGCGTGCCCCCGACGACGACGGCCGCGATGGCGTCAAGCTCCCAACCCATGCCCGCCACCGGCTGCCCCGACCCCAGCCTCGAAGCCAGCATCACACCCGCGAAGCCCGCCAGCAGTCCGCTCAAAGCGTAGACGCCCATCGTCACGCGCCCCACGTTCAAGCCCATCAGGCGCGCCGCCTCCTCGTTGTCGCCCAGCGAATAAACGTGACGCCCGAAACGCGTGTGATTCAAGGCGAGCCAGCCGAGCGCGTAAGCGACGACGAGCACGATGACCGGCACCGGCAGGCCCAGAGGCCCCACGTCCACGATGCCGCGCCCGAGCTCCGTGAACCCGCCCGCGTCGCGCGGCGCCTGCACCGACTGCTCGCCCGTGTAGGCGAGCGCGAGGCCCCGCGCCGCGATCATCATCGCCAGCGTCACGATGAAGGGCTGGATGCGCGCCTTCGCGATGACGACGCCGTTGACGAGGCCCAGGAGCGTCGTCACGCCGACGCCCGCGAGCAGGGCGACGACGAGCCCCTGCCCCGCCAGCTGCGCCGCGACGACGCCCGCGACGGCGACGAACGAGCCGACCGAGAGGTCTATGCCGCCCGTCAGAATCACGAACGTCATGCCGAGCGCCACGAGCCCGAGCATGCTGTTCTGCCGGAGCACGTTCGTCAGGTTGCTCTCGGCTAAGAACTGCGGGTAGCGCGCCGCCGCGAAGGCGCACACCAGCACGAGCGCGACGAGCGCGCCCTGCCGCTGTACGAAGCTGGCGACGCGGCCTCGGGCGACCCTGCCGCGCGTCGAACCCGCCTCTTCGATGGTTGGCGTCCCGGCCTGGGCCATAAAGACCTCCGAGCTTCTTAACGTCTCACTTCTTCCGTGCGGGCGTGACGCGGAACCAGTCGAACTTTGCGACCGAGCCCGCCGGCCCGCCCGCCGTCAGGGCCACGCGCGCGTTCTCCAGGTGGCTTCCCGAAACGAGCCCGCTGAGTTCCTGCCACTCGCGCCCGTTCGCGCTGTACGAGAAGCGGTACGACTCGCCGCCCGCCGCCGTCATCCGAAGAAAGATACTTTCCGACGCGGGCGCGGCGTCCGTCCTGACCAGCTCCGTCCGTTCGCCCTCGCGCCGCCACAGGAAAACTTTACCGCCGCCGGCCGAGATGCCGAGCGCGCGCTCGCGCCCACTGTAGGCCGCGAGCCCGGCCGTGCCGGGGCCGCCCGGGATGACGCGCGCCGTCGCCGTGTAATCGCCCGAGAACGTGCGCCTCCCGAGCACCGCCCCCGCCCACTGTTCGTAAGGCGGTCCCGTCACGCCCGGCACGAGCAGGAGATGCCCGCCGCCTTTCGGCTCAACCCGCATCGCCTGCGCGCTCGTCCAGGGCCACTCCCAGGCGGGGTCAAGCTCGGCTTCGTTGAAGCCGTCAAAGACTTCCCTTTCGTCCGGCGTCTCCTGCACGCCGAGCGGCGAGGGGCCGACGAGACTCGGCCCGCGACCTTCGTTGAAGGCGGGCCAGCCGTCGTCCGTCCAACGTATCTCGTCGAGCAGAGCCTCGCGGCCGATGCTGAACGCGTCCGCGCGGCGGCGGTACGCGTGGTAGAGCATGAAGGCGCGGCCGTCAGGAGTCTCGACGGCCGTCCCGTGCCCCGGACATTGCCATGCGTCGTTGGCCGCGAGTACGGGGTTCTTCGGATACTTCTCCCACGGGCCGAGCAGCTTGCGCGAGCGCGCGACGCCGAGCGCGTAGTTGCAGCCGCGCCCGCAACAGGCGTTGCCCGAGTAGAAGAGGTAGAACCACCCGCCGCGCCGCATCACGTAAGGCCCTTCGACGACGTGGCGCTCCCAGGGCGCGTCGTTGCGGATCAGCTCCTTCCGCTTGCCTTCGAGCTTCAGGCCGTCCCCCGAAAGCGCCTGCGCCCAGATGGGGGTCGGGCGGTTGCGGTCGTTGCCGTCCTCCTTCCAGAGCAGGTAGCGGCGGCCCTCCTCGTCCCGCGTCGCGTAGGCGTCAATCGAGCCCGCATCCTGGCAGACGAGCGGGCCGTGGTCCGTATACGGCCCGGCGGGCGCGGGCGCGTCGGCGACGGCCACGCACAGAGTCCCGCGCCGGCCCGGCTCCGCGCGCCGCGCCGTGTAGTAGACGAAGAAGCGCCCGCCGTGCTCCGAGATCTCGGGCGCCCAGAAGTCGCCGCGCGCCCATGCGGGCCACGCGCGCCCGTCTTTGAAGACCGAGCCGACGACGCGCCAGTTGACGAGGTCGCGCGAATGAATAATCTGAAAGAGCGGCGCCCAGCCTCCGCTCGTCGTGGCCGCCCAGTAGTCCTCACCTACGCGGATGACGGAAGGGTCCGGGAAGTCTCCGGCCACGACCGGGTTGTCGTAGGTCGCCTGTGCGCGCGCCGCGCCCGCGAGGGCGAGCACGCAGAGCAAGCCGAGTAGAAGTTCTCTCAACGCGCGCGTCATGAGTTCAGGCCAGCTTCGGCCGCTGGATGTAGACGGCGACGACGATGATGGCGGCCTTGATGACGAGCGACCATGAATACTTGATGCCGTTCATGTTGAAGCTCGTCGTGATCATCTGCATGATGAGCGCGCCGACGAGCGTGCCGACGACGGTCGCCCGCCCGCCCGTCAGGGGCGTGCCGCCGACGACGGTCGCGGCGATGGCGTCGAGCTCGATGTTGAGGCCCACGTTCGGCGCGTCGCTCGCGCCCTGCCGCGCCGTCTCGATGACGCCGGCCACGCCCGCCAGCAGCCCGCTCAAAGCGTAGACGGCCGTCTTCGTCGCGCCCACGCGCACGCCGGCCAGACGCGCCGCCGCCTCGTTCCCGCCCACCGCCATCACGTAACGCCCGAAGCTCGTCGCCCGCACGAGGAAGATGGCCGCCGCGACGACCAGAAGCATCACGATCACCTGCACGGGGACTTGCGCCAGCCTCCCCTGCCCCACCGCCTTGAACGTCTCGTCCTCGACGAGGATTATCTTGCCGCCGTTGATGACCTGCGCCACGCCGCGCCCCGAGATGAGCAGGGCCAGCGTCACGATGATGGGCTGGATGCGGAAGCCCGAGATGAGCGCGCCGTTGAAGAGCCCGGCGCCGAGCGCGACGGCGAGCGCGAGCAGCACCGCCAGGGGCGCGCCCATCCCCAGCGTGCTCGCCGCGACGGCCGACGCAATCGCCATCACCGCCCCGACCGACAGGTCAATCCCGCCCGTCGCTATCACCAGCGTCATCCCGGTCGCCACCAGCACGGTCGTCGCCACTTGCAGGAGGATGTTGCGGAAGTTGTTCACGTCGAAAAAATTCGGCGTGAAGAGCGAGTTCAAGACGAAGAGCAGGACGAGCGCGGCCAGCGCCCCGTAGGTCGGCGCGTAGTCGGCGAGCCCCGCGCCTCCGCGTTTAATCACGTTCGCCTCCGACATCGGTTTTAAGCGTCCCCCCCGGCCGCCTCGCTTCCGCCCTCGGCCATCGCGTGGATGATGGAGTCCTGTGAAATCCCGGCGCCGCGCAGCTCGGCCACGCACTTGCCGTCACGCATGACGAGGACGCGAGAGCTGCCCTCGACCAGCTCCTCAAGCTCGGACGAGATCATCAGGACGCCCAGGCCCGACTCGGCCAGCTCGTTGATGAGCGACTGAATCTCGGCCTTGGCGCCGATGTCTATGCCGCGCGTCGGCTCGTCGAGGATGAGGAACTTCGGGTTCTTGCAGAGCCAGCGCGCGAGCAGGACCTTCTGCTGGTTGCCGCCCGAAAGCTCCCGAATCTTCTGGTCGGCGCTCGAAGCCTTGATGCCGAGCCGCTTCATGAAACGCCCGACGATCTCCTCCTGCTCTTTCCGCGACACGACGCCGAGCTTCGTCAACTGCGGCAGCGCCGCCAGCGTCAGGTTCTCGCGCACCGAAAGCTCGGGGATGATGCCCTCGCCCTTGCGGTCTTCCGAGA
This sequence comes from Pyrinomonadaceae bacterium, assembly GCA_035296285.1. Classification (GTDB taxonomy): domain Bacteria; phylum Acidobacteriota; class Blastocatellia; order Pyrinomonadales; family Pyrinomonadaceae; genus QHXN01. Next base: position 8,384 of record DATHBF010000089.1, on the reverse strand, counting down.
GGAACGCGAGCCCGGCCTCTATGGCGTCGCGCGGCGCGTCCAGGTCGAGCCGTCGGCCTTCGAGGAAGACTTCCCCGGACTCGACCTTGTCGGCGCCGAAGATGGCGCGCGCCGTCTCCGTGCGGCCCGAGCCGAGCAGGCCGGCCATGCCGACGATCTCGCCGCGCCCCGCGTCGAGGCTCACGCCGTCGAGGCGGCGGCCGCGCGTCAGGCCCTCGGCGCGCAGGAGCGGCGCCTCCGTCCCGTCGCGCTCCTTGTGCCCGAAGGCGGTCGCGCCCTCGCGCCGCAGCTCTTCGCGCTGCTTGCCGAGCATCAGGCAGACGAGGTCGATGCGTTCGAGCCCCGCGAGAGCGCGCGTGCCGACGAGCTTGCCGTCACGAAGAATCGTGACGCGGTCGCAGACGGCGTACAGCTCGTCGAAGCGGTGGCTGATGTAGACGACGGCCGCGCCCTCGCCCTTCAGGCGGCGGATGACGCCGTAGAGGATCGACACCTCGTGCTCCGTGAGCGAGCTGGTCGGCTCGTCAAGGACGACGACCTTGGAGCCGAAGGAGACGCCGCGCGCGATGGCGACCATCTGGCGGAGCGCGATGTTGAGACTCCCCAAAGTCGCCCCCGGGTCCACGTCGAGGCCGAGGCGTTCGAGGATGGCGGCGGCGCCCGCGTTCATCTTCTTCCAGTCAACGAGGCCGAAGCGGCGCGGCTCGCGCCCGAGGAAGATGTTCTCGGCGACGGTCCGGTACGCGAGCAGGTTGACCTCCTGATAGACGGCGACGACGCCCGCGTCCTGCGCCTCCTCCGGCGAGCGGAAGTCGACGGGCTGGCCTTCGAGCCACACCCGCCCGCCGTCGCGCCTGTAGGCGCCCGTCATGATCTTAATCAGCGTGGACTTGCCCGCGCCGTTCTCGCCGACGAGCGCGTGGACCTCGCCGCGCTCAAGCTCAAGGCTCACGCCGTCGAGCGCCACCGCGCCCGAGAAGACCTTCGTGATGCCCTCCATGCGGAGCAGCGGCTCGGCCATGTCAGTAAGCCTCGGCGACGAACTGCGCGGCGTTGCTCTGGTCGAAGAAGCGGTCGGTCATGGTGATCTTGGGCTGGAGCTTTTCGCCGCGGAGGTGTCGTTCGAGCGTGTCGAAGGCGATGGGGCCGAAGCGCGGGTTGCACTCGACGGTGGCGTTCATCTCGCCGCGGGTGATGGCTTCGAGCGCGGTGCGCTGGCCGTCCACCGAGACGACGAGCACGTCCTTGCCGGGCTGGCGGCCCGCGTCCTTGAGGGCCTGGACGGCGCCGAGCGCCATCTCGTCGCTGTGCGCGTAGACGGCCGTGATGCTCTTCTGGTGGGCCTGAATCAAGTTCTCCATCACCCTCTGCCCCTGCGCGCGGTTGAAGTCGCCGGTCTGCGAGGCGAGGATCTTCATGTCGGGCTGACTCTTAATCGCCTCGGCGAAGCCGTTGTGGCGGTCGTCGGCGACCGAGGAGCCGGCCGTGCCGAGAAGCTCGATGATGCCGGCCTTGCCGTTCGTCTGCTTCGCCAGCCACTCGCCCGCGCGGCGCCCTTCGGCGACGAAGTCGGAGCCGATGAAAGTGAGGAAGTCTTCGCCGGCCGTGCCCTTCACCTCGCGGTCGATGAGGATGACGGGGATGCCCGCGGCCTTCGCGGCCTGGAGCGCGGGCTCGAAGCCGGTGGCCTCGCGCGGCGCGAGGAAGATGGCGTCCACGCAGCGCGAGACGAGGTCTTCCACGTCGTTGACCTGCTTGGGGACGTTCCCCTGTGCGTCGGTGACGATGAGCTCGAAGCGGTCGGCGCGCTTGGCGGCCTCGTCCTTCATGCTGGCCGTCTCGGCGACGCGCCAGGGGCCGTTGTTCTCCATCTGCGAGAACCCGACGACGAGCTTCCGGTCCTTCTTCTCCCTCTGCGCCGCGCAGTTGCCGCCGCCGGCCCCGCCGCCCCCCTCTTTCCTGCAAGCGGGCGCGGCGACGAGCACGAGCGCGAGCGCCGCCAGCACGAGCGCCGGGGCGAAAAACCTTCTGCCGTTGTTGAGCCGCATCATCTCTTCTCCTTCGGTTGGTCCTCACACGTTTGGTTCGGCAAACATTAGCGCGGGTCGGCGGCGACGCGCAGCCAGTCGAAGTGCCCGCCCGCTGCGCCGCCCGCGACGAGCGCCACGCGCACGCCCCTGTCCCACGGCGGAAGGTAGCTGCCGTCCTGCTCGCCGCCGACTTCCGTCCACCCGCTCCCGTCGGCGCTCCACGCGAAGCGGTAGAGGCGGCCTTCCCTCGCCGTCATGCGCAACTGGAGCCGCCCCGAGCGCGGCGCCTCGACGGAGGCGATCTCCCTGTGCTCCTTCTTCTCGCGCCGCCAGAGGACGACTTGACCGTTGCTCCTGTAGCTCACGCCGAGCGCGTTCTCCGCGTCGCCGTAGGCTGACAGGCCGGCCGTGGCATCCTTCAACAACCTTCCCGTGTCGAGCGAGACGGTAGCGACGTAGTCGCCCGCCGTCGTCGGGCGCGCGAGGACGGCCGCCAAAGGGTCGTTAATGTCCTGCGCCGTGGGCGAGAGGGTCAGCCAGCCGCCGCGCGCGGGCGTGAGGCGGACGCGCGGCTCGCTGGCCGCCGGCCACTGCCAGCCGAGGTCGAGGCGCGCAGTCCTGAACTCGTCGGCGAAGTCGTATTCGGCGTCGAGGTCGCGGGCGCCGAGCGGCGAGCGGACGCCGTTCGAGGGGCCGCGGCCCCCGTTGATGGTGGGCCAGCCGTCGGCGCCCCAGGTGATCTCGTCCACGAGCGCCTGCCGGCCGACGTAGACGAAGTCCTGCGGCTGGTAGGCGTGATAGAGGTAGTAGAAGCGGCCGCGCCCGTCGTCCACGACCGTGCCGTGGCCGGGACACTTCCACGCCTCGTTGCCGGCCATGACGGGGTTCGCGGGGCTCTTCTCCCAGGGGCCGAGCAGCTTGCGCGAGCGCGCGACGCCGATGGCGTAGTTGCAGTCGCGGCCGCAGCAGAAGTTGCCCGAGTAGAACATGTAGAACCAGCCGTTGCGGCGGACGACCGAGGGGCCTTCGACGAGGTCGCCGTAGGGCAGCGTCGGGTGCTTCTCCCACGCCTGATCGTTCCTGAGAATCTCGCGCCGCTCGCCGACGAGCCGCGTCCCGTCCGCCGAGAGCGGCTGCGCCCAGATGGGCGTCGGCTTGCTGACGCTGTTGCCGTCCTCCTTCCAGAGCAGGTAGCGGCGCCCGTTCTCGTCCGTCAGGGGGAAGCCGTCAATGGAGCCGACCTCCTGGCAGACGAGCGTGCCGTGGTCCGTGTAAGGCCCGGCCGGGCGCGGCGCGGTGGCGACGGCGACGCAGAGCGGCCCGCCCTTCTTGCGCGCCGTGTAGTAGACGTAGAAGCGCCCGCGGTGCTCGGAGATTTCCGGCGCCCAGTAGCTGCCCACGGACCACTCGGGCCGCTTCCGGAAGACGGCGCCGACGACGCGCCAGTTGACGAGGTCGCGCGAGTGAAGTATCGGAAACTCGGGCGCCCACTCGGACGTGGTCGCCGTCGCCCAGTAGTCGCGCCCGACGCGCACGACCGAAGGGTCCGGGTAATCGCCCGCCGCCGCGGGGTTCCTGAAGGTCGCCCGCCTCTGCGCCGCCGCCGCCCCCGCGCAGACGAGCACGAGCAGCAGCGACGCCGTCATCTTTCTTGTCTTCTCTCTCATCCTTGATCCCCGTTCTGGAAGTTAGGGCTTAGCCGGCAGAGTGCGGTCGAGCCGCGCACGACGAGCTGGGTCGGGACGTGTATCTCCGTGCCCAACTGCTCCGGGTGGTTGATGGTCTCCAGGAGCGCCTCGACGGCGCGGCGGCCGAGTTCCGCCAGCGGCAGGCGGACGGTCGTCAGCGACGGCTCGGCCAGCGCGGCGAAGGCGATGTCGTCGAAGCCGACGACCGACACGTCCCGCGGGAGCTGAAGGCCGTCGGCGCGCAGCTCGGCCATCGCGCCGAGCGCCATCAAATCGTTCGCGGCGACGACCGCCGTCGGCAGCTCCCGCGAAGAGAGCATCCCGCGCGCCGCCTCGCGCCCGCCCGAGAGCCTGAAGTCGCCCTGCCAGATTCTTTCCGGCGCCTCGGGCAGGTGGCGGCCGAGCGAGGCGCGGAAGGCTTCGAGGCGGCGCGCGGCCGAGCGCAGGTGCGCGGGGCCGCTGACGAAGGCTATCTCGCGGTGGCCGAGCGAGACGAGGTGGCGGATGGCCTCTTCGATGCCCGTCTCGTAGTCCACCCGCAGGTTGCTCATGTGCACGCCCGGCTCGCCGAGGTCGAGGAAGACGACGGAGACTTCGCGCCGCGCGAGCTCCTTGACCAGCTCGCCGTCAAGCTCCGAGGTCATCAGGGCGACGCCGGCCACCTTGCGCTCGATCATGCGGCGGACGTAGCGCGACGTGCGCTCCGGGTCGTAGTTCGTGTTCGAGAGCACCACGTCGTAGTCGCGCTCGAAGGCGGCCGTCTCGATGGCCTTGACCAGCTCGGGGAAGAAGGGGTTCGAGATGTCGGAGATGAGCAGGCCGAGCGTCTGGCTTCGGCCCGAGGCGAGCGAGCGGGCGTGGGCGTTCGGGTAGTAGCCGCACCGCTCGACGGCTTCGAGCACGCGCGCCCGCACCTCCTCGGAGACGAACCTCGTGTTGTTGATGACGTGCGAGACGGTGGCGGTCGAAACGCCCGCCACCCGCGCCACGTCGCGGATGCTGCTCATAAAATCAACGCTGCTCGAAAATCCTCTTGAACTCCTCCGGCTCGGCCTTGGGCTTGCGGTCGTAGGTCATCAGCCCGTTGATCTCCTGCTCGACATCGGTGAGCTGTGTGTAGCAGTAGCCGGCCCACGCCTTGTTCGAGACGACGGCCTTGACGAGCCCGTCGAGCCTTTTGAGCATCGCCTCCTTCGTCGGCTCGATGCCGGCGTAGCCCCACTCGTTCTCGGCGCGGCGGCCGCCCACGCGGTAGGCGATGCCGCCGAACTCCGTGAGCATGAAGGGCGAGCCGTTGTACTTGTAGCCGACGGCCAGCGCCGCGCGGCCGTTGGGCGGGATGCGGCTCGTGTCGGTCTCAAGGATTTTGTACTTGGCCGCCAGCTCATCGCCCGTGCGCGCGTAGTCGTGGAGGGCGAAGATGTCCGTCTCGTCGGTGTGCTCCCAGCCGTCGTTGTCTATGACGAGGCGCGTCGGGTCGATGGAGCGCAGCAGGTGATACATCGTCTTGGCGTGCTCCTGCTGCGGGCGGCTGGTGAAGATGTCGAGCGTGCCCCACGACTCGTTGAGCGGCACCCAGACGATGATGGACGGGTGGTTGAAGTCGCGGGCGACTATCTGCTGCCACTCGTCGGTGAAGCGCGAGACGTACTCGTCGGTGTAGTCCTGCGCGTTCGCCATCTCGCCCCAGACGAAGTAGCCGAGGCGGTCGGCCCAGTAGAGCCAGCGCGGGTCTTCGACCTTCTGATGTTTGCGCGCGCCGTTCAGGCCCATCGCCTTCGCGGTCCTGATGTCGTACTGGATGGCCTCTTCGGACGGCGGAGTGAGGAGGCTGTCGGGCCAGTAGCCCTGGTCGAGGACGAGGCGGAGGAAGTAAGGGTAGTTGTTGAGGTAGAGGCGGCCGTCGTGCGTGCTCACCTTGCGCTGGCCGAAGTAGCTCTCGACGCGGTCGAGGACGCGGCCGTCGGCGCTCAACAGTTCAACCGTCAGGTCGTAGAGGTTCGGCTCCCAGGGCGCCCAGAGCTTCTGGTCTTCGAGGCGGTGGACGGCGAGCGGGCGCGGCGAGGTGCAGGCGACTTCTGATTGCGCCTTCGTCTCGCCCTTGAAGCGGACGGTGGTGCGAAGTCTCAGGCCCGGCGAGAAGCCATTGAGCACGGCTTCGACGCCCACGCGCGAGTTGTCAACGTCGGGCGTGACGCGCAGGCGCGTGACGTGCGAGGGGTCAACCGACTCCAGCCAGACCGGCTGCCAGATGCCCGTCGTGCGCGTGTACCAGATGCCTTCCGACTTCGGACCCCAGAACTGTTTGCCGCGCGGGACGGTGCGGTCGGTCGAAGGATCCCAGGCGCGGAGGACGACGGTGTTCGCTTCGCCGGGCCTTAGAAAATCGGTGATGTCGAAGGAGAAGTTGACGTGGCCGCCGCGGTGCTTGCCGGCCTGTTCGCCGTTGACCCAGACGGTCGCCTCGTAGTCCACGGCGCCGAAGTGGATGTGGACGCGGCGGCCGGCGCGGCGGAAGTTCTCGGGCACGGCCAGGGCGCGGCGATACCAGACCGTGTCGTGGAAGGTCGTGTCGCCGATGCCGCTCAGCTTCGTCTGGAAGGCGAAGGGGACGACGATTGTTTTAGTGAAGCGCGTCCGCGAGGCGGGGTCGTACCAGCGTTCGGCGAGGCCGCGGCCGGCGTCGTCGAACTCGAACTCCCAGCGGCCGTTCAGGGTCTGCCAGTCGGCGCGCATGAAGTCGGGGCGCGGGTGCTCGGCGCGCGGGACGGCCGAAGGCGTCTGCGCCGAAGCGTGCGCGCTGAAGGCGACGAGCAGCAGCGTCGCCGACAGGATGAAGAAACGGCCCCGGTGCTTGTGCGGCGTCGTCATAAAGGTTTCACTTGCGCCCGACGATGGGCTCGCCGACGCCCGACTCGGAGGGCGAGCCGCCGCGGACGCGCGGCCAGCCGTCGCGCCATTCGAGGCGGTCAATCAGCATCACGCGGCGCACGGCGCGGTCGCCGCCGACGGCCTCGTCCAGGTAAGGGCGGCGCGCGTCGATGGCGTGGTAGGCCATCCAGTCCTGCCCGGCGTCGTCCGTGAAGACGGAGTTGTGGCCGGGGGCGATGAAGCGTTCGTTGCGGCGGAGGATGGCGCTGTCGGGCGCAGCCGTGGCGGCGGCCAGCGTCTCGAAGGGGCCGGTGGGCCTGCGCGAACGCGCGACCATCGCGGCGTACTTTATCTCCTGGAGGGGGCCGTGGCAGCAGTTCTCGCCCGAGTAGAAGAGGTAGTAGAAGCCGCCTCGCCGGACGACCCACGCGCCTTCGACGAGAGTCTGAAAGGGGACGCTCTTGTCGGCCCGGACCAGCTCGACGGGGCGGCTTCCCTTCCTGAAGCTCAAGCGGTCGGCCGAAAGCTCCTGCACGCGGATGGGCTGGAAGCCTGAGCCCCAGTAGAGGTACTTGCGGCCGGTCGCCGGGTCATCGAATGCCATCGGGTCGATGTTGACGAAGGAGAGACCGCACTTGAGAGGGCTCTCTTTTGCGCGGAAAGGCCCCTCAGGGCTCTCGGAGGTGGCGACCCCGAGGCAGAAGACCCCTTCGGTGCTCCCGGCCGCTCCCGCGTCCTTTTTGAACTTCTCGGCGAGGTCGGGGTTGAGTCCCGCCGAGAAGTACATGAAGTAGGTCCGGCCGCGCAGGTGAACGTCCGGCGCCCAGAAGAGCTGGGTCCGGCTGGCCCAAGGGGGTTTGACGGGGAGCGCGTCGGGGCGTCGCTCCCAGGTGACGAGGTCGCGCGAGCGTGCGACCTGTATGTTCTGGACGCGGCCGGCGACGGGGCCTTGCGTGGCGTAGGCGTAGAACCAGCCGCCGCGGGCGCGGATGACGGTCGGGTCGGGGAAGTCCTCGTCGAAGACGGGGTTGGCGTAGGAGGCGGCGCGCGTCGTCGCCGCCGCGAGGATGAAGGCGGCGCAGAGGGCGGCGAGGAGTCTGAGTTGTCTGCTCTCGCTCATGCGTTTCGCTTACTGCTTCGCGGTGGCGACGCGGACCGAGTCCCAGTTGTTCTCCGACGAGCCGAAGCCGTAGAGCATGACGTGGAAGGAGCGCGGCAGGTTCCTGATGGTCTTGCGGAGTCCGACCTGCGCGTCCTGCGGCGGGCTGTCGGGGCCGTTCATGACGAAGAGGAACTCGTCGCCGCGGCGGACGACGGCGAGCACGGGGTTCTTGATCTTCGTCCCGAGCTTGCGGTTGTCCAGCCTCTCCCCCTGGCCGTCAACGATTGACCACGCCTCGAACGTGCCCTCGCTCGTCAGAATCCACTCGATGCGGTTGCGGCCCGAGCCGTCGAACAGAAGCGTCAGGCCGGCGAAGCCGAGCGGGGCGGCGCGCTCGGTCGGCGCGGGCATCTGCGGGCCGACCCTGGCGAGCCGCGCCTCGACGCTGAAGCGGTCGGAGGCGAAGGACTGGCGGCTCCGGATGCCGGCGCGCGTGCCGTTGGCGCTGCGGATGCGGACCTGCCCGCCGCCCACTTCGACCTTGCCGCCGCCCGCGCCCTCGAAGCTGAACTTCTCCCACTTCGACTCGTCCAGGGCGTTGCCGTCGAACTCGTCGGCCCACTGCTCGAAGGACGGCTGCTGCTGCGCCGGCGCGCCCGACGCGCACAACAGAGCGAGAAGCGAGGCGCGAAG
>DATHBF010000088.1:0-6297 GCA_035296285.1 Pyrinomonadaceae bacterium | reverse complement strand
TCGACCAACAGGTAACGCAACAGTCGCGAGCCACCCTTGCTGATCGACCCGAACCGCTGCCTCTCGCCCGAGGAGTATTCCATCGGGCATCACGAGCATGACGAGCCGCGCCTGCTCGACCGCCGTCCGCCCGCGCCCCGCGCGCCTGCGCCCCGCCGGCGCCTCGCCCGAGGGGTAAGCGGTCTGCGTCTCGCGCGCCCGCGCCCTTGCTTGCGCGTCTTCCCCGAAGTTAGACGGAACGCTCATGCTCGCCAGCCTTTCTTCCGACGGCCCAGACCTCCGCGCCGCGAACCTCCAACACGATGCGGTCGAGCGGGCGGGGCGGGGGGCCGTAGAGGACGTTGCCGGTCCGTGCGTCGAAGCCGCCCTCGTGGCAGGGGCATTCGAGCCGCTGGCGCTGGCGCTCGTAGTAGACGGGGCAGGCCAGGTGCGTGCACTTCTGGCCGAAGGCGTGGTATTCGCCCTCCCGCGTGCGGATGAGGATGGCCGAGTCGTCCTCGGTCGGGTAGCGGAAATTGAGAGCCGACCCGGGCGCGAGACTTTCGGCGCCCTCGACCTTCAAGGGCGTGAAGCTCTCGGCGCGGCCCGAGTCGAGCGCGGCCTTCCCCGCGAACCCCGCGGCGCTGGCGAAGAGCGCCGTCGAGGTGAGCGCCAGGAAGTTGCAGAACTCGCGGCGCGTGACGTGAGCCTCCTCGCCCCGCTCGTAGGGGAAGTCGCGCTGGTGCGGCGCGACCGCCCGCCTCACGTCCCTCTCGTCACTCGTCGGGAACGCCGTAAACTCGTTGCCTGCGTTTTCAGAACTCATTGCTCTTGTCCGACTCCTCCACCTGCGTGTCTATCCAAGACTCGCCCGTCGCTTCTTGTTGCCCGGTCAGCCCCAGCCGGCCCTCGAAGACCCCGCACCCGTCCACCCTCACCTCGTCGGCGTCCGTGGGCAGCATCAGGTAGACCTTCGTCTCGACGTGTTGATTCCCGAAGACGTGCACGTTGACCGGCTTCGTCCGCCTCAAGGGAACGATCTGCTCGTACTTGCCGAACGAGAGCGCACCCGTCGGGCACACGCTCGCGCACATCGGCTTCAGCCCCTCGCTCGTCCGGTCGTAACACATGTCGCACTTCATCTGGAGGTGCATCTCGGTGTTGTACTTCGGCACGCCGAACGGGCAGGCGTTGACGCAGTTGCGGCAGTCGAGGCAGCGCGGCTTCAGCGCCGACATGACGATGCCCTCCTCCGACATCTTGATGGCGTCGGCCGGGCAGACGAGCGCGCAGGTCGGCTCGGTGCAGTGCATGCAGACCGTCGGGATAGTCGCCGTCGTCTCCGAGCGGTCGAGGTAGTCCACGAAGATCATCGAGTAGCCCTTGTGCGTCCCGCACTCGCGGCACGCGGCCACGCACGAGCGGCAGCCGATGCACCGCTGCGGGTCTATGAACATCGTCTCTTCCATCCGTCCCCCTCCCTGTCGAAACTACCTGCCGCCGTCGCCGAGGCGCGTGACCGAGCTGCGCTCGGCGCCCTTCCTTTGCTTGCCGAGGATGGGCAACTCACGCGAGTGGACCTTCTCGACGCGCGCTGCGCACGCCTTGTACTCGGGAATCTTCGAGGTGGGGTCGAGCGCCGCGTTCGTCAACTGGTTCGCCGCGAGCTGCTCGCCCCAGTGGTATGGGATGAAGATGGTGTCGGGCCTGATAGTTCTCACCACCAGGACGGGGAAGACTCCCTCGCCGCGGCGCGACACGACCTTGACGCGCTCGCCGTCCGAGACTTTCAGCCTGGCCGCCGTCTCGGGGTGAATCTCGACGTAAGGCTCCGGGCACTGCTGGACGAGGAAGCCGATGCGCCGCGTCTGGTTGCCGGAGAGGTACTGATAGACGACCCGGCCCGAGGTCAGTATGAGCGGATACTCTTCGTCGGGCACTTCGGCGGGCGGGTTGAACTCGACGGCGTGGAACTTCGCGCGGCCGTCCGGGTGGTTGAATCGCTCCTCGAAGAGGCGCGGCGTGCCGGGGTGGTCTTCAGACGGGCAGGGCCAGAAGACGCCGTTCTGCCGCTCTATCTTCTCGTAGGTGATGCCGTAGTAGTCTGCGTTTCCGCCCTTCGATGCGACGCGCAACTCGTCGAAAATCTCGCGCGGGCTGTTGAACGGGAAGTACTTCCCGCGCCCCATCCGCCGCGCCATCTCGTTGATAATCCACCAGTCCTCGCGCGCCTCGCCGGGCGGGTCGGCGGCCTTGTTAATTTTGACGACGCGCCCCTCGCTGTTGGCCGTCACGCCCTCGTCCTCGGCCCAGGTCGTGCCGGGCAGCACCACGTCCGCGTAGCGCGCCCCTTCGGACATGAAGAAGTCGATGCAGACGTAGAAGTCCAGCCCTTCGAGCGAGCGTCGCACCTGGTTGATGTCGGGCAAGCTCACCATCACGTTGTTGCAGATGGACAGGAGCCCGCGTATCTCACCCTCGCGCATCTTCGTGAACATTTCGACGCACGAAACACCCGCTTGCGGAAGCTCCTCTTCGGGCAGGCCCCACACGCCGCAGACGTACTTGCGGTGCTCGGGATTCATAATCGAGCGCTGCCCCGGCAACTGGTCTGCCTTCTGCCCGTGCTCGCGCCCGCCCTGCCCGTTGCCCTGCCCCGTGATGGTGCCGTAGCCGCGGCCGGGCGCCCCTATCTTGCCGGTGGCGAGGACGAGGTTGATGTAGGAGAGGACGTTGTTGACGCCGTTGGTGTGGTGCTCGATGCCGCGCGCGTGCATGACCATGCCGGTCTTGGCGCGGCCGTAAACGCGGGCGGCCTGCACGATGCGTTCGGCCGGCACGCCCGTTATCTCAGATGCGACCTGCGGCGTGTAGCGCAGGGCCAGCTCACGCGTCTCCTCCCACCCGTTGGTGCGCCCGGCAATAAAGTTCTCGTCGATCAGCTTCTCTTGGATTAGGACGTGGAGCATGCCGTTGCAGAGCGCCACGTCCGTGCCGGGCTTGAGTTGAAGATGTATGTCGCCCTGCCGCGCGGTCGGCGTCTCGCGCGGGTCTACCACTATCCAGACGCCGCCGTTGTCCCTCTGCTGCCAGAGAAACTTGTTCAGCACGGGGAAGGTCTCGGCGGCGTTCGCGCCCGCGAGGATTAAGACCTCCGAGAGCGGGATGTCGTCCCAGGGGTTGGCGGCGCGGTCGATGCCGAACGCCTTGTTGTTGCCGGCGGCGGCCGAGACCATGCAGAGCCGTCCGTTGTAATCCACGTAGCGCGTCCCCAAACCCGCGCGCGCGAACTTGCCCATCAGGTAGGTCTTCTCCGTCGTCAGAGAAGACCCGGAGTAGACGCCGACGGAGGCCGGCCGCTGGACGATGTGGAAGAACTTGCCGAAGGGCAGGTAGAAGAGCGTCATGATGACGAGCGCCTGATGCGACAGCGCGATGAAGTAGTACATGTAGCCGCCCAGCCAGAGCGACGAAGCAGTCAGCATCAGCCCCGTCACAGAGACCGAGATGAGCAGCATGTGCGGGACGAAGTCGAGCATGAACTGCTGGGGCGCGATGGCGCCGCGGTCGCTCAGCCGCCGGCGGATGGCGATGGCGCAGCCCGCGATGACCATGGCGGCCGTGAAGTCGAGCGCGTGGAACGTGACCCACGCGATGAGGCTCCGGCCCTGCATGACGTTCGGGACGGGGAAGCCGAACAGGTATGCGCGGTAGCCCTCGTCGCCTTCGAGCTCGAAGTGGACCCAGCCGAAGACGAGCGGGAAGGTGATGAGGGCCGAGATGATGCAGCCCCACATGATGAGCGCGTGCATCAGCCAGCGCGTGCAGCCGCGGCGGGCGATGAATCGCTGCTCGACGATGTTGTGGGCGACGGTCGCGACGGCGCTCCGGGCGTTCTTCGCCAGCCGACGGCGCTCTCGGAAGAGCTGCCAGCCGCGCCGCCAGTAGACGCGCGTCGCCGGGCGCCCGAGCCAGACCGCGTAGCGGTAGACGAGCGCGCCGAAGGCGACGACCGACGCCACCGTGTAGCCGAAGAGCGCCGGGTCGTAGTGCTCCAGGTTGCGCGAGCCGACTATGACCAGGACGGTCAGGGCGGCCGACGCCGCCAACCCCAATAGCACGGGGCGACGATTGGTAGTTTCCGCCACCTGCATCTCGGGAGAATCCCTCCTCGTCCTGTTTCGACCCGAATAATCGAATGCTCATGCGGACGGTCGCCGGCGGGGTAAACCCGTCCCTGCACGACGGCCTCGGCTTGCGGCAGACCGGGACATTGCGCTTAACGACATCAAGCAGGGTAGGGTGTGCGCATTATTGACCAGCACGCCTCGGCCGCGGAAGCCCGGCCCCGAAATGAATCGGCGGGTGTGACATAAGTCATCTCGCGCGCGGCCCCAACCTGCCATCATGTGCTCACAGGGGAAGGCCCCCGGACGGTAGGACGAAGGGAAGAAGGTCATGAAAAAGGTCTTTATCGAAGAGGTAGAAAAACACGAGGACGAAAAGTACGTCCGCCCGGTGCTGTTCAAAGGGGAGCGGACGACCACGCTCCTGCTCTGCCTGAAGCCGGGGCAGTCGGTGCCGTCGCACCGCCACGAGGGGTTCGAGATTGTGCTCCAGCCGCTCAGGGGCGAGGCCGAGGCCGTGCTCGAAGGGCAGCCGACCGCCTTGCGGGCCGGCGAGTTGGTCTTCGTTGACGGGGCGAACGACTTCGCGCCGGTCAACAAGGGCGGCGAGAACTTCTCGATGCTCATCACGCTCGTGCGCCGCTGACGGGGGCGTGCGGGCCTCGGGTTCTCGCCCGCAGGGTAGGGTAATCCTTGGGCGAGACGGGGCCGCGCGCGGACGGGTGCTGCGCGCGGCCATCAATAAAAAGGGGTACGGAAGAGATGGGGAATACTATGACGCAGGCACGCCCCGGCGGGGGGCTCAAGACGCAGAAGATGCCCGGTCACTGGGTGCTGGCCCGGATGGGTAAGCGCGTGCTGAGGCCCGGCGGCATGGGGCTGACGCGCAGGATGCTCGCCTCGCTCAACGTCGGGGAATCCGACGACGTGGTTGAGTTCGCGCCCGGCATGGGCATCACGGCCCGACTCACGCTCGCGCTCCGGCCCGCCTCCTACACGGCGGTCGAGCGGGACGAGGCCGCCGCGAAGATCGTCGAGAATTACCTTACGGGCAGTCGTCAACGTTGCGTCCTGGGGAGCGCGGCCGAGACGGGCCTGCCCGGCGGGTCGGCCACGGTCGTCTACGGCGAGGCCATGCTCACGATGCAGACCGAGGAGGCGAAGCGCCACATCGTGCGCGAGGCCGCGCGCCTGCTCCGTCCCGGCGGCAGCTACGCCATACACGAGATGTGCCTCCGGGACGGCGTGGGCGGTGAAGTCAGGATGGAAGTTGAGAGGGCTCTGACGGGCGTCGTCCACCACGGCGTCAGGCCGCTGACGGTTTCCGAGTGGCGGCTGCTGCTTGAGGGCGAAGGCTTTAAGGTGAAGACGAGCGAGACGGCCCCGATGGCCCTGCTCGAACCCGCGCGCGTCATCAGCGACGAGGGCTTCTTCAGGGCGATTAGATTCGCCTTCAACGTGCTGCGCGACGCGGAAGCGCGCCGCAGGGTCTTCGAGATGCGCCGGGTTTTCCGCCGCCACCGCGGCCGGCTCGCCGCCGTCACGATTACGGCCGTGCGCGCGTAGCGTGGGCTGCTGACGGCTGTGAAGATTCTGGCGGGAGGCGTTCAGTTTAGCGCGGCGGCCTTTCGGAGAACCGCGGCGGAAGGTTCTCTATCTCACGCTTCATCTCGCGGCCGAGATGGGCCAGGGCGGCTTCGCCGAGCAGCAACTCGGGCCAGAGGTAAACCTTCCGCTCCTCGACGATGTTGTGTTCGGCGAGCCGCTCGGCCACGGCCATCACCCTGTCTTTAATTCGCCGGAGCGGTTCACGGGCGGTCGTGGCCTCATGCGACGCTAACTCGCGGGCGGCGTTCACGGCCGCCGCCAACTCGCGCATGAAGAAGTCGTGGTCTTCGCGGAGGCGTTCGACCGCGCCGCGCACCTCCTCCGGCGCCGGCACGCCTTCATTGCCTTCGCCGACGGCCCCGGCGACCGTGAGCAGTGCCGGGAAGAGGTGCAGGTGCTCGGCCCTGATGTGGACCGCGAGGCGCGCCCAAAGGTAGTCGAGTTTCTCAAAAATCACGCGTGCGCCGCCGCCGTCGAACTCGCGCGACAGGTCACGAAAGAGTGCGTCAACTTCGGCGTGGTCGCCGGCCAGGATGTTGGTCATAGTACCAGGGTCGCCCGCTCCGCAAGGCGGACGACTGAG
>DATHBF010000087.1:0-10834 GCA_035296285.1 Pyrinomonadaceae bacterium | reverse complement strand
GGAGCCAGACGTCGGCCGAGAGCGTGGCGCCGACCGAGAGGCGCGATGCTCCGCGCAGCGTCCGGCGGTTGACGAGCACTTCGAGCTTGAGGCGGCCGAGGTCGAGGTAGACCCAGTAAAGCTCGCTGCCCGACAGAGGGTTCCGCAGGGGCTTGAAGGAGAGGACGCGCCCCGTCAAACACCAGTCGTTCTCGTGCGCGGCGCGCGACGGCGCGGCCTCTTCGAGCGGCTGCCAGCGCGGGCGCTCGCCCCGGCTCGACACGCGCGCGCGGTAGGCCAGCCCGCACAGGCCCACGTGCAGCTCCTGCGCGCGGAAGCCCTCGGGGCCGACCTCCGTCAAGTTCTGCAACTCGAAGAGGACTTCCGTGTCGTTGCCGTCGCAGTAGCCGTGGACGATGGCCTCGCCGTCCTCGTCGTACTCGGTCAGCGCCCAGGGGCTGACGCGCTGCGTGTAGCGCGCGCGGAAGCCGGGCCGGCAGTCGGCGTAAAAGACCTCGCCCGTGCCCGACTCGTAGAGCACGGTCCAGACCTCCAGCCCCTCGCCCAGCTTCCAGCAGCGGCCGTGCAGCACGGCGCCGCGCCGGCAAAGCTGCGTCGCCTCGCCCTGGTCGCCCGCGCGCTCCGCGAGGTGGTTGAAGTCCTTCTCGCTCGGCACGTCAAGCCCGATGGCCTCGAACGTCTCTTCCATAGTCCTTCAAGCGCAGTGACGATTTTCGATCAGGACGCCCTCTTCCTCTGCGGGGGCTTGGTCTCGCCGCCTTCGGTCTGGCGCGGGGCGCGGGTGCGGAAGCCGCGGATGTTGCGCGCCGGGCCGTGGCGCGGGCGCGCGCCCGTGCGCACCATCTCGGCGAACAGCTCCACGTCGTAGTCGGCCTCGCGCGACATCTCTTCGCGTATGGCGTGCAGCTCTTCGAGGAAGCGGGGTTTGCGGTACATCGGTTCGTCAATCGTAAATCGAAAACCGTGAATCGTAAACAGGAGAAGCCGCCTTCTCACGATTTACGATTCACGATTTTCGATTCACGCCTTCTCGGTCATCTCCGAGACGAGGAACTCCGGCGTCACTATCTGCGGCACGTAGAAGCCCGCGGCCGTGTTGAAGAGGCGGATGCGGGCCTGCCTCCTCACGTTGGCGAGGTGCCCGAAGTTCCAGGTCACGAGGTAGTCGATCTTGTGGACGGAGGCGACGGCGACGTGCACGGCGTCGCCGAGGTACTTGCGGTGGAAGATGCCGCGCGCGACGTAGCCTTCGGCGAGGATGGCCGCCTCCTCCGTCAGCTCGACGCGTTCGAGCGGCGCGACCAGTTTCAAGTAACCCGTGCGGTGCGGCTCGGGCACGCGCTCAAGCTCGCGCGTGACGAGCGGCGAGATGACGGGGCGGTACTCCGACATCTCGTGCTCCCACCAGCGGATGGTCAGGTCGCGCCGGAACGGCTCGCCGTTGTCGAGGTAGGCGCCGACGACCGAGGTCTCAAGGTAGATGCTCTGCTTCATGACTGGCTCGTGACGGCGGCCGGGGCCTTCCTGTCTTCGGCCGGGGCCGCCTTGCCCAGGGGCTCCAGGCGGACGACGCCGCGCCCGAAGTCGAAGGTCACGCGGTAGTGGCGCAGGACGTTGCCGCCGACGATGCCGGTCTGCTCGAAGCCCGCCGTCTCGTTGATGGGCTCCATGTCGAGCACGGCCGCGTAGACGTTCTGCCGGACGTATGTGCCGAGCGAGATGCGCGGCAGCAATAGCGTCTGGATGTTCTCGGCCAGCCCCGCGGCGCCGAAGACCTTGATGCGGGACGACTGCGCGAACCGCTCCATCCCGCCGCGCGCGTAAAGCGTCTCGGAGACGACCGAGATGCTGGCGCCCGTGTCGATGATGAAGTTGGTCGGCCGCTCAAGGCCGTCGAGGTTGACCTCGGCGCTCCAGAAGCCGCTCGAAGTCGTGCGGATGGGGAACTCGAAGGCTCCCTCCACCTGCGCCGGCACCTCCCTCTCGGCCTCGCCGCGCAGGAGCCTCAGAGCCTTCGCGCCGTAGTCGATGACGGCCAGATACTTCGAGAGCACGGAGAGGCCGATGTAGCCGTCAACCGGCTCCTGCTCGTTGTAGAACTCGCGGATGTAGACGGGCACGCGCTCGACCTTCGCCTCGCCGACGTGGAGCGATTGCAGGAAGCCGTAGATGATGTCGAAGCGCCCCAGCCCGCCGACGGCGCGGGCGGCGCCGCCGCGCGCGACCTCCTTGAGGCCGAGGCGGCGGGCCGCCGCGTCGGAGATGACGCACATGCCGGCGCCCGTGTCGATGACGAAGCGCAGCGTGTCCTTCCCGCCGTTGACGCGGACCTTGAGGACGGGCCGGTTGTTGACGATCTCGAAGGGCACCTCGACGCGCGACGGCCCCGAGACGTTCAGGAGGTTGCCCTGGGCTCCGAGGTAGCGCAGGAAGTCTATGAGGCCGCGGATGCGCGCGCGGCGGTCGGCGTCCGTGCGCGGCGCGACGCGGAGGAACTGCTCGTAGGCGTTGGCGGCTTCCTTGTAGTGCTCGTAGCGGGCGGCGACCTGGCCGAGGTTGTAGAGGTAGTCGGGCTCGCTTGAGTCCAGGAAGGCGGCGCGCCGAAGGCCGGCGAGGCTCTGCTGCGGGCGGCTCTCGTAGAAGTCAACCATGGCGAGGCCGGCGATGGCGATGGCCTCGTCGCCGTTGAAGCCGAGCGCGGTGCGGAACTCCTCGACCGAGAGGCGGAAGTCTCCGGCGTTGAGCAGGGCGGCGCCGAGCAGGGCGTGGGCGCGCGCCGAGAGCGGGTCGAGCGAGAGGACGCGCGCGGCCTGGTCGTAGGCGTCCTGATTCTTCCGCTGCTTGAGCAGGGCGTGGCTCAGGCCGAGGCGCGCTTCCGGGTCGCGCGCGTCCTTCGAGACCATCTCGCGGTAAAGCTTCTCGGCCCCCTCGTAGTCGCCCGCGCGGAGCGCCGCCTGCGCCCGCTCGCGCAGCTTCTTGCCCGAGGCCGAGGCCGGCGCCGCCGCGCCGCACAGCAGCGCCGCGGCGAGGACGGAGGCGGCCAACAGCGGGGCCGCCGCGCGTGACAGCTTACTCATTTCGTAAACTCCAAAGGCCGTAACGTCACTTCAGAATCTCCCCGGTCTTCATGGACCAGAGCACGAGGTCGAGCTCGTCGAAGTCGAGGCCGAGTTCCGCGGCGAAGCGGCGCAGGCTCTCTTCGGTGGCGAGGTAGCGGGAGCGCGTCGAGGGCGGCGCGGGCGACTCGATGCGGCCGGCCTCGGCCAGGCAGCGCAGGATGTGCTTGTCGAGGATGGCGTAGCCGCGCAGGCCGACGTTGCGCAGGAAGTGGCTCGCCTCCTTGTAGCCGAGCCCCTTGACGCCGCGCTCGCGCGCCAGCCAGTCGCGCCGCTCGATGGGGTCTCGGAAGCCTTCAAGCCGCTCCCGCAGGCGCAGCCGGCAGTCGCGCGAAAGGAAGTCGCGGGTGGCGACGACGTAGCCGGCGCGCGCGCGCGGGTAGCGGTGGCGGCCCGTGAGCGCGCCGGCCAACTCCTCGTGCGTGCCCCGCGCCAGCAAGGGGCGGACGGCCTCGACCGAGTTGAGGCCCATGCGCGCCGAGGCGCCTGCGGTGAAGATGCAGTAGACCATCTCCTCCCACAGCCGCTCGTCGGTGCCGCCGCGCCAGACCTCCTCGAACTCGCGGAGGCGCGCGCGTATCTCGCGCCTGCGGGCGCGGTGCGCGGCACGAATTGTCTCGACGGTGACGGGACTAGGCTCCCGCCGCGAAGGGTTACTGTTTTTCAAAAGCGGGCCGCTCCGAAACTGCCACGAATTTTAGGAGTCCGCTCTCGGCGTTGTCAAAAGAAAAGAGTTGGAATGCAACTTGCTCCGCACGTTCTGCGGCGGCCGCGCGGTGGATGCATCTCGTACGACGCTCCGGGGCATCAAAGGGCTGCCTGTCGTCTCTCCCTTCATGAATTACTGTTCAGGAAACGCGCGCCATTGGCCGTGTTATATTGTCGAGCCGGGGAGGGTTTCAAGAGGGTGAGTAGATTGAAGACGGGACAAATGCTGTTGGTGCTCGCCGCCCTGCTGGCGCCGTGGACGGGCGCGCGGGCGCAAGTGGTGACGGGCGTGCCGTCGGTGCCGTCGGAGGACGTGAGGCCCTTGCCGCCCGTCCCGGTCGCGCCCGGACTCGGCGGCGCGGCGTTGGCCGACGAGGTCTTGCCGCAGCTCGCCGGGCGGCCCGACCTCTCACACGCCGCCGTCCTCGTCGAGAGGATGAACGGCGAAGTCGTCATGCAGAACGCGGCCGACCAGGCTTACAACCCCGCCTCGGCCATCAAGCTCCTCACGTCGCTCGTCGCGCTGCGCACCTTCGGCGCCAGCTACCGCTTCCCGACCAACGTCTGGGTCACGGGCACCTTCGACAAAGAGGCGGGGACCGTCAACGGCGACCTCATCATCTCCGGCCGCGACCCATCCTTCCACGACGAGCACGCCGTCGCCATCGCGCGCGAGCTTAATCAACTCGGCATCCGCACCGTCACCGGCGACCTCGTCGTCGCGCCCCGCTTCTCGATGAACTTCAGCCCGTCGAGCCAGCGTTCGGGCGAAAGGCTCTACGACGTGCTCGACCAGACGCGCCGGCCGGCGGCGGCCGCGCGCGCCTGGAACGACACGCGCGTCGCGCTCGGCGACGCCGAGGGCCTGCGCTCTAATCCGGGCGTCGCCGTCATGGGCGCCGTCTACGTGGACGCCGTCCCGCCCGGCGCGCGCTCCGTCTCGACGCACTACTCGGCCGTGCTCTCGGCCGTGCTGAAGGTCCTGCTCTGCTACTCGAACAACTTCATGGCCGACAGGCTCGGCGACTCGCTCGGCGGCCCCGCCAGCCTCTCGCGCTTCCTGACGACCGAGCTTGGGATGCCGGCCGACAGCTTCCGCGTCGCGACCGCGAGCGGCCTCGGCGTCAACCGCATGACGCCGCGCCAGATGATGAAGGTCTACCGCGCGCTGCTCGACGAGCTGCACAAGAGCAAGCTGAAGGCCGCCGACATCCTGCCCGTCGCCGGCATCGACCCCGGCACGCTCCAGAGGCGTTACGCCGAGAGTCCCGGCCGCGGCAGCGTCATCGCCAAGACGGGGACGCTGCCCCGCACCGACGGCGGCGCCAGCGCCCTCGTCGGCCAGATGCGTACGCGCGTGAGCGGCGAGACGCTGCTCTTCGTCGTCCTCAACCAGCGCGGCAGCGTCGTCCGCTTCCGCCGCACGCAGGACGCCATCGTCGCCGAAGTCCAGAACATGCGCGGCGGCCCGCTCGCCTTCACCTACACGCCCCAGACGCTCGCCATGCGCCTCGCCGACTCCGAGTTCAACAGCGCCCGCGCCCCTTCCAATCTCGAAGAGTACGAGCCGACGGCGCCGAATCAATAGTAGGCAGTAGGCGGTTAAGAACAATCCGAAAATTATTCGAGGCGGCTGAGAGTAAAATCTCCGGCCGCCTCTTGCTTTTAACTGTCTACCGAAAGCGACGCGCCCCGGCGGCCCGTGAAGACCGCCGGGGCGCTCTCGCCCCCACGCGCAGGCTGTGCGGAGCCGCGCGCGAGTGGCGATGCCCGGAGGCGGGAGGCGCCGCCGCGAAGGGCGCGGTAATGCTCCGCACAGCCGCCCGTCACGCGAGGTTCGCCTTCGGCCTCACGCACGCCGCGCCACTCGAAGGCGCGGTGCGTGCCCACCTCCGCCGTACAGTGCAAACGCGGGGCCACCTCCCCGCCCGCACGCCCCCCCGCCGCCCACGTCCAATCCCTGCCGACACTTAACGGCCCGACGCCTCCCCTTGCCGCGCGCCCCGGCCGGCGTCCCCGAGGCCCGCGCCTGTCACTGGCGGTGACACGTCTGTGTAACGCGCGTGCTGCCGGCTGTGGCGAGCGAGCGTTGTGAAGCGGGCTTCCTTTCGTGTCACTCAAAGTGACAGGAATCCCGTCTCGGCCGCCGGCCCACGCGCGCGCGGCCCAGTAAAACCGGGCTTTCCGCCACCGGCACGGCCGTTGCCACCCTACGGCGGCGGCGCCGGGCCACTTCCTCCCGGAGCAGTCGAGCCGACTCTGGAACATCAGGAGAAGAAAAGCAGTGCAGCCTTTGAAGAGAACAGGACGATTCGGCGACTCGCGCGGCTTCAGCCTGATGCAGATGATCATTACGGCGGCCGTCATCTCCGTCCTCATGACGGTGGCCGTCATGGGCCTGCGCTCGGCGCGCGCCGCCATGAGCCTGAACAACTCGGCGCGCGTCTTCGCGCAGAACCTTGAGCGGGCGCGCCTCGACGCCATCCGCCGCCACGACAGGGCGAGCATCGAGTTCACGAGCACCACCACCTACGAGATTTCGATGGACTTCGCCAACACCGGCGGCAGGCAGACGCGCCAATTCACGCTCGACAGCGGCGTCGTGCTCGTCAATGACAACGGCGCCTCGCTCACCGACCCCGACGGCAACCTGCTGCCCGATGTCGCACTACCTTACGCCGACTTCGACTGGCGCGGCCGCACCGACATGTGCGTCATGTCATTCCGGATGAAGAGTTCGCAGGGCAACACGCTCAAGGTGCAGGTGGCCGGCTCCGGCGACATCACGGTCAACAGCGAAGTCAGCAGCGTGCCGACCGTCAGCTACACCCCCGTCAGCCCGACCTCCGACATCGCCCCCAACACAACCATCACCGGCTTCGATACCAAGCTGAACGTCTCGCCCTGCGACGCCACCTCGCCGTCCTCGCCCGGCGGCCCGTCCCCGACGAGCCCCCCCACGCCCGCGGGCGTCTGCTCGACGGGGACGCTGACCCTCAACAAGGGCTACATCACCATCCGCAGGAACGGCGGCAGCACCGACACGGCCGTCGTCACCGTGACCGCCCCCGGCACCATCGCGCCCATCGTCCCGTCGAACCTCACGGTCACGGCCTCCAGCTCGCAGACCATCTCGGCCTCGACAGGCGGCGCGGTCTCTTACACCATCAGGTCCAACGACAGGACGCGCGGGACCTTCGCCGTCAAGTTCAACTTTTCCAACTGCACCCCCGTGACCCTTAACGTCAAGGTGGTCAACTGAGCGGCGCGAGGAGGGCAAACGATGTCAGACGTGAGGCACAAGAAAGGGCAGCGCGGGTTCACGCTCATCGAGACCTCGATCGCGCTCGTCGTCCTGCTCGTCGCGGGGCTCGGCGCCGCCTCGCTCTTCAGCTACTCCATCAACTACAACACCGGCGCCAACGACCGCGCCGTCGCCCAGTCGCTGGCGCAGCGGCAGATGGAGCAACTGCGCCAGACCTCGTTCGGTCAGATCGTTGACTCGGACCAGACGTTGACGAGCGCCGGCCGCCCCTTCGTCGTGGCGACGAGGGTTTGCAGCGACGGCTCGGTGGCCTGCGGCGGCAGCCCGGCCTTCAAGAGAATCACCGTCACGGTGACGCCGCAGGCCGGCGCCAGCCGCGGCTGGATGCGCAGCTCGGTCGTCCTCGTCACGCTGCGCGGCGCCCCCAACCTCGGTCCCTTCCACCAGTAAAGAGGTCACATGCAGGACTCGACACAAAGCGCCCGCGCCCACCAGGGCGGATTCTCGCTCATCGAGCTGATGCTCGCCATGACGGTCACGATGGTCGTCACGGTGCTGGCGAGCAACCTGATCGCGGGCTCGCTCAAGACGCGCACGAGAGAGAACCAGCGGTCCGAGGCGCTGGCCGACTCGCAGCGCGGCCTCTACGTCATGTCGCGCGAGATCGCCAACTCCGGCTTCGGCCTCCACGGCAACGGCATCGTCGCCGCCGACTCCGACCTCTCCTCGGTCCGCGTCCGCGCCAACCTCAACGCCTTCGACGGCCAGAGCAGCAGCAACGCCACGAGCGACAGCGACGAGGACGTGAAGTACCTGCTCAACACCTCCGGCGACGACAGCTACATCGTCCGCCTCGACGTGAACACCGGCGCCCGCACCACCATCCTCGCCAACCGCGTGGACTCGCTCCGCATCCGCTACTACGACAGCCGCATCGACTACGCCATCGTCGAATGCGACATCACGCCCGAGGGCGGCGCCGCCGAGGTGACGCAGAAGAGCAACGCCCGCTTCGTCGTGATGGCGCTCTGCGTGCAGCTCCCGGCCGTGGGCAGCCCCGGCTCGACCGGCTTCCAGCCGGCCTCGCGCGTGCAGCTCACGACGGACGTGGCGCTGCGCAACGCCGACCTTCTCAATTACTAGCCGAGTTCGTGAGGTCGCTTCAGATGCAGACAAACGAGTCACACAAGACGGAGCAGACGGCCCGCGGCCGTCGCGACACGGAGCGCGGCGCGGCGCTCATCACCGTGGTCCTCATCTCCACGCTGCTCCTCGCGGCGGGCTGCGCCCTCATCCTCGTGACGGCGACCTCGGCCTCGAACGCCGCCGACGCCACCGCCGAGGCGCAAGCCTACTACGCGGCCGAGGCCGGCGTGCAGCAGGTCGTCGGCGTGCTGCGCGGCAACGTCGCCCCGGACCCGCTCTTCAACTCGACGGCCACCCACGCGGACAACAAGATCAGCCTGCGCCGGGCCGTCAACCCGGCCACCTCGAACACGTCCGGCACGGGCACGGCCCGGCTCACGCGCTGGCTCGACTACCACGCCACCTACACCGACCGCGTCGTCCTGACCGACAGCTACGGCGTCCTCAGCGGCATGGCCTACGGGGTGGACTCCATCGTTGACCCCGACTCCTCCGACATCGTCACCTTCTCCGCCGCCGGCGCCTTCAACAACAACTCCGCCGCCAAGAACTTCGGCAACGGCGGCAACGGCTTCACCCTCACCTACGAGCCGCGCACCTCGACGACGCTCAACACGGGAGGCAACGACACCGCCAGCACGCTCGGCGCCTTCACCATCTCGTCGGCCAACGGCAGTTACAGCCTCAACAACGAGCCCTTCAATCTGACCATCACGCAGACGAAGCCGTGGCCCATGACGACCACGATTGAGTGCAGGATTGACGGGACCGTCCAGAAGATCGCCGGCAACGTCATCAGCACGCTTCTCATCACCTTCCCGAAGCCGGCCTACTTCATCGGCGGCACCGAGTACGAGCCGAGCTTTATCACCGCCACGCGGACTATCGCCATCCTCTCCGCCGGCGCCCAGACGATGAACTTCACCCTCACGCCGCCGCAGCCGCAGCGCCTGCTCGTCAGGGTCAGGGGCTACGGGCCGCGCAACGCCGTCAAGATGATGCAGGCGCTAATCGGCCGCTCCGCCTTCGCCTTCAGCGCCACCAGCGCCATCACGCTCCGCAGCGACGACGACGACACGGACGTGATGCAGAGGTTCGACCCCGGCGCCAGCTCCCAGTACGTCTACGACGGCCACGACAACTCCGGCGGCCCCTCCCTGCCCGCCTTCTCCGTCACCAACACCGCCGACTACAACCTGGTCAACGGCTGGGTCGGCAGCAACGGCCAGTCCACCGGCAGCTCGCCCGTGCAGAAGGTCCCCATCTCCAGCCTCAGCCCGTTCCTGCAAACCGTGACGGGCATGTTCGGCGCCCGGCAGGCCGTCGAGACGCTGCGCACCCTCGCCAAGAACCAGATGACGCCGGGCTGCACGCCGGCCGGCCCCGCCTGCGACCGCTACTTCAGCGCCGGCCAGACGCCCGGCGACCTCGGCAAGACGCACCCGAACGGCCTGCTGACCTTCGTGGACGGCGACGTGGACCTCCCGCCGCAGGGCGGGCGCGGGATGCTCGTCGTCACCGGCACGCTGACCCTGCACGGCAGCTCCGACTTCGCCGGCCTCATCCTCGTGCTCGGCCAGGGCAGGGTGGAGCGCCAGGGCGGCGGCGGCGACACCAGCCTCGGCGCCATCGCCGTCGCCCGCTTCGACAACGCGTCGGACAAGTTCCTACAGCCCTACTTCGACTCCAACGGCGGCGGCAACTCCGCCATCCGCTTCGACGCCGAGTGGGTGCGCAGGGCACTGGGCACGACCGGACCCGGCGTCCTCGCCATCAGCGAGTATTAAGAGAAAGGAAACGGGCTTTCCGAGAAACGGGTGCGGAGGTTTCTATGGGACTACTAGACAAGCTCAGGCGGCGCGAGGAGCCGGAGGAGGCGGGGGCCGCGCCCGCCTACTACGCGGCCCTGCCGGAGACCGCCTACGACCACAACGAACGCGGCCTCGAACTGCTGGCCCGCGGCGAGGCCCAGCAGGCGCTCGAAGAGTTCCGCCGCGCCGTCCGCAAGATGCACGACTGCACCGAGGCCCACTACAACATGGGCGTCGCCTACGACCACCTGAACGACTTCAAAAAGTCGGTCGAGGCTTACGAGCGCGCCATCGCCGCCGACCCGGAGTTCGCCGAAGCCTACAGCGGCGTGGGGATGGCCTATAGCAAGATGGGCCAAGGCGTCGAGGCCGTTAAGGCTTGTCACCAAGCCCTCCGCCTCAAGCCCGGCAGCCTCCCCTGCCTCCACAGCCTCGCCCTCGCCTACTACAACTGGGGCGCCTACCCCGAGGCCGTCAAGGCTTGCCAGAAGGCGCTCGCCATCGACCCCGACTACCCGTACGCTCACTACGCGCTCGGCCTCATCTACGTGGACACGGGCGACCGCGCGCAGGCCGTCGAAGAGTACAAAGTCCTTCAGCAACTCGACCCGCCTCTGGCCGACCTCCTGCTCGGCTTCATCCCCCGCTAGACGCGCCCGCGGGGTGACGCTTGACACCCCGACACCGCGCCGCTACCATCCGCGTCAATCGTAAAGACGAAGAGGGTGCTGGGTGTTAGGTGTCGGGTGCTGGTGAAAGACGATTGCTCTTACCCAGCACCCGACACC
>DATHBF010000086.1:0-4440 GCA_035296285.1 Pyrinomonadaceae bacterium | reverse complement strand
GGGAGCAGCGGCTCGATGCGCTGCCACAGTTGGTCGGAGAGGATCGAGTCGGACATACGGCTTATCCCTTTGTCTGACGAGACCCTCTATCTTATTCGTTTTCGGCGCTAGCGACCTTTAATTTTGCAACCAGCTCTAAGTCCAAACGTAATCGCCAAACGAATTGAAGGTCCGAAAGGGGTGAAGGCATGCCTTTGAGAATCGGGAGCGAGCTGCCCTCGCTGGAGGGCGCGACCGAGTGGTTCAACGCGACGGGGGCCGCCGCCGCGGCGGAGGCGAAGGGGCACCCGCTGCTCGTCCACTTCTGGTCGCTCAGCAGCGCGCCCAGCCGGGAGAGCCTGCTGCGCGTCTCCGAACGGCGTGAACGCCACGCGGCCGAGGGGTTGAGGGTCATTGCCGTACACGTCCCCGTCCTGCCCGACGACGAGGACCCGGAGGCCGTGCGCGACGCCGTCACCACCTGCCGGATAGAGGAGCCCTGCGCCGTAGACAACCAGTACCGCCTGCGCGACGCCTTCCGTCATGAAGAGTTCGACATCCCGGCCTACTACCTGTTTGACGCGTCGGGCAGGCTGCGCGCTTTCGCCGCGGGCGCGGGGGGGCTGGATACCATCGGACCGGAAGTGGAGCGCGTGCTCGGGCGGGGCGGTCAGACCGCCGCCGAGTAAGGGCGGACATCGAAAGAACAAGGGGCGCGGCCGATGTCCGTCGGCCGCGCCCCTTCGCGTTTGAGAGGTGTTAGTTTTTAACGGAAGGCGCCGAAGAGCTGCATGAGCAGCCAGAGGCTGAGGGCCAGGGAGCCGGCGAGCAGCACGAGGAGGCCGAGGAAGAGGAGGCCGAGGAAGAGCCAGTCGCTCAGCCGGCCGCCCCGCGCCTCGTCGGCCGAGACGGCGGCTCGCTCGCGCAGCAACCCGACGTTCTTCTGGTTCGACTTCCAGGCGGCGTCGAAGAGGTCGCCGACGAAGGGCACCGAGCCGGCGATGTAGTCTACGGCGACGTTGGCCGCCATCCGCGCCAGCGTCACCTTCGGCACGCGGTAGCGGACGCCGGCCGCGAGGATGTAGAAGGAGACGGCCGTCGTCGCAACGTCGCCGACGCCGGGGACGAGGCCGATCAGGGCGTCTAAGCCGAAGCGCCAGCCCGTGCCGGGGATGCGGAAGAGGCCGTCCATCCAGTTCGACAACTGGTCGAGGCCCTGCTCGACTTCGGCGCGCGTGTGCTTCTGCTGGAGCATCTCGCCGCCGCGCTTCACCAAACGTTCGCTCAAAGCCATCCGCGTCAGTCCTCCTTTTTCCGAAAGGCCCGCGCCGGCACGTTAGATGCGCGCCCGACCCCCACGATAGTACGAAAAAAGCCCCACGGGGACGCGCCGGAAACCTCGCCCGTCTTTACCGGCGGGCGCCCGCGGGCTTACTATGCCACGGCCGGTTTCAAAATTAGACGGAGGCGAACTGATGGGAGACGAGAAAGAGGTCGAGAAGTCTTACGCGAACAGGGACTCGGCGGCCAAGCTGCGCCGGCTGGCCGAGGCCCTTGAGGAAGGCAAGGCTTTCGAGATACAGATAGCGGGCCAGCGCATCTACGTGCCGGCGCATGCCAGCGTAGAGTTCGAGTACTCGGGCGGGGGCGACGAGGAGGAGATCGAGATCGAGGTGAAGTGGCGGAAGAGGTGACGTGATGCTCGACGTTATCTTAAAGAGCTTCGAGTCGCCGGACGAGACGCGCGTCTTCGAGAAGGGCAGGCTGGAGATAGTGCGCGTCGGCGGGATGTACGCGACGTAAAGAGATGACCAACCAGGAACACAACAAGTATCTCGGCCTCGCCCTCCTCGCCTACGGCGGACTCCAGCTCCTCATGACGCTGGTGATTGCGCTGTTCCTCATGTTCTTCTTCAGCGCGATGCCGGGCGGGCCGGGCGAGGCGCCGCCGCCCGCGTTCTTCGTCATCGTGTTCGGCTTCATATTCGCGCTCCAACTCTTTTTCACGGCCCCCGCGCTCGTCGCAGGCTACGCGGTCTTGAAGCGCAAGAGGTGGGCGCGCACCGCGGCCATCATCGCCGGCCTCCTGGCCGCCATCAGCTTCCCCATCGGGACGGCCGTCGCCGTCTACGCGCTGTGGTTCATGATGGGCGAGGGTTGGAAGGAGATTTACGAGCCGGCCGCCTACCGCCCGCCCGTCTCGCTGCCGCACCGGGGCGAATACGTCCCGTGGCAGGAGCAGACGCGCAGGGCCGAGCGCGAGAACGCGCCCCCGCCGCCGACGCCGCCCGACTGGCGCTAAGCCCCCTCACACTTCCCTTGATGGGCCTCGAAGACGCTGCTGAGCGCCGTCGAGCTGGGCCTCTTCACAGACCTCGCTCAGAAGTCTCGGACGGCTGAGATGAGCCTGAACATGCTGATTGAGACGCCGGGCGGCTTCGACTACACGGGCGCCGACTGCCGGGGCTGGATGCGCGAGGCCGGCTTCCGCGAGACGCGCGTCGAGCATCTGGTGGGGCCGGACTCGATGGTCATCGGCGTCAAGTGAGTTATGATGGGCCGATGAAGAACGTCGCCATTCTCATCTTCGACGAGGTGGAGGTGCTCGACTTCTGCGGGCCGTTCGAGGTCTTCTCCGTCGCCGGGCGCCGCGAAGGCCGAGAGCCCTTCAACGTCTACACCGTGGCCGAGACGCGCTCGCCCGTCTCGGCCCGCAACAACCTGAGCGTCAACCCCGCGCACACCCTCGAAGACTGCCCGCGCCCCGACATCCTGCTCGTCCCCGGCGGCTACGGCACGCGCCGCGAGATGCACAACGCCGCGCTCGTCGATTGGATTAAGCGGAAGGCCGGCGAAGCCGAGCTCGTGCTCTCGGTCTGCACGGGCGCGCTGCTGCTCGCCAGGGCCGGCCTGCTGGAAGGTCTGTCGGCGACGACGCACTTCATGGCGATGGACCTCCTGCGCGAGACTGCGCCGAACACCAACGTGCTCGCCGACGAGAGGGTCGTGGACAACGGCAGGGTCATCCTCTCGGCGGGCGTCTCGGCCGGCATCGACATGTCGCTCTACGTCGTGGGCAAACTGCTCGGCGAGCGGCAGGCCGAGGAGACGGCGCGCTACATCGAGTACGACTGGTCGGCGCTCGGTCGCCGCCCGGCGA
Source organism: Pyrinomonadaceae bacterium (assembly GCA_035296285.1). Taxonomy (GTDB): domain Bacteria; phylum Acidobacteriota; class Blastocatellia; order Pyrinomonadales; family Pyrinomonadaceae; genus QHXN01. Next base: position 1,301 of record DATHBF010000086.1, on the reverse strand, counting down.
CGGTCTGAGGCCGCGTGAAGAACGGGGACGTTTCAATCGCGACGATGACGTGGGCGCGCGACGCCGACGAGGAGAGGCTCGTGCGCGAGTCCTGCGAACACCTCGCCGCGCTCGGCGTTCCGGTCTACGCCACGGACGGCGGCTCAAGGATAGAGTTCATCAGCTTCCTGCGCGGCCTGCCGAACTTCCGGGTCTTCGAGGCCGGCTCGCCGGGCGTCTGGCCGCAGGCGCGTCGCAGCATCCGCGCCGCCGCCGAGGCCGGCCCGCGCTTCGTCCTCTACACCGAGTCGGACAAGCGCGACTTCTTCCGCGACCAACTGGCCCGATTCATAAACGAGGCGCCCGACGACGAACGCGTCGGGGTCGTGCTCGCCGCCCGCTCCGCGGAGAGCTACGCGACCTTCCCCGAGTTTCAGAGGCACACCGAAGACGCCATCAACCGCTGCTGCGCCGAACTGTCCGGCCCCGACTTGGACTACACCTACGGCCCCTTCATCTTCAACCGCGCGCTCCTCCCGCGCCTCGAACAGTTGCCCGACGACATCGGCTGGGGCTGGCGCCCTTACGCCTTCGCCTCGGCGCGCAGGCTCGGCCGACGCGTCGAGGCCGGAATCTATGACCTCCCCTGCCCGCCCGAGCAGCGCGCCGACGACCCCCGGGAAAGGCTCCACCGCATGCGCCAGCTCGGCCAGAGCATACAGGGCCTCCTCCTCTCGGCGGCCTGAAAATCTTTTGCCCGCGGCCCGACTCACTCCCCGGCCCGTCGCCGTTTCGGGCGCGGCGGGGTGAAATACTTTTCGACGTAAAATTTCTCCGAGAGGTAGCGGTCCTTCCAGGCGGGGCCGGCCCTGTCGAGCAGCAACGCCTCGCCCGCGCCGAGCGGGTAGAAGGCGACGCGCCGGTAGTCTTCGAGTTTGAGCGTCGCAAGCTCCTTCGTGATGCCGCCCATGATCTCGTCCGCGACCGCGCCGAAGGGCTTGTAATCCTTCAGCGCGCGAAACTCCCTGCTCGGCTTGTAACGTTCGGCGGCCAGCCGCGCGACGCGGTACTCCGTGTAACGGGCCAGGCCCTCCTGCCACACCTGGAAGGAGAAGTACCTGTAGTCGTCCGGCTTCAAAGTCGCGGCGAACGCGCGGCGGGCGTCGAGGTAGGCGGCGAGCCGCGCGTCGAACTCCCGGCCCGGCCGCGCCCCGATGGCTTCCGCCAGCAGCCGGCACAGCTCGCCGAAGCGCCGCGCCACCTCGGGCGACGAATAAGGGAAGGCGTAGTTGAGCATCCACATGCCCGTCCGGTCGCCGCGC
>DATHBF010000085.1:0-5262 GCA_035296285.1 Pyrinomonadaceae bacterium | reverse complement strand
GGAGTTCGTCCCCGCTCGCGGCGGCCACATCACACGCGTCGAGACGCTGGCGGGGAAGTTTCTCTACGCCATCAAGGTCTACACGACCGGCGAGAGCTACAACCTCTGCCCGGCCGAGTTCTGCCAGCTCGAAGACGCCGCGCCGGAGCAGGAGGCGGGCGCGCCCGTCGGCGAGATGTGCCTGGCCGACGCGCCGAAGGCCGGCCTGAAGGTCGAGGCGTACACGCCGCCCTCCGAGATTGTCGAAGCCGTCGAGCGCATCGCCGCGGCCGGGCAGCTGGACCTCGGCGGCGTCGAGTACATGACGGACGACCGCGACGGCTCCGTCTATTTTTACGACATCAACGCGCTCTCGAACTTCGTGGCCGACGCGCCGCGCGTCGTCGGCTTCGACCCGCACGCGCGGCTCGTGGACTTCCTTGAGGAGGAGGCTGTCAGATGCGCTACGGCTACTGGCTCCCGGTTTTCGGCGGCTGGCTGAGGAACGTCGATGACGAGCGGATGGAGGCGAGCTGGGATTACGTCTCCCGCCTCGCGCGCCGCAGCGAGGAGATAGGCTACGACCTGACCCTCGTCGCCGAGCTGAACCTCAACGACATCAAGGGCGTTGACGCGCCCTCGCTCGACGCCTGGACGACGGCCGCCGCGCTCGCCGCCGTCACGCGCCGCCTTGAGCTGATGGTCGCCGTCCGCCCCACCTTCCACAACCCCGCGCTCCTCGCCAAGCAGGCCGCCAACATCGACCACATCGGCGGCGGCGGCCGGCTCTCGCTCAACGTCGTCTCCTCTTGGTGGGCCGAGGAGGCGCGCAAGTACGGCGTGCAGTTCGACGAGCACGACGACCGCTACGCGCGCACGGCCGAGTGGCTGGAGGTCGTTGACCGCGCCTGGCGCGAGGACCACTTCTCTTTCGAGGGCAAGTATTACAGGGTGGCGGACGCCGTCCTCCAGCCGAAGCCCGTCACGAAGCCGCGGCCCGTCATCTACGCGGGCGGCGAGTCGGAGGCGGCAAAGGAGCTGATAGCCGCGCGCTGCGACGCCTACGTCATGCACGGCGACCCGCCCGCGCGGGTGCGCGAGAAGATAGAGGACATGTCGGCGCGGCGCGAGCGCATGAATCTGCCGCCGATGATCTTCGGCGTGGCGGGTTACGCGGTCGTGCGCGAGACGGAAGAGGAGGCGCGGCGCGAGGTCGGGCGCATCACGGACGTGCGCCAGTCGGCCGCCGGCTACGGCAACTACCAGCAGTGGCTCTCGAACACGAAGCTCGAACAGCAGGTCTCGCTCGAAGACTACTCGGTCTCGAACCGCGGCCTGCGCTCGGGCCTGACGGGGACGCCCGAGCAGGTCGCCGAGCGCGTCGCGGAGTTTGAAGCGGCGGGCGTTGACCTGCTGTTGTTACAGTGCAGCCCGCAGCTCGAAGAGATGGAGCGTTTCGCCGACGCCGTCATCAAAATGGACGCCCGCGCCGACGCCGCCCGCTCGTCTCTTTAATTAAGGAGAGAGCGTCGCCCTGCCGCGCAGCTCTATCTGCTCGGACGAGCGGCCGACGAGCACGCCGTAGTCGCCGGGCTCGGCCCGCCAGCTCTTCGAGTTCACGTCGTAGTAGGAGAAGGCGCGCGCGTCGAGAGCGACCGTCACTCGCTTCGTCTCGCCGGGCCGGAGGAAGACTTTGGAGAAACCTTTCAGCTCCTTCGTCGGCCTCGGCACGGGAGCGGAGGCGGGCGTGACGTAGACCTGCGCCACGTCGCCCCCGGCGCGCGGGCCGGTGTTCTTCACGTCGAACGTGACTTCAAACGTCCCCCCGCGCGCAGGCTTCACAGTCAGGTTGTCGTACTTGAAGGTCGTGTAAGAGAGCCCGTGGCCGAACGGGAAGAGGGGCCGCACGCCCGCCTTCTCGTACCCGCGGTAGCCGACGAAGACGCCCTCGCCGTAGACGATGCGCTTCGTGCCCGGCTGCGGGTAGTAGTTGGCGGGGTTCTCCTCCCAGCGCCGCTCGAACGTGACCGGCAGCCGCCCCGAAGGGTTCACGTCGCCGAGCAGGATTTCCGCGAGCGCCGTCCCCCCCTCCTGGCCCGGATACCAAGCCTGGACGACCGCCGGCACGCGCTCCACCCACTCCCTCATGTCAACGCCCCCGCCCGACGTGAGGACCACGACGACGTTCTTATTGGCCGCGACCATCTCCCTTATCAGCTCGTCCTGCCCCGGCGGCAGTTGGAAGGTGCGGTCGGCCCCCTCGCTCTCGGACGTGTGGTCGAAGCCGGCGGCGATGACCACGGCGTCGGCCATCGCGGCGAGTTGCCTGGCCTGCGGGTCAACGACCGCGCCGCGGCGGAGGATGCCGAACTGCATCCGCGTCCCGAGCCAGCCCGACCGGCCGTGCTGTTCGAGGACTATCTTGTGCGGGCCGGGCGTGAGCGTGAGGGTGGTCTGGCTGACGAGCGCGCGCGAGGTCGTCCAGTTGTCGAAGACGAGGCGGTCGTCAACGTGCAGCCGGTAGAAGCCCCCGTCCTCTCCCGTCGAGCCGGCGAAGACCTCGTAAGGCCCCGCGCCCTCTGCCACGTAGTAGCCCGTCCAGCGCGAGGAGAGCGACTGTTCGGGGAAGGAGCGGGCCGCCCGGCTGAAGTTGACGTGCGGCTCGACGCGCGTGACGGCCGGCGTCCCCTCCAGCTTTAGGTTGGTGAAGTATTCGGCGCGCAGGCCGGGCTCGCCGTTCGTCTCGGCCGTCCTGAAGCTGGTGGCCGCCGCCATGTCGGCCAGCGAAGGGATGCCGCGGTTGTAGTAGACCTGCGCGTCCGGCGCGAGCGCGTTGCTCAAGCCTTCGAGCAGGCTGACGGCCGCGAACGGCTCGACGCGCCCGCTGCCGCCGCCCATGGGGACGGCCGGGTAGGCGTTGGGGCCGACGACGGCGACCGATTTGATAGTCTTCCTGTCGAGCGGCAGCACGCCGCCCTCGTTCTTCAAAAGCACGACGGCCTCGCGCGCCGCTTCGAGCGCGACGCGGCGGCCCTGCTGGTTGAAGCGCGGGATGGAGAGGTCCGTCTGCTCGCGGTCGTACCAGCCGAAGCGGACGGCCGTGCGCAGGATTCTTCGCACGTGTTCGTCAATCGTCGCGACCGAGACCTTGCCCTGCTCGATGGCGGGCAGGAGGTTCTTGGCGTTCATGTGCTTCGGCCCCGGCATCTCCAAATCCTGGCCGGCGTTGACGGCCGCGACGCCGTCGTAGGTCCCGCCCCAGTCCGACATCATCACGCCGTCGAAGCCCAAGTCCTGCCTGGCGACTTCCGTCTGTAGGTGGCGGTTCTGCGAGGCGTGCTCGCCGTTGAGGAAGTTGTAGGAGGTCATGATGGCGCCGACGCGCGCCTCGCGCACGGCCGCCTCGAAGGCCGGGAAGTAGATTTCTCTGAGCGTGCGCTCGTCGACGACGGAGTCGGTGTTGTGCCGGTCGAACTCGGAGTTGTTGGCGGCGAAGTGCTTGATGGTGGCGGCGACGCCCTGCGCCTGCACGCCGCGGACGTAGGCGACGGCGGCGCGCGCGGCGAGGAAGGGGTCTTCGCCCATGTACTCGAAGTTGCGGCCGTTCATCGGCGCGCGGTAGATGTTGACGCCGGGGCCTAAGAGGAAGTGGACGCCTTTGGCGCGGGCGTCGCGGCCGATCTCGGCTCCGATGCGCTCGACCGCCTGCGGGTTCCACGTCGCCGCCATCGCCACTCCGCTCGGCATCGCCGTCGCCGGCCCGAAGTTGCGCACGCCGTTCGGCCCGTCCGCCATCTTGAGGCGCGGCAGTTTAAGGCGCTCGACGCCGCGGACGAAGAAGTCGTTGACGCCGCCCAGCAGCTCTATCTTCTCTTCGAGGGTCAACTGCTTGAGCAGGGCTTCGACGCGGCGCTCCACGTCCTGCGTGCTCTGCCGCGCGACGGCCGCCCCGTTAAGAATGAGGACGAGCGACAGGGCGGACGAAAGGAGTCTGGGCATGGCTTCACCTTCGTTTTGACACGGCGTTGGAAGAGCGGGAAACTTTGTTGTAGAACTTGACGGAAGCGGAATATATCACACTTGTTTCTCGGGAGGACCATGAGGCGAACTTGCGAACTCTTCCTTCTCGCGTCGGGGCTCTTGCTGGCGCTCTGCCTCCAACAGAGGGCGCTGGCCGACGTGCGAGTCCCCGCGGTCATCGGCGACAACATGGTGTTGCAGCAGGGGCCGCGGGCGCGGCTGTGGGGGTGGGCCGCGCCGGGCGAGCGCGTCGGCGTGGAGGTAGCCGGCCGGAGGGCACAAACGGTCGCGGACGCGGGGGGGCGCTGGCAGGTCTTCGTCGGCCCCTTGAAGGCGGGCGGGCCGCACACGTTGACGATTAAGGGCGACAACACGCTCGCCTTCTCGAACGTCCTCGTCGGCGAGGTCTGGGTCTGCTCGGGGCAGTCGAACATGGAGTGGCCGCTGTCCTCCACGACCGACGGCGCGCGCGAAGTCTCGCAGGCGAGCTACAAAGAGATTCGACTGTTCGCCGTCAGGAAGACGACGGCCGCCGCGCCGCTCGAAGACGTTGAAGGGCGCTGGCTGGTGACGACGCCCGAGACGGCCGCCGGCTTCTCGGCGGTCGCCTACTTCTTCGGCCGCGAGCTGCACAGGACTCTCGGCGTGCCCGTCGGCCTCGTCAACGCCTCGTGGGGCGGCACGCCCGCCGAGTCGTGGACGAGCCGCGCGGCCCTCGCCTCTTCGCCCGCCCTCGCGCCCATCCTCGAACGGTACGACAGGCAACTGAGCGACCTGCCGCGGCTTGAGCGGGAGTACGAGCGCGCCCAGGCCGAGTGGTCGCGCCGCTACCTGACGGAAGACCCCGGCAACAAGGGCGAGCCGGCGGGCTTCGCCGACCCCGCGCGCGACTCGGAAGGGTGGAAGCAGATGAGGCTGCCCGGCGTGTGGGAGCAGGCCGGGCTGGAGGTTGACGGCGTCGTCTGGTTCCGCCGCGAGGTGGAAGTCCCCGCCGCGTGGGCGGGCAAAGACCTGCTGCTCAGACTCGGCGCGATAGACGACTTCGACACGACCTACTTCAACGGCGAGCGCGTCGGCTCGACCGGCGCCGAGACGCCGAACTCCTGGGTCGCGCCGCGCCGCTACCGCGTCCCCGGCCGCCTCGTCCGCGAAGGGCGCAACGTCGTCGCCGTGCGCGTCTACGACCGCATGGGCGGCGGCGGCTTCGCCGGGGGCGAGATGTCGCTCGCGCCGGCCGAAGGGCCGAAGGGCGGCGAGATTGCG
>DATHBF010000084.1:0-14640 GCA_035296285.1 Pyrinomonadaceae bacterium | reverse complement strand
GAGACCCTGCGCGAGTTCTTCGAGAAGGAGCGCGGCGTCCAGCAGATCGCCGACGAGATGCGCGCCCGCGGGCTGACGGCCGCCGCCGAGTTCGTCGAGGCGGCCGAGTCGGTCGGGACGGGCGAGCCCGGCGCCCTCTCGCTCGAAGACGCGTGGCTCCTCGCCGAGCACATCGAAGTCTCCGACGACGACATAGACGACTCGTGGCTCCCGGCCGAGCGCCTTGAGGAGCTGATCGAGGAGACCTTCGAGCAGCGCACCGCCGCCGCCGAGCGCCTCATCGCCGAGGCGGAGGGCGCGGGCGCCGAGCCCGAGCGCGTCTCGCTCATCCGCCGCATCATGCTGATGAAGATCAAGGACCGCATGAAGCTCGGCATGAAGGGCGACCGCGAGGCCCGCTCCATCCTCATCCGCGACTCGAACAAGCTCGTCGCCACGGCCGTCATCCACAACCCCCGCATCACCGACCAGGAGGTCGAGGCCATCGCCGCCATGCGCACCGTCTCCGACGAAGTGCTTCGCATCATCGGCATGAGCCGCGCCTGGGCGCGCCAGTACCCCATCATTCACAACCTCGCGCGCAACCCCCGGACGCCCCTCGCCACCGCCATGGGCATCCTCCAGCGTCTCCAGACCAAAGACCTCAAGAACCTCGGCCAGAACCGCAACGTCTCCGAGGCCGTCCGCCGCCAGGCCCTCCGCCTCGCCACGGCCCGCACAAGTTAAAAGCCGTCGGTCGTCAATCGTAAACCGTGAATAGAAAGAAGCGTTCCTTCTATTCACGGTTTACGATTGACGACCGACGGCTTTAAAAGATTTCCGAGCCCTTGCGGACGACCGACCAGGCGACATCCGTGAGCGTGTGGCTGGCGGCGCCCCACCAGAGGCCGGCGAGGACGGAGGCGAGGAAGCGCGCGTCAACGCCGTAACCGGTGGCGTACGCCTCGGCCGCCCGCCACGCGCCGAAAATCTCGCGCCACCCCGGCGCCGCCCCCCCCGCGACGAAGGCCGCCTGCACGTAAACGGCCGCCCACGTGATGAGCGTGACGACGGCCGTGAAGTAGACGACCCGTATCAGCGTCCCGAAGATGATGCCGTGCGACCAGCGCGAGCGGTGGCGGAAGGCCACCTTGTAAGGGAACCAGAGGAACCGGAAGACGCCCCACCGCGTGTACTGCCGCGACTGTATGTCCAGGTCCGGCCCGAACATCAGCCCGCCGAACAGCATCGCCGCCGTCGCCGCCGCCGACAGCACGACGCTCCCCGTCAGGCCCCACGCCGCCGCGAACGTCGGCGGCGCCAGCACCAGCGTCACCATGTCATGTGTCTTGCCGGAAGGCATCGAACGCCTTATAGCACGCGCCCCGCGTCGAAGGCCAGCCGTTTGCCCGGCCGTCCGGCCGCGGGTTAAACTCCGTGCTTTGTTTCGGGAGGCTTATGGCAAAGAAGGGGAAGTTACAGACTTATCTGGAGTATGCGGTGGCGCGCTCGCTGCTGTCGGGCGTCGGCCTTCTGCCGCGAGGGGTGGCTGTGGGCTTCGGGCGCGGCGTCGGGCGCGCGGCCTACGCGCTGGCCGGGGGCTTGCGCCGCACGGGGCTGCGCAACCTCGAAATCGCCTTCCCCGAGATGGAACAGTCCGAGCGCGAGCGAATCCTGCGCGGCTCGTTCGAGAGTCTGGGCCGCCAGCTCGGCGAGGTCAGCCAGTTCCCGCGCGCCACGCCCGAAAAGCTACGGGACGTTGTCGAGTACGACAGCGAAGACGTGAAGCTCCTCGACTTGGCGCGCGAGCGCGGCCGCGGCGTCATCTTCCTCACCGGCCACCTCGGCGCGTGGGAACTCCTCTGCTTCGCCCACTCCGCCTTCTACAACCCCTTGAGCTTCCTCGTCCGCCCCATAGACAACCCGCTCATCGAGGAGATGGTCGAAGGTTTGCGGACGCGCTACGGCAACCAGCCCATAGACAAGAAGGCCGCCGCGCGCACGGCCCTCCGGCTGCTCAAGTCCGGCGGCACGCTCGGCGTCCTCGCCGACCTCAACTCGCAGGAGCGCGAGGGCGTCTTCGTCCCCTTCTTCAACCGACTGGCCTGCACGACGGCCGGCGTCGCCACCCTGGCGCTTCGGACCGACGCCACCGTCATCCCCTGCTTCGCCCCCTGGGACGAGCGGCGCCAGAAGTTCGTCTTCCGCGGCGGCCCCGTCATCGAGCTGGTCCGCACGGGCGACGCCGCCCGCGACGTTGAAATCAACACCGCCAACTTCACGGCCGCCATCGAGCGTTACGTCCGCATGTTCCCCGACCAGTGGCTCTGGATTCACAAACGCTGGAAGACGCGCCCGCCCGGCGAGCCGGACATCTACAACACTCGCGTGACAAATTCAGAGACGCCCGCCGACACGAGCCTGAAAATTTCTTCGCCGCCCCCAACCGAAAAGGTTTTCAAGGCTTAGCAAGAGAATTTTCACACATCACTTTAAGCCTTCGGGCTCAGTTACTTAGCCTGAGCTGCCGAGTCTGTTACGAATGTGTGTAGAAATTTTGTATTTTATGCTTGACAGTTCACGAAAAATCCGTATAATTTCCCACACGTTGCGAAGCAGAACAGTTGGTGGTGCTTCAAGTGTTGATTGAAATGGACTACGGTTGGGGTCATTCGACCTTCCGGGCAAGAGCAGTCGGTTTTGATATCAGCTCTCGTTAGGGTCGAGCAGTTTACCCAAGCAATTTATTCTCGCCCTTCCCAAACGCCGTCCATCTAGCCGGATCGCCCGTATGTGACGATCTCCAGCGCCCAAAACGCCACCCTGATCTCCGAGCCTGCCCAAAAATTCCGCCCCGCCGGTCAACCCTATGACCAGCGGGGCGGCTTCTCTTTCACCAGCCTAAATTCTTACATCGCCAATCCGCCGTCGGCCTGCACGACTTGGCCCGTGATGTAGCGCGCCTCGTCGGAGAGCAGGAAGCAGGCGATGCGGGCGACCTCGTCGGGCTCGGCGTAGCGGCGCATGGGGATCTGTTCGAGGAGTTTCTGGCGGTAGGCTTCGTCGAGCGCCTGCGTCATGTCGCTGGTGACGAGGCCGAGGGCGAGGGCGTTGACGGAGACGTTGCGGCTGGCGACCTCTTTGGCGAGCGCCTTCGTGAGCCCGATGAGGCCGGCCTTCGAGGCCGAGTAGTTCGACTGGCCCGTCATGCCGACGACGCCGCTGATCGAGGAGATGTTGAGGACGGAGCCGCCCCCTTCGTTCTTCAGAAGGAAGCGGAGCGCGGCGCGCGAGAAGTTCCAGGCGCCCTTCAAGTTCGTGTCTACGACGGCATCCCAGTCATCTTCCTTCATGCGGAGGATGAGGTTGTCGCGGGTGATGCCGGCGTTGTTGACGAGGAGGTCTATGCGGCCGAAGGCTTCGCGGACCTGCTTGACCATCTCGGTCGAGGCGTCGGTGCTCGTCACGTCGCACCGGGCGGCGAGGGCGCGGACGCCGAGGGCTTCCAGCTCGGGCACGAGGGCTTCGGCGGCCTCGGCGCTCCTGGCGTAGTTGAAGGCCACGTCGGCGCCGCGGCGCGCAAGCTCCAGCGCGATGGCGCGGCCGATGCCGCGCGTCGCGCCCGTGACGATGGCGGCGCGGCCCGAGAAGGGTTTCGCTTCAGCACTCAAGACTTTTCGTCCTCCAGTTGTCGGTAAAAACAAAAAACTGATAACTTCGGAAGGCTTAAACTGATACCACACGCCGAAGGGTGGCAGCAAACAATGCTCGATCTGAACTACGTCCGCGCCAATCTCGTCCGCGTCCGCGAGGCGCTTGAAGCGCGCAACTATCCGACCGAAGCACTCGACCTTTTTGAAGCACTTGACAGAGACCGACGCCGAGCAATTGCCGAATCGGACAATCTGAATGCCGAGCACAACAAGGCGAGCCATGAAATAGGTGAACTAAAGAAGGCCGGTAGGCGGGATGAAGCTGAGGCACAGCGTGTGGCAGTCTTTCATCGCAAACGTCGCATCGAAGAACTTAACCGCGAGCGCGACGCCGCCAAGACGAGCATGGAACAATTGCTAGTGTCTCTGCCGAACGTGCCGCACGAGTCGGTGCCCGTCGGCCCGGACGAGTCGGCCAACCGCGAGGAGCGCCGGTGGGGCGAGGCGCCGCGCTTCGACTTCGAGCCGCAGGACCACGTCGATTTAGGAACGCGGCTCGGCATCCTCGACCTTGAGCGCGCGGCCAAGATCGCCAGCGCGCGCTTCGCCATCCTGCGCGGCGCGGGGGCGCGGCTGGAGCGCGCTCTCATCAACTTCATGCTCGACGTGCACACGCGCGAGCACGGCTACGAGGAGACGCTGCCGCCCTTCATCGTCAACCGCGACTCGCTGTTCGGCACGGGCCAGTTGCCGAAGTTCGAGAGCGACCTCTTCAAGCTGACGGACGAGCGCGGGCTCTACCTCATCCCGACGGCCGAGGTGCCGGTCACGAACATCCACCGCGACGAGATTCTGGACGCCTCGCAGTTGCCCGTAAAGTTCGTCTCCTACACGCCCTGCTTCCGCTCGGAGGCGGGCTCCTACGGGCGCGACACGCGCGGCGTCATCCGCCAGCACCAGTTCGACAAGGTGGAACTGGTCAAGCTCTCCCTGCCCGAGAACTCTTACGAAGAGCTGGACGGGTTGACGCGCGACGCCGAGACTATTTTGCAGAGGCTCGGCCTTCATTATCGAGTGGTGACGCTCTCGTCCGGCGACATGAGCGCCGCGTCGGCGAAGACCTACGACATAGAGGTGTGGCTGCCTTCGCAGAACGCCTTCCGCGAAATCTCCTCGTGCTCGAACTTCGAGGCGTACCAGGCGCGGCGCGCGCAGATACGCTTCCGGCGCGGCGGCGGCTCGAAGCCCGAGTACGTGCACACGCTCAACGGCTCCGGCCTCGCCGTCGGCCGCACGTGGCTCGCCATCCTTGAGAATTACCAGCAGCCGGACGGCTCGGTCCGTATCCCCGAAGCCCTGCGCCCCTACATGGGCGGCCTCGAAAAGATAGAGGCTGGCAAGCAGAAGGCGGCGGGCGGCGAGCAATAAGCCCCGAAGGGGCTACAGACAATAGCCGGGGGCGGCGTTTCGGCGCTGGCGCGCCTACGCTAGCCCCCGGCTATTATCTGTGACCCCTGCAGGGTCTATTCGATCTTCAAGTCGAAGGGCATGATGGCGAGCATGTGCCCTTGGGGGAAGCGGTCGAACATGGCGGCGAGGCGGAAGGGGCGGCGCATCTCTTTGGGGAGCGAGTTGATGAAGGCTTGCCGCTGCTGCTCGGCCTTGAGTTCGGCCTGCGCCGCGTCGTCGCCGCCTCCGAAGAGCTGCTCCAAGAAGTTGCGCGGCGCGGGGTAGACGACGCGGCGGATCTGTTTGTCGGCCGGAATCTTCGCCAGCTCCTTCGCAATCTCGACCGCGCGGTCGAGCCCGCCCAGCTCGTCAACCAGCCCGCGCTCCTTGGCCTGCGCGCCCGTCCAGACGCGCCCCTGCCCGACCGAGTGTATGTACTCGGCGTCACGCCCGCGCCCCTGCGCCGCCTTGGGCAGGAACTCGTTGTAGTAGGCGTGGCTGAGCATGCCCTCGAACCGCTTGCGCTCGTCCTCGTTGAACTTGTCGGTCTCGCGGAAGATGCCGGCGTTCTTGCCGCGCATGACGTACTCGGTCGAGACGCCGATCCAGTCGTAGAACTCCCTCATCACCGGCTTGTAGCCGTAGATGCCGATGGAGCCCGTGAGCGTCAAAGGCTCGGCGACGATGCGGTTGGCGCCCATCGAGATGTAGTAGCCGCCCGAGGCCGCCACGTCGCCCATCGAGACGACGACCGGCTTCTTCTTCTTCGCCTCCTCGATGGCCCGCCAGATGAGGTCCGACGGGTAGACCGAGCCGCCGGGGCTGTCAACCCTGAGCACGATGGCCTTCACCGACTTGTCGTCGCGCGCGTCGTTGACGGCCTTCACCACGGTGTCGGAGCCGATCATCTCCTCGCCGCCGAAGGAGCCGTCGCTGGAGCTGCCGAGGTTGATGGGGCCGGCGGCGTAGATGACGGCGACCTTCTCGCCGTCGTCCAGGCCCAGAGACTCCGGGCTCACCTGCCGGTACCGGGCGGTCGTGAGCTTCTTGAGCTTCTCGTCTTCCTTGTAGCCGAGCCGCTTCTTCAGCTCGGCCTCGACCTCCTCGCGGTAGGCGGCGCCGTCGATGAAGCCCCCGGCGTGCAGGTCGCGCGCGTTGTGCGGGGCGCCGTCTATCATGGCGCTCACGTCTTCGGGCGACTTGCCGCGCGCGTCGGCGACCGCGCGGACGTAGCCGTTGAAGATTTCGTCGAGCAGCGAGTTCAGCGTCTCGCGCTCGCCCTCGGACATGTCCTCGCGCGTGAAGCTCTCGGGGGCGGTCTTGTACTTGCCTATCTGGAACGAGTCCCAGAAGATGCCGAGCTTGTCGAACGAGCCCTTGAAGTGCATGGACTCGGCCGCCAGCCCGTTGACGAAGAGGTCGCCGATGGGCGCGACGTAGACGCGCTCGGCGGCGGTCGAGATGTAATACTCCTTGTCGGAGCCGACCTCCATGTAGGCGTAGATGGGCTTGCCCGACTTGCGGAAGTCGGCGACGCCGGCGCGCACCTCGCCGGCCTTGGCCCACCCGCCGCCGACGAGCCCCACGTCGAGCAGCACGGCCCCGACCCTCTTGTCGGCCTTCGCCTTGCGGAGCTGCGTGAGCAGGTTTTCGAGCGAGTTGGGGTTGGCGCCGAAGAAGCGAGCCGAGAGCGGGTCGGCGTTCGAGTGGTCGGGCAGAGAGCCCTCGACGCGGAGGACGAGGACGCTGTTGTCGGGGATGTCCGGCTCGGCGTTCAGGGACACGGCGATGAGGACGACGACTACCACGCCGAGGACGAGGAGCGAGAGCAGGACGCCCGTGATGATGAGTGCGATCTTGCGGCCGCGCGACATTGGCATAAGCTTTTAATTCATCCTAAGAAATTCGCCCCGCCCCCTTTACCGCGGGGCGGAGCTGTGATTATTACGCGCCGGGGGGAGAAAAGGTTTTGGGGGGTTTGAGCCTACTGTCTAACTATCCACCCGCCGCCGACGACCTCTTCGCCGCGGTAGAAGACGGCGGCCTGGCCCGGCGTGATGGCCCGCTGCGGCTGGTCGAAACGGACGCGGACGCGCCCCGCGCCTGCGGGCGTGATGGTCGCGGGCGCTTCCTCGTGCCGGTAGCGGATGCGCACGTCGGCGCGCACGGGCTCGGACGGTTCCTCGAAGGCGATCCAGTTGACGCCGGCCGCCGCGAACTCTTCCGTGAGCAACTCCTCTGCGTCGCCGACGACGACGCGGTTCTCTTCCGGCTCGACGCGCACGACGTAGAGCGGCAGCTCGCGCGAGATGCCGAGGCCCCGGCGCTGGCCGACCGTATAACGATGCACGCCGCCGTGCTCGCCGAGGACTCGCCCCCCGGTGTCAACGATATCGCCGCGGCCGGGCCGTCTGTCCTGCTTCCCTTCCGCCTCCAGGTAGCGTTCGATGAAGCCGGCGTAGTCGCCGTCGGGGACGAAGCAAATCTCCTGCGACTCCTGTTTCTCGGCGACGTAGAGTCTGTGCCTGCGCGCCTCCTCGCGCACCTCCGGCTTCCGTTTCTCGCCGAGCGGGAAGAGCGAGCGCGCGAGCTGCTCCTGCGTCAGCTCCCAGAGGAAGTAGGTCTGGTCCTTGCTGCGGTCTAGGCCGCGCAGCAGGCGGTGGCGGCCCGACGCCTCGTCGTACCGGACGCGCGCGTAATGGCCCGTCGCCACCTTGTCGCAACCCAGACTCCGCGCGAGGCGGTCGAGCGAGGCGAACTTCAGCCGGCTGTTGCAGGCGACGCAGGGGATGGGCGTCTCGCCGCCGAGGTAGCTCTCGACGAAGGGCGCGACCACGTCGCGCTCGAAGTCGCGTTCGAGGTTGAGGACGTAGAAGGGGAAGCCCAGCTCCTCGGCCACGCGCCGGGCGTCGTACACGTCGTCGAGCGAGCAGCAGCGCGAGGGCAAAGGCTCGCCGTCCTCGTCAACCGTCAGGCCCCGCCGCTGGTTCCAGAGCTGCATCGTGAAGCCGACCAGCTCGTGCCCCTCATCCTTCAAAATCGCCGCCGCGGCCGAACTGTCCACGCCGCCGCTCATCGCCACCGCTATCTTCATTACGACTTAAACACCTGCTTTTAAATCAGTCTCAATTTCGCCCACAAAAGCGGCCGCGCCGCCCGTTTTTCGCCCCGTTTGCTGGGCCTCCGCGCCGGATGCTAAGATGCCGCTTCCGTGCCGAAAACGCTGCTCATTACACCACCACGAGGATAACCCATACGCGTCGAAACGTCAGCCCACCCGGCCGCCACAGACGGAAGCGAGGGAGACGACATGTCGGCTGATGAAAGGAATCTACGCTTAGAAAACGCGATGGCGACACTCGCCGAGCTGAGCGCCAACCACGAACAAAGGCTCGCGCGGCTCGAAGAAGGGGCGGAAGGGCTAAAGCGGCTGGCGGCCGAGCAACAGAAGATGCTCGCAAACCTAAACCGGCGCACCTCGAACCTCGAAAAGGCTTTCGAGTCCGTTTACGAGCTAACCCAGAGGCACCACGACGGCATTGATGAACTGCGGGCTGCGCAGGTGGAGTCAGAGCGCAGGGCAACCGAGTCGGAGGCCGAGTGGAAGCGGTGGCGCGCCGAGTCAGAGCGTTGGCATGCTGAGTGGGAGCGTTGGGCGGCCGAGTCGGAGCGGCGCATCGCCACGCTGGCCGAGTCGCAGGCGCACAGCGACCGGCGGCTGGACGCTTTGATAGACATCGTACGAAACCGCCTCGGCGGGGAGATTGGAACGTAGGCGAAGCGAAGCATGGCTGAGAGGCGGATCGAAGAGTACGTCGTTACGGAGGAGCCCTACTACCTGGCGGTGGGGGGCGAGGTCGGGTTGTTCGAGGCGGCGCACGCCGCGCGCCTGCCCGTCATGCTCAAAGGCCCGACGGGCTGCGGCAAGACGCGCTTCGTCGAGCACATGGCGTGGCGCCTGGGCCGGCCGCTCATCACAGTCGCCTGCCACGAAGACCTCTCGGCCACGGACCTCGTCGGCCGCTTCCTCCTCGAAGGCGAGGAGACGGTCTGGCACGACGGGCCGCTGACGGCGGCCGTCCGGGGCGGCGCCATCTGCTACCTGGACGAGGTGGTCGAGGCGCGCAAGGACACGGTCGTCATCATCCACCCTTTGACGGACGACCGCCGCCGCCTGCCCATCGAGAAGCGCGGCACCATCCTCGACGCGCCGCCCGACTTCATGCTCGTCGTCAGCTACAACCCCGGCTACCAGTCCATCCTCAAGGACCTCAAGCAGTCCACCCGCCAACGCTTCGTCGCCCTTGAGTTCGACTACCCGCCGCCGGAGCTGGAGGCCGAAATCGTCGCGCGCGAGGGCGGCGTCCCGCCCGAGACGGCCCGCGACCTCGTCCTCATCGGCCAGAAGGTCCGCAACCTTCGCGGCCACGGCCTCGAAGAGGGCGTCTCCACCCGCCTGCTCATCTACGCCGCCCAACTCGCCGCCCGCGGCATCCCGCCCGCCACGGCCGCCGAAGTCGCCCTCTGCACCCCCATCACCGATGACCGCGACCTCCAACGCAGCATCCGCGAGATCGTGACGACGGTAATCTGAGGCGAGCTCACCCGGAGGGTGATGCGAGGCCGCGGCGGGCGCATCAAGTCGCGCCCTGCCGGCACTTCAAGTACAGCTCAAGCAGAGGGACGGCGACAGCCCTCATATCTTCCAAATACTTCACCGCGGGGTCGTCCTCGTCGTAGAGTCTGACGGCGTACCCGCGAAGTGCCTTCGGGCTCATTGCCGTCTCGACGGTGAACTTCCCGCCCTCGGACACCCGCTCGCCGATTATCTTCTCCGCCGGGGCGGCGAACAATAACGTATCGACGTTGATGATGCCGAGCGGCTGCTCTTCCCGGTCGCCCAGGCGACTGACCACCGGGATCGAAATGTAGGAGAGGTAGTTCACCTCTTCAAACCCGCGGGGGGCCTCGCGGTCGCCGGGCGTGATGCTCACCTCATTCTCATCGCGGAAGATTCTCGATCTGTCGCGGCTCATTATTATCGTCTGACGCGCCGCCAGGGCGAGGCCGGCAACGCTCCTCCGCAGAGGGAAGGGCTGTTTATACTCTCCCGGGGCGATGATGTACTCTAGGTTGTCCGGCAGCATAATCGTGATTCCCATGCGGAACATGTCGCCGGTGACGCGACTCTGGTCCGTGAACTCCTCCAGCTTCACCTTATAGATGTTGTCCTCCTCTGCCGGCGGCGACGCGGCGAGCACACCGAGCGGCGAGGGTTCTTTACCCTCGATGGAAACGAGCCGGTAGAACGTCAGCGGCTCGCGCGGCGGCGACTGCGTCGGCATGGCCAGGCTCTGCCGCTTCTCTTCTATCTTCTCGGCGTACACGCGGAGCACTCGCTTCCGAAACTCCCTGAGCGCGTGCACGAGGTGCATCTTGGCGTAGTTCTTGTCGGCCTCGAAGTTCCTGAGGAAGTAATCGTCGAGGTGCTTAGCCTTGTCAGTGCCGTACAGGAAGAAGATTATTGCCCTGCTCCCCGAAGACTTAGTGGCGCTGTAAGAGGCCGTCAGGAAGGCGTAGATGGCGAGGTTGACGACGGCCGAGAGGGTGAAGCCCAGGAGGTAATTCGCGAAGGCGCTCATCATGTTGACGCCCAACTGCTGGCCGCTCTGGTTCGGCTGGTTCTGCCCTTGCGCTATGCCGAGGATCGAGGACAGGAAGGCGACGCCCGCCACCGCCGTCAAACTCTTGACGAACTCCTCGTCATCTTTCAGCCAGTTGCGCACGACGTAAAAGCCCATGATGAAGCCGAAACACATCAGGCCCGCCAGGAAGGCCCCGTTGAACGTGTCCAGGCGCCCGGCCAGGCGGGCTCCGAGGTCCCGCAACCCCAGCCGTTCGAGGAAGACGCCGACGCCGACGCCGTAGCCGAGGGCGCCGACGACTATTGTCACCCAGCGCCGCGAAGTCAGCGAGTACTGTTCCCTCTCTGCCTTGCCCCCGCTGCCGCTCAGGCTGATGCCGTACAGCAACAGCACAAACGCCAGGAACGCGTAGAGGGCAATGACGTAGGGTAGCGACAGGCCAGCCACCAGCAGCAGGTAGGAGCCGAACGCGCCGAGGAGGAAAATTAGCAAGCGGTAGACTAAGGGTCTGGGGTCTAAGTCGGTGGGCATTTCAAGGTCCTCAAGAGGGTTGGCTGCAGCCCATCCACGCGAAGGCCGGGCGCGGCGCTGTGCGTGAGAGCGACGGGTCTCGGCGTCCTAGTGGAGCTAGTGTTAGGTGCTTGGCCCCGCGGTAATGCGCCCTGCTAGGTAACGGGGCGCGGTCTCATTCGACCCCGGCAAGCTTGCCCGTCTAATGCAGTTGTTCAATTAGCGCCAAGTTGCGTTCGAGCATCTGGCAGGCGATGCCACGCGACTTGAGGTCGGAGACGGCGCTCTGGACGAGAGCCTTCGCGTCGTCGAGGTTGAGGACGCGGCCGTGTTGGTCGAGCGCGGGGATGCCCTTGCGGTGCGAGATGGCGTACTCCAGCGTGCAGCCGTTGCTGTACTCCCAGCCCTCGTTGAAATACGACTGGCCGATCTTCTTGAGGATGACGCACTCCCAGAGGTAGTGGTAATGCTGCTGAGTGAACTCGCGCGCCATCAGGGGGCCAGGGTTGACGAGGTTCGTTATCCCGCGGCGGCGCAGTCCCTCGGTGAACTCGACACCGCGCGCGATGTTCCACGCGATGAGGTCGTCCTTCACGCGCCTGTACTCTTTGGCGCCGAGTTTGTCCTTCAGCTCCTCGTCGGACCGGACGCCGTGGCTCGGGTAGATTCCGAAGTAGAGACGGCGGCCCGTCGTCACGTCACTGCTACAGTAGACGCCGCCGTCATCCGGCACGACGCAGTCGAAGGCCGTCAGTAACATCTCTATCTCGTCGAGCACGCGGCGGTTGCGGAACTCCCCCACCTCGAACTCGGCGCTGCCGTAAAAAGGATTAATCATTAAACTCTTCATCGCCTCCGCGCGGCCGGCTACTCCTGACTCGGGGGTTCGATGCGGGAAGGGATTTCCGCCTTGCGCAGCAGGTCGCCGAGGTGGCTCGTCACGCCGACGTGGCCGACGAGGACGATGCCCTCGCCGGTGCCCCGCACGCGCGCGATCAGAGCACGCAGCTCGTCTATCCCCCGCGTCACCCCGAAGCGGTGATACCGGCTGGCCTCGCCCCCGTGGATGACGGAGCCTTGCGTGCTGGTGGCGCCGCGGTGGAACTGAACGACCCAGGTGAAGCCGTTGAGGTCGTGGACCCACTCCATCCTGACCGGGCCGAGGCGGTCGCGCGCCTCCTCGTAGCGGGCGCGCACTGACGCCTCCACTTCCGCAGGCAACTGCTCCCTGCGGGCCTCCCCGACCATGAAGCGGTCGCCGAAGCCGCGCGCGCCCTCGACGAGCGGCGTGCCGTCGGCCTGCGTAATGAGCGAGCCGGAGTAGGCGGCGTCCACGCCCGCCTGCGAGAGCACCGAGGCGAGCCGCCGCGGGCGCTCGCGCAGCACGGCCTTGACCTCCCGCGTCCGCGGCTGCCCCTCCTCGCGCGTCTCCGAGCCCGCGAGGTCGGCCTGTATCAGGTCCCAGCTCGGGTCCTCGGCTTCCAATAGCTCGAAGGGGTCCATCCAGCCGCGCCGCGTCGTGAAGTGGCCGGGGTCCTGCTCGACGGGGCAGGTGCGAAGCCAGGTCTCGTGCGTCCCCGTCGGGCGGCCGAAGGTGAAGGGGGCGAGGCCGCGGGCGATGACCGTCGTGCGCGGCACGGGCAGGCCGAGCATGTCGGCCACGAGCAGCCCGAACGCCTTGTCGCCGACGAAGCGGCTGAAGCGGTTCGGCCAGCGCGTGTCGCCCCGCGCCTCACTCTGTCCGACGCGCTCAAGCTCCCAGATGATGGTGTGCCGGTGGAGGTAGCCGCGGCGCAGCGGGTGCAGGCTGAACTCGACGCGGGTCTCCGGGTCGTAATCCAGCTCGGGCTTGAATGAGTAGACCGTCTCCAGAAGGCGCAGCCCCTCGGCGCGCGTGAACGAAGCCGTGCCCGGCTTCTCGACGCAGCGCGGGGTGTCGCCCGGGGCCAGCTCGATCAGGTCGCCGAAGGCCACGCCCGACACCCCCCCGTCGAAGATGTCAATGGTCTCGTTGACGATGACGTAGAGCCCCTGTGCGGTGAACTTGCGCGCGAAGGCGGCCGCCTCCGCGGCCGTGCGGAGGTCATACTCGAAGGGCTTCGCCTTCGGGTCGTCGGGCAGGAAGGAGCGGACGTTAACGCGCGCCTCGCCCGAGCGTTCGAGCAGCGCCGCGACGGCCGCCTCCACCGAATCGAAGCGCAGGTTCTCGTCGTGGCCGCGGACACGCGAGTACCGCTGGGTGAGGTCGGGCGCGAAGCTGATGAACTGCGCGACGTTAGCCTCCCGGCTCAGACGGTTAAGGATGGCGTCTTTGAAGTGGAGGTGTGATTCACTCATTCTTCGAAGCGAAGATGCGGCCGATTCGTCCCCGGCGTCCGCTGCGGGTCGGTCTCGGCGACCTGCTACAATGCCGCGGGCCGGTTGCGCCGCCCTCGCGGCCGAGCCGGGCGGCCGGCGTTCGGCCGACGTTTTGACCGACATCTTCGTGGGCGGCGGTAATATAACAGAGCCCATGCCGGCAGCAAAGGCTGTCCTCCTCGGGCGAGTGAAAGAAGTTTTCGGGATGGCTGAGAGGTACATATTCGACTCGGAGGAGGAGAAGGGCGGCGAGGGGCAGCCGCTTGAGAGGGAGTTGCGCGAGCGTTTGCGGTCGGTGAGGAGCGCGTCGGAGCGGCGGACGATTGCGGGGCTGGCGAGGGAGATCGGGAAGCTGCCGGCGGACGCGGCGCGGGCGGCGCTGGAGGTGAGCGCGGCGCTGGCGGGGCTGTCGTTGCGCGCCGGGGTGGATTTTTTGAAGGTCGTGCCGGAGGCGGCGCGGGTGCTCGACGCCGAGGGCTTGCGCGCGTGGGGCGAGTTCGGGAGGCGGCTGACGATGGCCGACGTGGAGACGGGCGCCCTCTTCTTCTCGACCGCGGCCGGGGAGTTGCGCGGGGTGCCGCCGGAGGCGCGCGGGCTCCTCTTTCAAGTCTGCACGCGGCAGCTCACGCTCTCGACTTCGGTCGCGCTCGAAACCTACAGGCGCGCGCCCGAAGTCGCGCGCGCGGTCGGCGACGCGGCGCTGCTCGGGCACGTCTTCGAGGTCGCCCTGGAGATCGCGCGCCGCTCGGCGAGGCACAGCGCGGACTTCCTCGCCGCCACTCCCCGCGTCGCCGCGAGTCTCAACGCGTATTGGCAGACAAGTGAAGATGACGGCGCGGCCGACGAAGATTTGACGGCCGAGGCGATTGCGCTCGCCGGGGCGTTCGCGGCGCGGGCGGGCGGCATCGCGGCTGACATGTGGGCGGCGACGCCGGAAGCTTTGGAAGCTCTCGGCGCGGCGGAGGCGCGGCTGCTCTTCCGTCAGGCCGCTCTCTTCCTCGACCGCGGCGGCGCGGCGGCGCTGCACGTCCTCGCGGCCGGCGGCG
>DATHBF010000083.1:0-17879 GCA_035296285.1 Pyrinomonadaceae bacterium | reverse complement strand
CGCGATGCAGGGCAGCGCCGACCTCCGCGTCGCCGCGGGCCGCATCGGCAACCAGCCCTACGAGAGCGCCGTGGCGCGCGCCACCTTCAGCGGCACGCGCGTCCAGCTTGAGACGGCCGAGCTGCGGCTCACGCCCTCGGGTCGCATCACGGCCGCGGGCGCCCTCGAAATCAAACGCCGCCCCGGCCCCGTCCCCGAGGTGCTGGCCGAGGGCCTGCGCGTCGAGGGCAGCGCCGTGCAGCTCTCGCTCGTCAACGACCTCTTCGGCGCGGGGCGCGGCCTGCCCGCGCTCTCGGGCGCGGCCGACTTCACGGCCAACGCCTCGGGCGACCTCACGAACCCGCTCACGCTCAAACTCGACCTCGACGCGAGGGGCCGCGACGTGACGGTCAACGGCCAGCCGGCGGGCGAGCTGACGCTGAAAGGTCGCATGACCGACGACCAGAAGTTCGTCCTCGACCTGACGACCGGCATCCTCGGCCGCCCGCAGGTCCTGACCGCGACGCTCGACCTCGCGGGCGAGGACGGCATCACGCTCGACGCCGGGACGACGCTCACCGGCGCCGACCTGACGCCGCTCTTCGCCGCCCTCTTGAACAACCCCGACGTGCGCGTGACGGGCCGCGCCACCGGCAGCCTCCGCCTGAGCGGCCCCCTCATGGACGACGAGGGCGGCTTCACGGCGGCCGGCCTCCGTGGGCGGGCCGAGTTCTCCGAGCTGTCCGTGCAGGTGATGGACGTGCCCCTGACGGCCGAGGACCCGCTCGTCGTCCTCTTCACGCCGAGCCAGGTCACGTTCGAGCGCACGCGCTTCACCGGCCCCGGCACCAACCTGAGCTTCGGCGGCACCGCCGCCATCGGGGCGGGCGGCACGCAGAACCTCGAAGTCAAAGGCGACCTCAACCTGCGCGTGATGAGCGACCCGCGCCAGAACTTCTTCCTCGGCGGCACGGCGAGCCTCGGCGTCCAGGTCCGCGGCACCTTCGAGGAGCCGCGCATCACGGGCGCGGCCTCGGTCGCGGGCGGCTCGCTCGCCCTGCTGGTCACGGACGAGCGTCTGACGGCGACCGACATCAACGGCGCCGTCCGCTTCAACGAGAACCAGGCGAGCGTCGAGTCGCTGACGGGCCGCCTCGGCGGCGGACGCTTCTCCGTGACGGGCGGGACGCTGCTCGCGGGCTTCCGGCCCACGCAGTTCCGCTTCGTCGCGCGCGGCGACAACGTCACCGTCCCGTTCCCCGACCAGTTCCGCACCACGGCCGACGCCGAGCTTATCCTGAGCGGGCGGCCCGACCGCCAGAACGTGCAGGGCACCGTCAGCGTCCGCCGCGCCGAGTACACCGAAGACATTGACCTCGCCGACCTCATCGACCGGCGGCAGCAGGCGTCACTCACCGAAGGGTCGGGCGGCGGAGGCGGCGGAGGCTTCCTCTCGGCGGGCGCGCTCACGCTCGACCTCGCCATCTCGGGCCGCGACGCGCTCGTCGTCCGCAACAACCTCGCCGACATCGTCGGCTCGCTCGACGTGCGCGTGCGCGGCCCCGTGGACGATCCCGTCATCTCGGGCCGCGTCACGGCCACGCGCGGCACGCTCTCCTTCCGCAACGACCGCTTCGAGCTGGAGCGCGCCATCATCGACCTGCCGCCGCGCCGCGGGGCCGACCCCTATCTGAACATCCAGGCCACGTCCGACATCCGCGGCTACCGCGTCCGCGTCGGCATCACCGGCTCGCTCTCGCAGCCCGTCACGAGCCTCAGCTCCGACCCCGCGCTGCCGCAGGCCGACGTGGTCTCGCTCATCACCACCGGCAACCTCTCCTCCGGCGCCGAGGGCGCCTCGACGCTCGTGCAGACGGGCCTCGGCACGGCGACGAGCCTTCTGACCGAGAGCCTCATCAGCGCGCCCGTCCGCCGCGCCACCGACAAGCTCTTCGGCCTGAACAGGTTTGAGTTCGACCCCGTCATCGCGGGCCGCGCCGGCCAGAGCCCGACGGCCCGCCTCACGGTCGGCCGACAGATCAACCGCGACCTCGCCATCACGTTCTCGACCAACGTGACGGGCGAGCCGAATCAGGTGCTCGCCGTCGAGTACCGCGTCTCGGACCGGCTCTCCTTCGTCGCCAACTACCAGCAGGGGCCGACCGACACCCTGCGCACCCGCAGCAACAACTTCAACTTCGAGCTGCGGTTCAGGAAGAGATATTGAAGAGGAGTAGGCAGTAAGTTTCGCTGGCGAATGTTGACGCCCGAGCCGGGACCGTCCAAATGAGAAGATTCTTAACTGCCTACTGCCATCTGCCTGCTGCCTACTGATTGCCGTGACTCTCAAGGGGTTTCTGCTCATCTTCGTCCTCCTCGTCGCGCCTGCGGGCGCGCGGGCCGTGGCTCGTCACGCGCCGGACCTGTCGCGTTACGAGGGGCGCACGGTCGAGACGGTCGAGCTTTTGATGGAGGAGGCTTCGGCCGAGGAGGCGGCGCTCGCCGAGCTTCGCGCGCGGCTGAAGATCGCGGCCGGCCAGAGGTTCTCGGCCGTGCTCGTGCGCGAGTCGCTGCAAGCCCTCTTCGAGACGAACCGCGTGGCCGACGCGCGCGTCGAGGCCACCGAGCTTGCCGGCACGTCCGGCCCGGACGGGCGGCCCCGCGTCGCCCTCCGCTTCATCATCCGCCCGCAGGTGCTCGTCGCGGCCGTCGAGTTCGAGGTCGGCGTCACCGAAGGGACCGGCATCACAGAGGACGAGCTGCGCGCCCGCGTCAACCTGCTTGAGCCGGGCCGCCGCCTCACCGAGCAGGCGCTCCGGCAGAACGCCGACGCCGTGCAGGTCTACATGCGCGACCGCGGCTTCTACCGCGCCGACGTGACCTACGAGCGCCAACTCGACCCGACGCGCACGCGCGCCACCGTCCTCTTCCGCGTCACGCCCGGCGAGCCCACGCGCGTCGAAGCCTTCGACATCCAGATCAAAGGCTTCGACCCGGCGAGCGTCCGCCCCGAGCTTGCGCTCCAGCCCGGCGCCGTCTTCACGCGCGAGGCGCTGGGCGCGGACCTCGCGCGCATCCGGCAGGCCGTCATCGGCACCGACCACCTCGCGCCGCGCATCGACGAGCCGGACGTGCGCCTCAACTCGGCCGCCAACCGCATCACCGTCAGCCTGGCGGGCAGCGTCGGCCCCAACGTCCGAGTCAACGTCACCGGCGCGGAGATCGACGAGAAGACGCAGCGCCAACTGCTCCCCGTCCGCCGCGAGGGCACCATCGAGCCGTCGGCCATCGTCGAGGGCGAGCGCCGCCTCCGCAACCGACTACAGGAGCAGGGCTACTTCTTCGCCCAGGTCACGGCCACCTGCGCGGTCGACCCGCCGCTCGCCGCGCCGCCCCCGCAGACCACGACGCTCCCCGCCGGCTGGGCCGAGCCGAGCACCTGCGAGCTGCTCAACCCGGACGAGCTCGCCGACAGCCGCGTCACGATAACTTACGACGTGGCCCGCGGCCGACGCTTCAAGCTCACCGACATCCGCATCGAGGGGACGGACAGGCTGCTCGTCGAAGAGGTCGAGGACCAGTTGAGGAGCCGCACGGCGAACCTGCTCGGCTTCATCCCGCTCCTGCCTTACGGGCGCGGCTACACGAGCCAGGAGGCGCTGGAGCGCGACCGCCGCACCGTCGAGGCGCGGATGCGCGACCTCGGCTACCGCCGGGCTCTGGTCGAAGTGCGGCAGGGCGTCACGCTCGAAGGCGAAAGCCTCATCATCACCTTCGCCGTCACCGAGGGGCCGCTGACGCGCGTCGCCGGCATCGAGACGCGCGGCAACCAGATATACACGGCCGAGCAGCTGGGCCGGGCGCGCTGCCCGGCCGACCCCCTGCCCGACGACGCCTGCCTAGTCGAGGGCGGCGCCTACTCGCGCTCGCGGGCCAGCGCCGACGGCGAGCGCATCCGCGGCCACTACATCCGCAACGGCTACGTCGGCGCGGAGGTCACGCAGTCCGTGGTCGAGCTGCCGGACGCCCCGAACCGCGACGAGCGCGTGCGCCTCGTCTACAACGTCGCCGAGGCGCAGAAGGTCTTCGTCAACCGCATCCTCGTCATGGGGGTGGTGCACACGAACAAGGACGCGGTCCTGCGCGCCATCCCGCTGCGCGAGGGCGAGGTCTTGAAGGGCGACGAGCTGGCCGAGAGCGAGCGCATCCTCCTGAACACGACCGACGCCTTCCGCCAGGTCATCATCCGCACGGAGCCGGCCGGCGAGACGCGCGGCGGCTTCGAGCGGCGCGACGTGATCATCGACGTGGAAGAGCGCAAGAACATCACGACCGACTACATCGTCGGCTTCTCGACCGACCAGGGGCCGCTCTTCGGCTTCGAGGCGCGCCACGCGAACCTCTTCGGCGAGCTGCGGCAGGGCGCCCTCCGCTCGCGCTTCAGCCGCCTCCAGCAGCTCGTCCGCCTCGAATACTTCGACCCGCGCTTCCGCCGCTACGGCGAGCGCTCGTTCGCCCCGCTCGCCGCCTCCGTCCAGTACCAGCGCGACACCAGCGTCACGCGCTTCTTCCGCTCGACCATCGACCGCGGCACCAACGGCATCGTCCAGAGGTTCGACGAAGAGGGCAACATCGTCAACGAGTTCGGCGAGCGAGTCGGCGAGCCCTCCATCAACCGCTTCACGGTCAACCTCGAAACCAGCCGCGACCTTGAGCTGGAGCTGAGCCCCTCGGGCGCGCAGCGCAAGCGCTCGACGCTGGTGCTGCGCTACAACTACGAGGACGTGCGCCTCCTGAACGTCGAGAGCCTGCTCATCGCGCCCGTGCTGGCGGCCGACAGGGCGGTGCGCCTCTCGCGCTTCGGCGCGTCGTTCTCGCGCAACACGCGCGACCGGCAGTTCGACCCGACGCGCGGCGACGAGCTCCGCGTCGACTACGCCATCGCCCTCAAGGCGCTCGGCGGCAACCTCTCCTTCAACAAGCTCATCGCCAGCTACCAGCGTTACTACACCGTCCGCAACCGCCTGCGCGACACGACCCTCGCCGGCAGCTTCCAGTTCGGGCTCGCCAACATACTCAACCCGTCCGACCGCAACGGCAACGGCCGCATAGACGCGCCCGACCGCCGCCTCCCCATCAGCGAACGCTTCTTCTCGGGCGGCGGCACGACGCTGCGCGGCTTCAACTACGAGGAGGCCGGCCCGCGCGTCGTCGCGCCCTTCTGCACCTTCGGCCCGCAGCCCGCGCCCGTGCCCAACCCGAACCCGCCGCCCGCCTTCCTGACCCCGTGCGGCGCGTTCCGCGACGAGAAGGGCGAGCTCGTCACGGTCAACCCCTTCACGGTCCCCATCGGCGGCAACGCGATGGCCGTCGTCAACCTCGAAGCGCGCGTGGGCCTGACGCGCGACATCCAGGTCGTGCCCTTCTACGACGGCGGCAACGTCTTCGAGCGCGTCGGCGACCTCTTCGGTAAGGAGAGCGAGCCGGGCCGCGACCCGAACACGCGCCAGCACTGGACGCACACCGTCGGCCTGGGCCTGCGGCTGAAGACGCCCTTCGGCTCGGTCGGCGTGGACTACGGCTACCTGCTCAACCCGCCCGCCTTCGTCGTCCCGCAGTTCGGCGGCGGCGCCGCCACCCACCGCCTGAGCAACAGCAAGATTCACTTCCGCTTCGGGCAGACGTTTTAAGGATTTGAAATTTGAGATCCCAAACTTGAAATCTTCGGGCGCGCGTCTCTTCGCCGGCTGCGCCTTCGTCTTCCTGCTCGCCCTCGGCGTGCGCGCGCTCATGTTGAAGGACTCGCTCGCCGAGGCCGACCAGGTCCAGTGGGCCGTGACGGCGAACTACAAGCACATGGCGCGGCTGCTCGCGGAAGAAGGCGTCGCCGGCTTCTACGGCCGCACTTCGAAGACGGCCGACCCCGACACGCTCGGCCACCCGCCCGGCTATTCGGTCCTGCTCGCGCTCGTCGGCGTGAGCGACGCCCGCGCCCGCCTCGTGCAGGTGACGGCCGACGCGCTGGCCGCCGTCCTCGTCGTGCTCATCGCGGCGGAACTTTTGCCGCGCGGCGCGGCCTTGCTGGCGGGGCTGCTTGCCGCGCTCGCGCCGCAGTTCGCGTGGAACTCGGTGCTGCTGCTGCCGGACACGCTGGCCGCCCTTCCGCTGCTCGCCGCCGTCTACTGCCTCGTGCGCGCCTCGCGCAGCCCGCACTTGATTCTCTTCGTGGCGGCGGGCGCGCTCGTCGGCCTCTCCTGCTGGCTGAGGGCGAACGCCCTGCTGCTCGCCCCCTTCCTCGCGGCGGCCGTCTTCCTCCTCGAAGGGCGGGGCGGGGAAGGCGCCCGGCGCGGGCTCGCCGTGCTGGCCGGCGCCGTGCTCGTCGTCGCGCCTCTGACCTTGAGGAACGCCGTCGTCTTCGGCGCCTTCATCCCCGTCTCGCTCGGCGCGGGCCAGACGCTACTCGAAGGCGTCGCCGACTACGACCGCGAGCGACGCTTCGGGATACCCGACACCGATGTCGGCATCCAGCATCAGGAGGCCGAGGCCACGGGGCGGGCCGACTACGCCCAAACCCTCTTCGGCCCCGACGCCATCGCGCGCGACCGCGCACGCGTCTCGCGCGGGCTCGGCGTCATCCTGCAAAACCCTTTCTGGTTCCTCTCCGTCATGGTGCGCCGCGCCGGCTCGATGCTGAGACTCGAACGCGCCCGCAGGGTCGCGCCGCCCGCGCCCCCCTCCTGGGCGAGCTACCCGCGCCTGCTCGTCTCGCTCGTGCAGAAGGCTTTCATCACGGCCGTCATGCTCCCCCTCACGCTCCTCGGGCTCCTGCTCGCGTTCCGCGAAGCCCCACGCCGCCGCGCCCTCGCGCTGCTCGTCGTCGTGCCGGCCTACTACATGTGCGTGCAGTCGGCGCTGCACACCGAGCACCGATACGTGCTCGCCCTTCACTATTTCCTTTTCGCGTTCGCCGCGTTCGCTGTCTACAGCGCCGCACAGGGTATAAAATCGGTCTCTAAGGTCAGGGGTGGTTTATGAAAAGGTCGCTCGTCGCTGCTCTCGTCCTGCTGCTCGTTTCGTGCGCCGCCGCGCGCGCGCAAAGTCCGGCGCGGGCCGGCGCGACGGAGGTGGTGGACCGCATGGTGGCCGTCGTCAACGGCCGCGAGCTGATAACCTACACGGACCTGCTCTGGCAGCTCGCGCTCCAGCCCGACGTGCCGCTCGAACAGCCGCGCCTCGAAGACCTCAGGCGCGCGCTCGACCTCGTCGTCGACCAGCGCCTCATCTCGCAGGAGGCCGAGAAGCTGCCCTCGGTCGCCCCAACCAACGAGGAGATAAGCAACGAGATCAACCACCTCATCAAGACCCACTTCGGCTCCTCCCAGTCGGCCTTCTACGCGCGGCTCGCCCGCGTCGGCCTCGGCGAAGACTCGACGCAGCTGCGCGAGATAGTCCAGGACCGCGTCCGCATCCGGAAGTACCTCGACTTCCGCTTCCGCTCCTTCACCGTCGTCACGCCGCAGGAGGTCGGGGAGTATTACCGAGACGTGTACGTCCCGCGCCACCGCCGCCAGCGCCCCGGCGTCGTCGTCCCCAAGCTCGAAGACGTTTTCAAAGAACTCCAGAACGAGCTGGCCGAGGGCAAGGTCGAGTCAGACACCGACGAATTTCTCGAAGAGGCGCGCGCCGCCGCCGAGATAACCATCCTCGACGAGAGGCTGAAGGACAGGGGCTAGATGGCGAGGGGTAGTGCCGCACAGAGCAGGAGGCCGAGGGTCGGGCTGGCGCTGTCGGGCGGGGCGGCGCGCGGCGTGGCGCACGTCGGCGTGCTGAAGGTATTGGAGGAGCACGGCGTCGAGGTGGACTGCGTGGCGGGCACGTCGGCGGGCGCGCTCGTCGGCGGCGCTTACGCGGCGGGGATGCCGGTGGCGATGCTCGAAGAGTTCGGGCTTTCCTTACGCTGGCGCGACTTCGGGAAGGTGACGCTGTCACGTCTGGGCGTGCAGTCGAACGAGCGCCTCGGGGAGTACGTCCGCGCCGCCTTCCCCGTCGCGCGCTTCGAGGATTTGCCGAAGCCCTTCGCGGCCGTCGCCACCGACCTGCACACCGGCGGCGCCGTCGTCATGCGCGACGAGGGCGACCTGGCCTTCGCCATCCGCGCCAGTTGCGCCGTGCCGGGCTGGTACGTGCCCGTCGTGGACGAGCAGGGCCGCCAGCTCGTGGACGGCGGCCTAGTCGCCAACCTGCCCGTCTCCGTCGTCCGCTCGCTCGGCGCCGAGGTCGTCATCGCCGTTGACGTGAACTACGAGGGCGCGGCCTTCCTCGGCCCGCCGACCTCGGTCGTCGGCGTCCTCCTCCAGTCCTTCATCCTCGTCCAGCGCGCGGCCGTCTCGCACCAGCGCAACCTCGCAGACGTTTGCATCAGCCCCCGCGTCGGCCACATCCGCTGGGACGAGATGACGCGCGGCCCCGAGTTCATCAAGGCCGGCGAGGAGGCTGCCCGCGCCGCCATGCCCGCCATCAAGGAGCTGTTGGAGCCCTCCCCGCAAGAGCCCTCCGGCTGGCTGCCCTTCCGCCGCCGCCGCGACAAAGAGCCCGCCCGCCCCTGACGCCGCTCCTCCTTTGAATCGTTTCAGAACGCGCGCCGAGAGCCGGCACCCGCCCGCGCTGTACGGAAAGAAAGCGCGTGAAGCACGGCGTCCCTCGTGTCCTCCTTTCGCCGTGCGCCTCCGAATCTCAGAGCGTCGTTTCGTTTCAACATTTAATAACTTCCGCGACGGCCGGAGCTTAAGGGCGCGGCCGGCCGGCATGGTCGTTGCTTAATACGGAAACGGACAGAAGTTTTAATCGCAGGGGGACACTTGAAGATGAAGGATTTGGCCGACAGCTTTGTACAGCTCCTGGGGATCATCATGATCATGATTACCCTCGCCGTCTCGTCGGCGGCCCTGGGCCAGTTGTTCTGAAGAGTTCGACAAGTCTCTCCCAAAAATAAAGTGCCGATTAAGCATTTACTAGCGGCATACGGAAGGAGTCCGAGCCCCCCGGGCGGGGCCGCGTGCGCGCCCCGGCGGGGAGAAGTGTTGCCCGCGGGCGGCCGAATACGATGCCTGACCACAAAGACACAACGGGCACGGGCCGCCCATCGCGCTTCGTCCGCGCGACCCGCCGGAGACGCGGGGCCGAAGGGCGCACGCTGCTCTTCGTCCGCGAGGACCGCACGCGCCACCTGAGACTCGCGCTGCGCACAGCCTTCGCCGTCCTCATCGTCTCCACTCTCGCCACGACAGCCGCCTTCGCATACCTTTACACGCACTACTCGACAGTCGTTGACGAGCGTCTGGCCTCCGGCTACCTGACGAGCCGCGCCGGCGTCTACGCCGCGCCGCGCGTGCTCCGGCCCGGACAGCGTTTGACGAGCGAGAGGCTGGTGAACGTTCTGCGCCGGGCGGGCTACGTGGACGGCGAGGCCGGGAAGGTCTGGAGCGGTAGTTTCAGCGCGGACGAGCGCGGCGTCGAGATTCTTCCCGGCAAGGCGAGCCCCGTCGCGGCCGCGCAAGGCTTCCGCGCCGTGCGCGTCGAGTTCAACCGCAAGGGGCAGATTGACGCCATCCGCGGCGACGGCGCCGAGCTCGACTACTACGCGCTCGACCCCGAGGCTTTGACCGACGACGCCTCCGTCAAGACGGGCGACCGCAAGGCGCTCTCTTACGAAGACCTGCCGGCGCCGCTCGTCCACGCGATTCTTTCTATTGAAGACCGCCGCTTCTTCGAGCACGGCCCGCTCGACCTCCGTGGCATCGCGCGCGCCGCGCTCTCGTGGGGCGCGGAGGAGCAGGACTTCAAGCAGGGCGGCTCGACCATCACGCAGCAGCTCGTCAAGAACACTTACCTCGGCCCCGAGCGCACGCTCAAGCGCAAGTTCCACGAGGCGGCGCTCGCCTCCGTCATCGAGCGCCGCATCAGCAAGCGGGACATCCTCGCGCTCTACTGCAACGAGATATACCTCGGCCAGCGCGGCTCAATCGCCGTGCGCGGCGTCGGCCAGGCCGCCCGCGTCTTCTTCGGCAAGGAGCTGAAAGACCTGACGCTCGCCGAGGCGGCCACTATCGCCGGCATGATTCAGAGCCCCGGCCGCTACGCGCCCGACCGCCGCGCCGACGCCGCGCGGGTGCGACGCAACACGGTGCTCGCCGCGATGCTCCGCGACGAGCGCATCACGCAGGAAGAGGCGCGGGCCGCCTCGTCCGAGCCGGTGCGCGTCGCCGCCGCCGAGCAGCGCGACGCCACCGCGCCCTACTTCATCGACTACGCCGAGCGCGCCGTCGAATCGCGCCTCGGGGAGACGGAAGCGGACGCGCAGAACCTCCGCGTCTACACGACGGTTGACCTCGAATTGCAGCAGCTCGCGGAGGAGGCCGTCGGGCGTCAGCTTGAGCGGCTCGGGAAAGTCTCGAAGAACGGTAAGCGGCCGCAGGCGGCGCTCGTCGCGCTCGACCCGCGGACCGGCCACGTCCTCGCGATGGTGGGCGGCGCCTCTTACGCCGAGTCGCAACTGAACCGCGCGACCGACGCGCGCCGGCAGCCCGGCTCGGTCTTCAAGCCGGTCGTCTTCGCGGCGGCGATGGAGGGCGGCGTCTCTCCGCTGACGACCGCGATGGACGCGCCGCAGGACTTCACCTACGGCCACCGCGCGCACTACCGCCCGGCCAACTACGGCGGCGGCTACTCGATGCGCGAGGTCACGCTCCGCACGGCGCTCGTCCGCTCGCTCAACGTCGTCACGGTTGACGCGGCGATGAGGGCCGGGCTGACGCGGGTCTCGACGCTCGCCGGCCGGCTCGGCCTGCCGAAGCCTGAGCCCTACCCTTCGCTCGCCCTGGGCACGACGGAGGCGACGCCGCTGGAAGTCGCGACGGCCTACGCGGCCTTCGCCAACGGCGGCCGTCGCGTGCGCCCGACGCCGGTCGTCGCCGTTGACGGCGGGCGTCGCCCCGCGCCTTTTGATGAAGGGCTCGCCGAAGAGGCCGAGCAGGTCTTGAAGCCTTCGACGGCCTACATGCTGACGGACGCGATGACCGCCGTCATCGACCGCGGGACGGCGCGGGCCGCGCGCGGCGCGTTTAAAGGTTTGGCGGTTGCGGGCAAGACCGGCACGGCGCGCGACGGGTGGTTCGCCGGCTACACGCCGAACATGGTCTGCGTCGTGTGGGTGGGCTACGACGACGGCGAGGAGCTGGGGCTGACGGGCGCGGACTCGGCGCTCCCGGTCTGGACCGAGTTCGTCCGCCGCGCGGTGGAGCTTCGGCCCGAGCTGGGCGGCGAACACTTCGACCGGCCCGAGTCGGTCACGGCCGTCGAGGTTGACCCGGAGACGGGCGCCCTCGCCACGGCCTCGTGCCCGCAGCGCGAGCGCGTCGCCGTCACGCCGGCCTTCGCGCCCGGCCACGAGTGCACGCTGCACGGCGGCTTCTACAACATCTTCGCCTCGCTCGAAGGGGCCGCGCCCGCGACGACGACAACGACCACGGCGGCCGACCCGCGCGCCCGGACTTTAACCGCCGAAGCCCCGCGCCCCGTCTACGCGGCGCAGCCGGCAGTCGAGTACGCCGAAGAGGGCGACCGTCGCGCGACGCAAGTCGTCGTCGAGCGCGACGGGCGGCGCACGCTCACCAACGAGCCCCGCGTCGTCGGCGAACGGGCGCGCGGCGCGTGGCAAGAGTAACCTCTTACCTTTTACCCCTAACCTTTCTCGAAGATGACTTGCGCGACGGCGTGCTCCGACGTGTGCGAGAGGGAGAGGTGTGCGCGGGTGGCGCCGAGTCGGTCGAAGAGCGTGAGGGCGTGTCCGCTGAGGACGAGTGAGGGCGCGCCCGACTCCCGGGAGACGACCTCGGCGTCGTGCCAGCCGATGCCGTCGCGCCAGCCCGTGCCGAGCGCCTTGAAGGCGGCCTCCTTGGCGGCGAAGCGCGCGGCGTAGTGCTGCGCGGCCCCGGCCCCGCGCGAGTCGCAGTAGGCGCGCTCCGCCTCCGTGAAGACGCGGTCGCGGAAGCGCGGCGTGCGCGCGAGCACTTCACGCACGCGGCCGATTTCGATAATGTCTATGCCGATGGAGACGATCACAGTTGAAAGCGGCTTCGTCTGGCGCGAGGGCGTGGGCGGCGTGCGCCTGCTCGTCTGCGAGGCGCTGGAGCGCGAAGGCTTCGCCAACGCCTTCCCGACGCGCGCGGGCGGCACGAGCCCCTTCCCCGCCGACGCGCTCAACCTCGCCGGCTTCGACCAGGACTCGCGCGAGAACATCCTTGAGAACCGCCGCCGCCTGCTCTCGGCCCTCGGCGGGCGCTGGCGGCTCGCGGCCTGCTGGCAGGTCCACGGCTCGGACATCCTCGTCGTCAAAGACCCGGCTGACTCAGGCTCCGAACAGAACCGCTGCGACGCGCTCACGACCCGGACGCCGGGCGTGCTGCTCGGCGTCAAGACGGCCGACTGCGTCCCCGTGCTCATAGGCGACCCGCGGACGGGCGCCTGCGCGGCCGTCCACGCCGGCTGGCGCGGGACGCTGGCAGGCATTGCCCGCCGCGCGCTCGCGCGCATGGGCGAAGAGTTCGGCACGCGCGCGGCGGACGTGCGCGTCGCCGTCGGCCCCGCGGCCCTCGACTGCTGCTACGAGGTCGGCCCCGAAGTCGTCGTCGCCTTCCGCGAAAACTTCCCCGGCGCCGACTCCCTCTTCACGCCGACGCGCGAAGGGCACGCGCTCGTTAATCTACACAGGGCCAACTCGGAACAGCTCGTCGCAGCCGGCGTCGAACCCGAGC
Organism: Pyrinomonadaceae bacterium; assembly: GCA_035296285.1. GTDB lineage: Bacteria > Acidobacteriota > Blastocatellia > Pyrinomonadales > Pyrinomonadaceae > QHXN01. The sequence continues at coordinate 5,088 of DATHBF010000083.1, read as the reverse complement.
GCATACACCTGCTTCCGCTCTGCACGATGTGCCGGACGGACCTCTTCTTCTCCTACCGCAAAGAGAAGCGGCCGGACACGCCGACCGGGCGCCACCTGTCCGTCGTCGGCCGGCGCGCGTGACTAACGCCTGCGGCGCCCGCCGGGGAAGTACTGATGGTTGATGCGGTTCACGGGGGCGCCGCTGTTGACGATGGCGATGGGGAGCACCAACTCGCGCGAGGCGGGCGGGTAGCAGACCTCGTCCGAGCAGGTCTGGAAGCGCACGTTGGCGCGGATGCGCGCCACCCCCAGCTCGTAGTCGGGCGGCACCGTCACGTTGAATCGGATGATGGTCCGGCCCTCGTAGACGGCCAGCCGCTCCGGCGGCGACCCTTCGCCGAAGCTGAACGTGCGCACCTGGCCGGCCGGGTAGGACAAGGGGGTTATCTTCAGGCCCCGCGGCGCGTCAATCTTAACGCTCGTCGGCACGGCGTACTTGCCGAGCGGCCGGTTGGCGTTGACGTGCAGCCCGCGCGGGATGTCGAAGACGACGGCCGCCTGAAACGTGCTGCCCTGCTGCGCCGGGTCCACCGAGAAGAAGCCGTTGATGCCGACGTTGCTCGCCTGCGGCGCCGGGGCCGGGGCCGCCACACCAGCCCGCCCGGCCGGGGCGAGCAAAGCGGAGAAGGCGAGCAACAGAGAGCCGGCGAACAGTCCGTAAGAAAACCTTCGTTTCATGTCTTGACTCAACCCCGAAAAGTGAATTAGTGCCGCAATTTTACATGGGCGGGGCCGCGAGCTAAAGCTCAGGAGAGTTGATAAAGGGCGGGCCGCGGGGGCGCGAGGTCGCGGCGGGCGGCGAGCTGGCCGCAGGCGGCGTAGATGTCGCGGCCGCGGGGGCGGCGGACGAAGGCGTGGACGCCCTTGGATTCGAGTATCTGTTTGAACGCCTCGACGCGGTCGGGGGGCGAGGGGCGGTAGGGGAGCGGGTCGGCCGGGTTGTGCGGGATGAGGTTGACCTTGGCCCGCAGGTCGTGGCGGTTCAGGAGCCGCGCGAGGCGGCGCGCGTGGTCGTCGGAGTCGTTGACGCCGTCGAGCATGACGTACTCGAAGGTGAAACGCTCGCCCGGCCGCAGCGACTCCTCGAACTCCTTGCAGGCGGCGAGCAGTTCCTTGAGCGGCCAACGCTTGTTGATGGGCATCAGCTTGTCGCGCAGCTCGTCGTCGGGGGCGGCGAGCGAGATGGCGAGGTGCGGGCGGTCGGGCTCCGAGGCCAGCTCTTTGATCTTGGGGACGACGCCGGCCGTCGAGACCGTGACGCGGTTGGGGACGATGTGCAGGCCGTCTTTGTCGGCCATGACGCGCAGCGCCTTCATCAGAGGCTCGTAGGCGAGGAAGGGCTCGCCGGCCCCCATGGCGACGAGGTTGGTGCCGCGCGGCGTCTTCGCGCCGACCCCGTAGGCGTCGTTTAAGGCGACGACTATCTGCTCCACTATCTCGCCGGCCGTGAGCGTGCGCAGCAGCCCGAGCTTGGCCGTGAGGCAGAAGTCGCACTGGAGCGGGCAGCCCGACTGCGAGGAGAAACAGATGGTGTCGCGCCGCTCTTCGGGGATGAAGACGGTCTCGACGGGCAGGCCGTCGTGGGTCTTCAGGAGGTAGCGGCGTGTGCCGTCCGCGGCGACGTAGCGCGATTCAATCGTGAGCGTCGAGGCGGTCGCCGCCCCGGCCAGCCGCGCGCGGAAGTCCTTCGGCAGGTCGGTCATCTCGTCGAACGAGCGCAGGCGCCGCCGCTGGAGCGCCGAGAAAATCTGGCGCCCGCGGTAGGCCGGCTCGCCGAGGTCCGAGACGAACCGCCCAAGCTCTTCCCGCGTCAAACCCGTCAGGTGTGTCGTCTTCTCCATTCGCCCCATTTTAACACCGCGACCGAAACTCTTCCCGTTTTCGCCGGTTTAGTTCTAGTATGTCTTCGATGAGTTGGAGGCTGATGGCGATGCTCCTGAAGTTGACGGCCGCGGCGGCGCTCGCGCTCGCCGCCGCGGGCTGCGGCGCGCGCCCGGCCGCGTCGCAGGCGTCGGGGCAGACGGCGGACGCGCGGCCCGTGCAGGCGGCCCAAACGAGGGCGACGCCCGAGAGGCCGTCGAGCGGGTCGGCTTTCTTAGACAAGCTGGTCGAGGCGGCCGTCGAGCGGACGAGCCGCGAGGTCCGTTACGACCCGACCTATTTCGTCATCCCCTACCCGGGCGGCGACGTGCCGGAGGAGGTCGGCGTCTGCACGGACGAGGTGATTCGGTCTTACAGGAAGGTGGGCGTGGACTTGCAGAAGGAGGTCCACGAGGACATGAAGGAGAGCTTCGCGGCCTACCCGAGGAAGTGGGGCTTGAAGAAGCCGGACACGAACATTGACCACCGGCGCGTGCCGAACCTGATGGTCTTCTTCGGGCGTCAGGGCGCGGCCCTGCCCGTGACGCAAGTCGCGCGCGACTACAGGCCGGGCGACGTGGTGACGTGGGACCTGGGCGGCGGGCTGACGCACATCGGCCTCGTCGTCAACGTGCCGTCGGAGGCGGACCCCGAGCGGATGCAGATCGTCCACAACATCGGCGCCGGCCCGAAGATGGAGGACGTGCTCTTCAACTGGACCGTCACGGGCCACTACCGCTACGAGGGGCCGAAGAAGCCCGGGCCGCAGGCCACGCCGCGGGGGCCGAGAGGCAGGAGGCGCGGGTAGCCGCCCCCGCGAGTTCGCATGACGAAAAAAGAGTCGGAGCTGGCCGACGGCATCGAGGTCCGGCCGTCGAGGATTGACGGGCGGGGCTGTTACGCCACGGTGCCCTTCAAGCGGCGGCGCAAGGTGGCGGAGCTTGCGGGCGAGCGCATCTCGCGCGTCGAGGCGGCGCGGCGGATGCGCGGCAAGCGGCGCCTCCACATCTGCGCCATCGACGCCTACTGGAACGTGGACAGCAGCCGCGGCGGCAACGGCACGCAGTACATCAACCACTGCTGCGAGCCGAACGCCTTCATGCGCGTCGTCGCGGGCCGCATCCTCATCTTCGCGCTGCGCGACATCGAGCCCGGCGAGGAGATCACGCTCGACTACGGCGAGACCTACCACCCCGACACCTACCGCTGCCGCTGCGGCGCGCCCTCCTGCCGCGGCACGCTCAACCCGAAAAGGAAGTGATGGACGGCACCTCCCCCAAGCTCGAAGAATACGGCTGGTCCGAGCACTTCGCGCGCGCCTTCGAGCCGCTGGCCGCCGCGGGCTTCGAGCCGGGCCGCGTCTTCCTCCAGCACAACCGCGCCTACGTCCTCTACACGGCCTCGGGCGAGACGCCGGCCGAGACCACGGGCCGCCTGCGCTTCCACGCCGCGGGCGCCGAGGACCTGCCGGCCGTCGGCGACTGGGTCGCGCTCAGGCGGACGCCCGACGAGGACAAGGCGAAGATTCACGAGATACTGCCGCGCCGCAGCAAGTTCTCGCGCAAGGCCGCGGGGCGCGAGACGGAGGAGCAGATAGTCGCCGCCAACGTGGACACCGTCTTCCTCGTCACCGGCCTCGACGACGACTACAACCTCCGGCGGCTCGAACGCTACCTCATCATGGCCTTCGAGAGCGGCGCCTACCCGGTCGTCCTCCTCAACAAAGCCGACCTCGTCCCCGACGCCGAAGAGAAGCGGCGCGAAGTCGAGCAGGTCGCGCCGGGCGTGCCCGTCTTCTTCCTGAGCGCCAAGCGCGGCGAGGGCGTCGAACAGCTCACGGGCTTCCTCGGCCTCGGCCGCACGGTCGCGCTCATGGGCTCCTCCGGCGTCGGCAAGTCAACGATTGTGAACCGCCTGCTCGGCTCCGAGGTGCAGCGCACGCAGGAGGTGAGGCTCTCCGACGCGAAGGGGCGTCACACGACAACGCACCGCGAGCTGTTCGTGCTCCCGTCGGGCGGGCTCGTGCTCGACACGCCGGGGATGCGCGAGCTGCAACTGCTCGTGAGCGAGCGCGGCCTGCGCGAGACCTTCGAGGAGATAGAGGAGATAGCCTCGCAGTGCCGCTTCTCCGACTGCCGCCACGAGGGCGAGCCCGGGTGCGCCGTGCGCGAGGCTTTGGAGGCGGGCGCGCTCGACGCGGAGCGTTACCGCAACTACCGCAAGATGGAGGCCGAGATGCGCCACGCCGCCACGCTCGTCGACCAGCGCAAGGCGCAGGAGGAGAAGTCGCGCGTCAAGCGCATCCACAAGGGAATGCGCGAAATCTACAAAGGCCCGAAGCGCCGCTAGCGCGGGCGCGACTTTTCGGGAACCCCGCCGCGCGCGGCGCGTGTCAGCACGCACGCGCTCTCCACAGCCGCAGACAGGAGAATCCTCATGCAGAAACCAGCGACGAGAATCGCGAGGGCCGCGCTCGCACTTTTAATCGTGTCGGCCGCGTGCGTCGGCGTCGCCGCGCAGGACGAGGGCGCGGGACAGCAGCGGCCGCGGCCGCGCAACGACACCAACCACGAAGTTCAGCTCCACCTGCTCGTGACCTCTTCGGACCGGCAGGAGGGGGCCGGCGTGCCGCGCTCGCTCGACGGCGTCGTGCGCCAGCTCCGCGCGTCGCTCCCGCCCTCGGAGTACAGGCTGGCGGCGACCTTCATCAACCGCGTGAAGGACGGCGGCGGGCTCGAAGTGAGGAGCGTGGGCAGCGCCCCCTTCACACAGGGCGCGGCGACCCCTTTGACGCCGACCTTCTTCCAGTTCTCGCTCGGCGAGGTGAGGCACGAAGAGGACGCGGCCGGGCAGGGCTTCGTCAACATCCGCAACTTCCGGCTCGGCCTCAAGATTCCCATCCAGACGGCCCCCGCCGTCGGCGGGGCCGCCACGGGCGCCCCCGTCATCCAGTACGAGGACACGGGCATCAACACCCAGCTCAGCGTCCGCGAGGGCGAGCCGACGCTGGTCGGCACGCTCGGCACGAGGGTCCCCAACCAGCTCTTCGTCCTCGTCATCACCGTCAAACGCGCCGGCAGGTAGAAAGGCGAAAGGCGGAAGGCGAAAGTGAAGACGAGAGGCCGCGCGCCCTTCGTCTTCACTTTCGCCTTCCGCCTTTTTACCTGCCGCCCTCCGCGTTAGCGGG
>DATHBF010000082.1:0-17376 GCA_035296285.1 Pyrinomonadaceae bacterium | reverse complement strand
AGCAGCGGGTCGAGCGTCGAGAACAGGTAATCCTCGCCCAGGAAAGGGACACGACGCGCCGTGTCGAGACTCGTCGTCTCAAGGTCGGGAAAGGTCACGTACGTCACCGCGTCGTCGGCCGCCTCGCCGTCCCGCGCGCCCCTTTCGAGGCGGGCGCGGTTGTGCGTGAGCATCTGGGTCGGCGAGAGCAGTTGCACGCGCTCCCGCGTCTCCGCGGCTTGCAGGAACGGGTGGAAGAAGTAGCGCGTGAACCGCGTATCGACGACGCAGAAGCGCCGCCGCGGGTCGCGGACGAGGTGGGCCACGAGCGACAGGGCGGAGACGGTAAAGGGCAGCGCGAGCAGGTACGAGGATGCGGCGTGCTCCTCCAGCGTGCGCACGGCCTCCGGCACGTCGAGCGGGACGGGCACGGCCCTCAACGCTTCGAGCGCGCGCGAGGGGTTCTTCGCCCTCGGGAGCTTGTTGATTTGCGCCCGCCGCGCAGCGCCCTCGCGCGCCATATCGCGCGATTGTTGCAGCGGCGTCTTGAGCATCTGGAACATCGCGTAGGCGATGTTCTCCGTCTGCTCCTTCTCCATGAAGTGCGTCCGCGCTCGCCCGGCGATTGATTCGCGGATGTTTTTATAGAGCGACTTCATAAACTCAACTGTCCAGACCGGCGGCGCGGGCAAGCCTTCGACGCGTCAGCCGCGGCGCACCTTCCGCCCGGCCACCGCGTCGGCGACCGCGTACGCCCACCGCGGCATCGAGACCGTCAGCGTATAGCCCGACATGGCCCCCCTGACCGTCCGGTACAGGAAGCGGAAGAGCCTCAGCGCCATGAAGCAGACCAACCCGGTCAGGAGGAGCGGCCAGACGCTGTTGTAGACCAGCGTCGTCGCGAGCTTCGCGGCGCGCTCGGTGTTGCCTGCGAGATAGGCCGCCTGAATCATTTCGACGAAGCGGGCCGCGGTCGGCGGGTAATACTTCAGGACGTAGTGCACCGCTCCGTAGAGAAAGTGGGCTACGAAAGCGTAGTAGAGCAGAGCCAGCCCGGAGTAGGCGTAGAGCACCTTGAGGCGCAAGCCCTCTGCCCGCGGCGCGGCGCTCCGGGCCGTCGGCCGCCCGGCCAGCCTCCTCGCCGCGTGCGCGTACGTTTCGGCCATCTGCTGGTGGAGGTTGCTCAGCCCGCTCAGGTCTGTGAGCAGCCAGTAGCCGTCCATCTTGAAGACGGGGTTGAGCGTCAGCAGCATCGTCAGGTTCATCACCCAGAGGAGGCGCAGCACGAAGATGTCATGCGCGAGCAGGGCGTAGGCCGTCAGCGCGACGAAGAGGATGGCCTGAAAGTAGATGCCGCCCAGGTCAACCACCGCGCGCTTCAGCGGCGGCAGGCGCCACGCCTTCGTCACGTCCGTGTAGAAGGCCGGGTAGATCATATAGAGGGCGACGCCGACGTGGCCGTGCGGGCACGCGAAGCGCCGGCAGGCCGAGGCGTGTCCGAGTTCGTGGAAGAGCGTGACGGCGACCAGGGCGACGTAGAAAAGGGGCAGGTCCCAACCAGCGAACGGTTGCTGCACTGCCTGCGCCGACCGCGTCAGGATGAGAAACTCGGCCGCCAGAAAGGCCACCCCGACGAGGAGGGCGATGGGCTTGGAGAAGAGGAACCCCAGCCTGGTCGAGAAAGGGCGGACCCAGCTCTCGCGGATGATGTCGAAGCTGACCACGAAGGGCCGCTTGTTCTTCGGCTCCGGGGTGTAGTCGAAAAGCGATTCGGGGATGCCTTTGGCGAGCACGTCCGCCAGCACTTCGGTCGAGACGGCCTGCCCGGTCTGCCGCTCGTAAATTGCGGCCAGTGCTTCGAGGGTCTCCGGCCCCTCGGCGAGCGCGTTCAGCACGTCGCGCATGCCCTTCCCCGCGACGAAACAGGTCTCGCCGACTTCGACGAGGTAACGTTCGCCGGCCGCCGCCCCGTCATGGAAGGGCGCGATGCGGAGGCCCGCCTTGAGTCTCGGCAGGGCGGTGTTCGCTGACTCCGGCTCTAACACTTCTTGCTTGCTCCGTTCTCGGCAGGCTGGCGTGTAGCGGGGAGGGGCCGGCGCGCGAGCGCGGGCCGGCCCCTCCCCGAGCTAAACGGTTCGGGCACCGCGTATTACTTCACGCCGCTAGCAGCGGCAGATGCGGCACAGCGAGCGGGGCGAGCAGGGGTACGTTGGCCAGCAGCTGCCGTCGGGCTGCTGGATCGACTGGGTGGTCGCGCGCGTGTCGTAGCCCGGGAACTGGCCCGAGGAGCCGTCGGTGTAGCTGCCGTCGTCGAGCATCGCGCCCGAGCCGTCGCTGGCCTCCTGGTAAGGGCCGGCGTAGGCGTCGCCGGAGCCGAGGTTGTCCCAGCTATTACCGTAGTAGCCGTAGCCGCCGCCGCCGCCGCCGCAGTCGTTGCCGCCGATCTGCTCCTCCATGTAGTAGCCGCTCGTGTCATGGTTGTCCATGCACTGCATTTCAAAGCGGGCTTCGAGGGCTTGCAACGAAAAATCCGTGGAATTTGGGCTCATGAGTTTAGGACTCTCCTTTCAGGGTCGAGGAAACTTCTTACCGCACCGAGTGAGTTTTGTTCCCGGCACGAACTAAAAGGGGTTCGCAGTTTGAGGCCCTCACGGGAGGGCGGGGTGGGAAAGCTTTGACGTAAGTGAAGAAACCCTTCAGAGACAAGGATGCCCCTTACGCATGGCGGATTTGAGGTATGAGGACTTACCCGGAGCAAAGTCGCTTTATCGTCCCGCAGACCCTTGGAATCGTCAGCCCCGCAGGCCCCCGCGCCCACGCCGCTACCTGCGAAGCAGACAGAGGGCTTCGCAGAGACAGAGATGTGGCAGGGTGGGGCGAACTGCAACTAAAAACTCCAGGGAGTCTGTATAAAGGGATATTGCGGGAGGGCTAAACGAAGATGAGGCTTCAATAGCTCTCGCTAAGCTTTGGGCAAGCGTCGAAGAGACTATACGGGATATTCGTGGCTGTCAAGCGGGTGGTTTGCGGGAACTAAAACCTCTAATTTACGGCGGTCTGACTGCGCCGGCATCGGCGCATTTGACACCCGGCCCCGCCCCGGAATATCTTGCACGCGTTAACTGAATCGCATGCCTCGGCCCGCGACCCTTCGTTAATCTCACGCCACACTACTCCAAAAGGAAGTACTGGAAGCGGCAAGACCTGTAGGCACCTGTGCCCCAAAGCACCTCACTTTGTCCACACATGCAAACAGGGAGAGATATTGAATGAACTTGTCACCCCGCTGTGACACGCAAACGATGGTAGGTGCCGCCTTGGCCCTACCCACATCCGTAACGGGCACGTTTCTCAAGACCTTGAGGCGTTCGCTCGTGCTCGCCGCGCTCGTCCTCGCCGGGCTCGGTTTCGGGGCCGGACAGGCGCACGCGCAGGCGTGGAGCCTGACCAAGGCGCAGCGCCAGGCTTACCTGAACTACTACGCGCCGGTCATCCTCAAGCGCGGCGACGAGAACGACGGCAAGCAGGGGCGCGACTGGCTTGCCAACTTCGATTTCGACCGCGACGGAACCTTTTCCAACAACCGCCTCAACTGGCGCAACATCAATCAATACATTGCCGCGGCGCAGGCCGGGACGGGTGCTTACAGCCACTGGCGCATCCGCCCGACGCTCTACACCGCCCTCATCGAATACATGAACGGGGGCAGCAAGTCCCTGGTGCTGCTCTACCACGTCTACAACGCGGCCGACAAAGACGGCAGCGAGATTCACGACTGGGAGCGCATCGAGATCGTGGTCCATGGGATAACCGGCACCCCGGGCGGCGGCGGCGAATACGTCAACCACGTCACGGTCACGATGCATGAAGAGCAGATCATAAGGCGTTACTACGACACCGGGATGACCTTCATGCAGACGCCGACGGGCAGGCACGTGATGCTCTGGCAGGCCGACGAGAGCGATTGGGATTGGTACGCCGGCTCCGATTACGGCTACCACGGGCACGCGCTGCACCACGTCCGGACTGCCTACAGCACCATCGCCGGCAGGATGAACTCGTCAACGGCCGACGCCAAGGTCGCCGTCACGGGGTCGGACAGTAAGAACGTGCATTACGTGTTCGCGCCAGAAGGGTCGCAGTCGGCCGTTGACACGTGGCGGGCCAAGCCCCTGAATTACTCGAACGCGTCGAGCATGGCGAGCCGCGTTGATAACGGCAACACGGTGAAATGGACCACCGTGAAGCGTCTCACCTACGAGCTGCAAGACATCGCCGACATCATCCCGACCCACTGGCAGTCCGGCGCGTGGTACCTCCACTGGCTGTCTGACCTGGATAGATACGTGCTGCTGGAGAGCCCCGTCGTCAACGAGGCCGGGGAGGTGGAGGTCCCCGCGGGCTTCCAACGCTTCTTCATGAGGTCTTACGACAGCGGGAAGTCGAATTATACCGACGGGCGAGAGGGCTATCTGTCGAAGAAATGGTTCATCGGAGGCTACTCGGCCGAACTGAACTGGGAGGCCCCCTGGAACGGGGACCAGTTCGGCGGCTTCGAGGGGTACGGGTACGACGACTACGGGCGAACCCGCGGCGCCGCCAGCGGCTACTTCGACTCGCACAACTCTTACCTGTGGCAACACGACTACTTCGTGCATTCGGGCGTCATCACCAGCGACCAGACGAACTACGAAGCCGGGATGTGGCTCGTGGGCTCTTGGTACACGGCGGCCAACGGCGGCTTCGACGGGCGCTGGGTGCAACTCTTCGACGACCGGACCGCCTACGAGGCGTCCCCGCCCGCGCCCGTCACCTGCTCCGCGACCGCCGAGCAGCAGTGCGCGATCAACGGCGGCACGTGGAACCCTACTACGTGCTCCTGTAGGGCCCTTTGCTCGGGCTGTCAGATTCAATGAATCTCGACGGCTGCTCAGGCATAAGCACCTGACCCGAAGTGCTTTCGGAGTGGCGGTGTTGACTGTTCTTTGAAGTCAACACCGCCACTCCGCCTTCATCCGCGACCGGGCAACCTTTGCGACGCAATCGTCCTGGCCGAAGGCCGCCTATCACTGCCGCTTCGGCTTCACCCTTGACAACAGTCCCGGCACAGTCATATCGTTCCCGCGTCCATTTTGCCCCGTTAGCCTCACCTCTGCGTCCCAGTCCAGCGGAGGAAAAACTGATTCAGTGTAACGTCTCCTGCTTCGGCCGCGTGTGTGCTGACCTTTAGCAACGTGTGCCGAAAAGGCCCGTGCGTTACACCATCCCCCTTTTCTGATTCAGGGTTCGGCCGACGCCCAGTCTACATACAGGGCCGGACACGCCCCGCCCTTCTCACTGACCGCTTGAATGTTTGTCGCGAGCACTGCCCGCTCGGCGTCGAGTTGACGCCGAGTAACTTTTTGAAGCCCGGGAGGCGCGGATTCGGCCGGGGTCGGGTCGCGGCCGCGCGCGGGCGTCCGCGTCGGGAGGTAGGAGCTTAATGTTTAAGGACGCCGGGAATATCGCCGAGCTTTCACCTGCGGAGCGCGCGGCGCATATGATGCGTCTGAAAAAGAAGAAGGCGGACGAGCGGGCGGGCGGGCGCGTCGTCCCGCGTCGAGGCGAGGCGGCACACCACCCCCTCTCTTTCGCGCAGCAGCGCCTATGGTTCCTCGAACAGTTAGAGCCGGACGGCCCCTACAAAGTGCCCGCCGCCTTCCGCCTCCGCGGACGACTCAACGTCGAAGCCCTCGGACAGAGCGTCAACGAAATCATCAGTCGGCACGAAGTCCTGCGCACCACGTTCGCGGAGATAGAAGGGCGCCCCGTGCAGGTCGTCGCGCCGCGGCTGACCCTGACCATCCCGGTCGAAGACCTGAGCCACCTGACGGAGGTCGAACGGGCCGAGCAGGTCAAACGAACCGCTGCGCGCCTGAGGGGACGGCCGTTTGACCTGGCGCGCGGGCCGCTGGTTGGGGCCGCGCTGGTGCGGCTGGCCGAGGAGGAGCATCTCTTCTGGTTCCTGATGCACCACATCGTTTCGGACGGCTGGTCGATTGGCGTGCTTCTCAAGGAGTTGAGCGCGGCTTACGAAGCCTTCGCCGCGGGCCGGCGGCCGGAGCTGTCGGAGCTGCCCATCCAGTACGCGGATTTCGCCGTCTGGCAGCGCGAGTGGCTGCGGGGTGAGACGCTCGCGCGGCAGATGAGATTTTGGAAGGAGCGCCTGGCCGGAAAGGTGCCGGCGCTGGAGCTGCCGACCGACAGGCCGCGCCCGCCGGTGCAGAGCTACCGAGGCGCTATCCTCACGCACCTCGTTGACACGGGGTTGACGGGGCGGCTGAAAGAACTGGCCCGCCGCGAAGGCGTGACGCCTTACATGCTTCTGCTCGCCGTCTTCAAGACCCTGCTTCAACGCCACGCCGGGCAGGACGACATCGTCGTCGGCACGCCCATCGCCAACCGTAACCTCACGGAGCTGGAACCGCTCGTCGGGTTCTTCGTCAACACACTCGTGCTGAGGACCGACCTCTCGGGCGACCCCACCTTCGGGGAACTGCTCGGCCGCGTGCGTGAAGTGGCGCTCGGGGCCTTCGCGCACCAGGACGTGCCGTTCGAGAAGCTGGTCGAGGAGCTTCAGCCCGAGCGCGACACGAGCCGCACGCCGCTCTTCCAGGTCATGTTCTCTTTGCAGAACGCGCCGCCTCCGCCGTCGAGGATGGGAGGCGTGGAGGTCAGTCTGGTGGACGACGACACGGCGGTCTCGCCGTTCGACCTCTCCTTCGACGTGACCGAGCGCGCGGACGGTCTGCTGTGCGGGCTGGAGTACAACACGGACCTCTTCGACGGCGCGACCGTCGGGCGGATGCTCAAGCACTTCGCGGTGCTGTTGGACGCCGCCACCGCCGACCCGACCTTGCGACTCAGCCGCCTGCCGCTGCTGACGGAAGAGGAGCGGCTGCAACTGCTCGTCGAGTGGAACGACACGGCCCGCGAGTACCCGCGCGACAGGTGCGTCCACGAACTCTTCGAGGAGCAGGCCGCCGCGAAGCCCGACGCCGTGGCGCTCGTCTGCGGCGGCGAGCGGCTGACCTACGCGCAGCTCGACGAGCGGGCCAACCGGCTGGCCCGCCACCTGCGGGCGTGCGGTGTCGGCGCCGAGACGCGGGTCGGCGTCCTGCTGGAGCGTGAGACGTGGGCGGCCGTCGCGCTGCTGGCGGTGCTCAAGGCCGGTGGGGCGTGGGTGGCTTTAGACCCCGCGTACCCGCCGCCGCGCCTCTCCTTCATGCTCGAAGACGCGGGGGCGTCCGTGCTCCTGACGACGGCGCGGCTCGCAGAATCTCTGCCCGCACACGGCGCGCGGCTCGTCCACCTCGACGCGGAGGCGCGGCGGGTGGAGGCGCGCGAAGGCGGCCGTCTAGGGCGGGTCGCCGACGCGGACAACCTCGCATACCTCGTCTACACCTCCGGGACTACGGGGCGGCCGAAGGGCATCCTCGTCGAGCACCGCTCGCTCGTCAACACGGGCCTCGCCTTCGCGGCGCACCACGGCCTGACGCCGCGCGACCGACTCTTGCAGTTCGCGTCCTTTTCGTTCGACGTGGCGGCCGAAGAGTTCTTCGGGGCGTGGCTGGCCGGGGCGTGCGCCGTCATGCGCCCCGCGCGCGCGTTCGACACCATCGAGGAGTTCGTCCGATTCGTCGGGCGCGAGGGAGTGACGGTAGCGAACCTGCCCGCGTCGTTCTGGGCGGAATGGCTGGCGACGCTCGACGAGCGGGGCGTTGACGACGCTGGGGCAGACGGCGCGACGCCGGACGCGTTCCCGCCTGCGACGCTACGGCGCGTCGTCGTCGGCAACGAGAAGACGCTCGGCGTGACGCTCGAACGCTGGCGGCGGCTCGTCGGCGACCGCGTCGGGTGGAGCAACGCATACGGGCCGACGGAGACGACCGTCACGGCGAGCAACTACGAACCGAGCGGCGCGGACCTCGTCGGCGCCGCTCACGCCGTGGCGTCAATCGTTCCCATCGGCCGCCCCATCGCCAACGCGGAGATGTACGTCCTCGACGCGCGGCAGCAGCCCGTCCCCGTCGGGGTGGTCGGCGAAATCTACGTCGGGGGCGCGGGGGTGGCGCGCGGTTATCACCGCCGCCCGGCCCAGACGGCCGAACGTTTCCTGCCGCACCCTCACGGGCGGCACCCCGGCGCGCGCCTTTACAGGACGGGCGACCTCGGGCGGTTCCTGCCCGACGGTAACGTCGAATACCTCGGCCGCGCCGACGAACAGGTCAAGGTCCGCGGCTTCCGCGTCGAGGTCGGCGAAGTCGAGGCGGTGCTCAGGCAGCACGCTGAAGTGCGAGAGTGCGTCGTCACGCCGAGCGAGACGGGCGGCGGCGGCCTCCGCCTCGTGGCCTACGTCGTCCCGCGCGCGCAGGGCGGGGCGGAGCCGGGCGGCCTGCGTGACTTCCTTAAGGAGCAACTACCCGAGTACATGATTCCCTCGGCGTTCGTGCGGCTCGAAGCAATGCCTTTGACGCCGAACGGCAAGCTCGACCGCAAGGCGCTGCCCGCCCCGGAAGGCGCGAGCCGCGAGGCGTCTGAGCCGTACGTCGCGCCGCGCTCCGAGTTGGAGAGTCTTATCGCCGGCGTCTGGCAGGAGGCGCTCGGCGTCGAGCGCGTCGGCGTCAACGACAACTTCTTCGGCCTCGGCGGCCACTCGCTCCTGATGATTCGCGTCAACAGCAGACTGCGCGAGGCGCTGCGGGCGGAACTGCCCGTCGTCGAGATGTTCAAGTACCCGACGGTGAGCACGCTGGCCGAGCACCTGAGCGCGGAGCGCGCCGAGCCGGGAGGGACGGGGCGCGCGGTGCGGGGTGAGGCCGCGGGTCGCGCCGCGTTGACGAGCAGGCGGCGCGAGCTGACGCGGCGGCAGGCGGTGCGGTCGAATCGAGGGGCGGCAGCGGGGGACGAGTAGCGGAGTGTCGTGCGGGCGGCTGCTCTCGGCGTTCGCGGCATGGGGCGAGCTTTGGGATGAATCAACGGAGCACAGACACGCTCACGGAAATCCTGCGCCGGAGGTCGCGGCAGCAGCCCGAGCGCACGGCCTTCTCCTTCCTCGCCGACGGCGAGGGCGTGACGGCGCGTCTGACTTACGCCGAACTCGACGCGCGCGCTCAGGCCGTCGGCGCGCTTCTGCAAGAGTGCGGCGCGAGGGGCGAGCGCGTGCTGCTGCTCTTCGACGCGGGGCTTGAGTTCGTCGCGTCCTTCTTCGCTTGCCTGTACGCGGGCGCGGTGGCGGTGCCCGCGCCCCCGCCTCACCCCGCGCGTCTCGGGCGTACGCTGCCGAGAGTGCAAGCCATCGCCGCCGACTCGCGCCCGGCCGTCGCCCTCACCACCGCTGCCATCCTCTCCATGATCGAGCGTGCGCCCGAGGGCGCGGCCGACCTGCGCGCGCTGCGCTGGATAAAGGTGGACGAGATTGACCCCGACGCGGCCGCCCGCTGGCAGCCGCCCGCGCAGACGGCCGACGACCTCGCGTACCTGCAATACACCTCCGGCTCGACCTCGACGCCCAAGGGCGTGATGGTCACACACTTCTGCCTGACTCACCAGTCCGAACACCTCGCGCGCGCCTACGGCTACACGCCCGAGAGCGTGAGCGCCACGTGGATGCCCAACTTTCACGACTACGGGCTGGTCGAGGGCATCGTCCACCCGGCCCTCTTCGGCGTGCCCGCATACCTCTTCTCGCCGCTCGCCTTCGTGCAGCGCCCCGCGCGCTGGCTGGAGGCGGTCACGCGCTACGGCGTGACGCACAGCTCCGGCCCCAACTTCGCCTACGAGCTTTGCGTGCGCAAGGTCTCGGCGGGGGATCGTGACTCGCTCGACCTGAGCAGTTGGCGAGTCGCCGGCAACGCCGCCGAGCCCGTGCACCGCGAGACGATGGAGCGGTTCCACGATAAGTTCGCGCCTTGCGGCTTCCGTCGGGAAGCCTTCTACCCCTCCTTCGGACTCGCCGAGGCGACGCTGATGGTCTCGGCCGGCGGCGCGCAGCCGCACGCGCCGCTCTTCATCACGGCGCAGGCGTCCGCCCTCGAACAGGAGCGGCGCGTCGTCGAGGTCGAGCCGACAGACCCCGGCGCGCGCCCGCTCGTCGGCTGCGGCCGTCCCATCATGGACACGGAGCTTGCCATCGTTGACCCCGAAACATTGCTCCGCCGCGCGCCCGACGAGCTGGGCGAAATCTGGGTGAAGTGTGTGGGGCTGGCGCGCGGCTACTGGCAGCGCCCCGAGGAGACAGAGGCGAAGTTCCACGCGCGCATCGCCGACACGCATGAAGGCCCCTTCATGCGCACGGGCGACCTCGGCTTCGTGCGCTACGGCGAACTCTTCATCAGCGGCCGGGTCAAAGACCTCATCATCATCCGCGGGCAGAACTACTACCCGCAGGACATCGAGTGGACGGCCGAGCGGAGCCACGGCCTGTTGAGGCCCGGCTGCTGCGCGGCCTTCTCGACCGAAGTCGGGCTCGAAGAACGCCTCGTACTCGTGCAGGAGGTCAGACGCGAGTTCGGCCCGGCGGACGCGCCGGAAGTCATCGAGGCCATCCGCGAGCGCGTCGCCGAGCGCCACGAGCTACAGCCTTACGCCGTCGTCCTCGTCAAGACCGGCACCATCAACAAGACTTCGAGCGGGAAGATTCAGAGGCACGCCAGCCGCCGCGAGTTCATCGAAGGAACTCTTGAGGTGTTGGCCCGCTGGCAGGCGCATGACGCCGGGGAGGCCACAACTCGCTCGGACGACCGCGCTGAACCGTCGTCGCACGCCTCCCGCGAGACGCGGACGGTCGAAGCCGTCCGCGAATGGCTCGTCGAAAAAGTCTCCCGAAGCGCAGGCATCCCGCCTGAAGAGGTTGACGACGTTCAGCCGTTCCGCCGCTACGGCTTCGACTCGGCGCGGGTGGTGGCGATGGTCGGCGACCTGAGCGCGTGGCTCGGCCGTCCGCTGCCGCCGACGCTCTTCTGGGACTACCCGACCGTCGAGGCCGTCGCGCGGCACCTCGGCGAAGCACCCCCGCGCGCGCAGGCCGAAGGCCGGAGGGCGGGAGCGCGCGACACCTCCGAGCCCATCGCGATTGTCGGCATAGGCTGTCGCTTTCCCGGCGCGGAGAACGTCGAAGCCTTCTGGCGGCTCCTGCGCAACGGCGTGGACGCCGTCACGGAAGTCCCGCCCGGGCGTTGGGCGACCGACGCGCCGCGCGGCGTCGTGCGCCGGGGCGGTTTTCTGAAGAACGTTGACGGCTTCGACGCGCACTTCTTCGGCATCTCGCCGCGCGAGGCCGCGCAGATAGACCCGCAACAGCGCCTGCTGCTCGAAGTCGCGTGGGAGGCGATTGAGAACGCCGGGTACGCGCCCGACCGGCTCGGCGGAATCAGGGCGGGCGTCTTCGTCGGCATCAGCAACAGCGACTACGCGCAGCTCCAATTCGACGCGGACGAAGGGCCGGACGCGTACGCGGGCACCGGCTCCGCCCTCAGCATCGCGGCCAACCGTCTCTCCTACCTGCTCGACCTGCGCGGGCCGAGCATGGCCGTTGACACGGCCTGTTCGTCTTCGCTCGTCGCCGTGCACGCGGCCTGTCAGAGCCTGCGCTCGGGCGAGTCGCAGGTGGCGCTCGCGGGCGGCGTCAACCTCCTGCTCACGCCCAAACTGACCGAAGCCCTCACGCGCGCCGGCATGATGTCGGCCGACGGCCGCTGTAAAACTTTCGACGCGGCGGCCGACGGCTACGTCCGCTCCGAAGGCTGCGGCGTCGTCGTGCTCAAGCGACTCTCGGAAGCCGCGCGGGACGGCGACCGCGTGTTGGCGCTGATACGCGGCTCGGCCGTCAATCAGGACGGGCGGAGCAACGGGCTGACGGCCCCGAACGGGCTGGCGCAACAGGCGCTCGTCAGGGAGGCGCTGGAGCGCGCGGGCGTCGCCGCGTCGCAAATCGGCTACGTCGAGGCGCACGGCACGGGCACGCCGCTCGGCGACCCCATCGAGTTCGACGCCCTCGGCGCGGTCTTACGCGAAGGGCGGCCGCGAGGCACACGCTGTCTCGTCGGCTCAGTCAAGACCAACATCGGCCACCTCGAAGCCGCCGCAGGCATTGCCGGCCTCATCAAAGTCGCGCTCGCGCTCGAACGCGAGCACGTCCCCCCGCACCTGCACGTCCGCGACCTCAACCCGCACCTCTCGACCGCGGACTCGCCGCTTGAGATAGCCACGCGCGCCCGCGACTGGAAGCGCGGCGGCGTGCCTCGCTTCGCGGGCGTCAGTTCCTTCGGCTTCGGCGGGACGAACGCGCACGTCGTCCTCGAAGAAGCGCCCGCCGTCCCAGAAGAAGCGCCGGCCGCCGCGAAGGCAGAGCGCCCCTTGCACCTCCTCACCCTGTCGGCGCAAAGCGACAATGCTCTCCGCGAACTCGCGCGCCGCTACGCGGGGCACCTCCCGCTTCACGCCGGGCAGGCGCTCCCCGACGTGTGCTTCACCGCGAACGCCGGCCGCGCGCGCTTCAGACACCGGCTGGCGTTGACGTGCGAGACGCGCGAGCAACTCGCGCGGCGCTTGCGCGCCTACGCCGACGAAGGGAGGGCCGACGGCCTGCGACAGGGACACATGACCGGCCGTCGCAGCTCTCGCACGGCGTTCCTCTTCACGGGGCAGGGCGCGCAGTACCCTGGGATGGGGCGAGAACTCTACGAGACACAACCGAGCTTCCGCCGCGCGCTAAACCGGTGCGACGAAATCCTGCGCCCCGCCCTCGCACGCCCGTTGCTCTCCGTGCTCTACGGGGAGGGCGAGTCGCCGCTTGACGAGACGGCTTACACGCAGCCCGCGCTCTTCGCGCTCGGATACGCGCTCGCCGAGCTGTGGCGCGCGTGGGGCGTCGAACCCGACTTCGTCTTCGGGCACAGCGTCGGCGAGTACGCGGCGGCGTGCTTCGCGGGCGCGTTCACGTTGGAAGAGGGGCTGGCGCTCGTCGCCGAGCGCGCGCGCCTGATGCAGTCGCTACCGACGACGGGCGAGATGGCCGCCGTCTTCGCCGAAGAGGGTCGGGTCGCCGCCGCAATGGAGCCTTACCGCGGTCGCGTCGCAATCGCCGCCGTCAACGGCCCCGCACACACGGTCGTCTCCGGCGAGCGCGAGGCGTTGCGTGAGGTGCTGAGCCGACTCGAAACAGACGGCTCGGCCGCGCGCGCTTTGAACGTCTCGCACGCCTTCCACTCGCCCCTCATGGAGCCGATGATGGGCGACTTCGAGCGCGCCCTGCGGCGCGTCAGGTTTAGCCCTTTGCGCGTCCCGCTCGTCTCCGGGCTGACCGGCGCGGCGCTCGAAGCGGGCGCGTACGTGGACGCCGACTTCTGGCTGGCGCACGCGCGAGAGCCGGTGCGCTTCGACGCTTCCATACGGACACTCGCCGCGCGCGGCTGCGAGACGTTCGTCGAGACGGGGCCGGACGCGCCGCTGCTGAACATGGGCCGCCGTTGTCTGCCCGGCGCGAAGGGGAGTTGGCTTCCATCACTCCGGCGGGGTCAGGGCGACTGGCGCGTGCTCCTCGACGGCCTGGCGGCGCTCTACGTCTCGGGCGCGGAGGTCGACTGGGAAAGTTTCGACCGCGATTATCCGCGCCGCCGCGTCGGGCTTCCGACCTACCCGTTCGAGAGAAAAAGTTACTGGCTGGCAGATTTACATCAGCGGGAGACGCCCGCCGACACGTCGGAAGGATACGAAACCATGACGACCGAAGCCCCGCTCCCGCCGACTGACCAGCGCCGCAAGGAGGCGATTCTAGAAACGCTCCGCGCCATCGTGGGCCGCCTGCTCCAGACCGCGCCGGAGACGTTGGACGTGCACGCGTCATTCCTCGAAATGGGCGCGGACTCCATCGTCCTCGCCGAAGCGATTCGCGTCGTCGAAGACAGCTTCCAACTGAAAATATCCATCCGCCAACTGTTCGAGCAGTTCACCACGCTCGACACGCTCGCCGAGCACATCGAGAAGAACTCGGCCGCGGCGCGAACGGCCGCGCCTCCCCCCGCCCGCGCCGAAGCGCCCCGCGTCGCCACTCAAACGGCCCCGCCCGCGTGCGCCCTGCCCGCACGGCCGATGCGGGACTTTGCCGCCGCGACCGAACCAACGCCGGACGCGCCCGCGCCAGGAGCCGATGCGGGGCCGCACGCCGACTCGCTTGAGCGCATCATGGCGCGGCAGCTCGACCTGCTTGAGCAGTTCTCCGGCCTCATGTCGCGGCAACTCTCCGTGCTCGGCCGGGGCGGCCCGCCAGCCCGCTCCGCGCCGACGCCCGACACCGTCGAAGCGCACGAAGAGTCCCGGCCCTCGCCGCCGCCCTCGTCGGGCAACGGGACGCAGACGCCCGCGGCCGTGGGAAGAGAGGCGCGCGCCCCTTACGTCCCCTATCGTCCCGTCCAGCCCGGCACGGTCGGCGGACTCACCGAGCAGCAGCGGCAACACCTCGGCGAGTTGGTCGAACGCTTCACGCGCCGCACGGCCGCGTCAAAGCAGGCGGCGCGGCGGTACAGGTCGGTGCTCGCAGACAGCCGGGCGGTCGTCGGCTTCCGCCTCTCCATCAAGGAGATGCTCTACCCGATTGTCGGCGCGGGGGCCGACGGCGCGCGCCTGCGCGACATAGACGGCAACGAGTACGTTGACATCACGATGGGCTTCGGCGTCCACCTCCTCGGCCACCGCCCGCCGTTCGTCGCCGAGGCCATCGAGGAACAGCTCCGGCGGGGCATCGAGATGGGGCCGCGCCCCGCGCTTGCGGGCGAGGTCGCCTCGCTCGTCTGCGAATTGACCGGGATGGAGCGCGCGACCTTCTGCAACTCCGGCACGGAGGCGGTGATGACGGCCCTCCGGCTCGCGCGTGCCCGCACCGGAAGGACGAGGGTCGCCATCTTCGCAGGCTCCTACCACGGCCACTCCGACGGGACGCTTGCGCGCGCGCGCGAGGTCGGCGGCCGACCCGTCTCGGCGCCGCTCGCGCCCGGCATCCCGCCGCGCGTCGTCGAGGACGTTTTGGTGCTCGACTACGGCAGCCCGCGCGCGCTCGAAATACTGCGTGAACACGGAGACGACCTCGCCGCCGTCCTCGTCGAGCCGGTGCAGAGCCGCCACCCGGAGTTACAGCCGCGCGAGTTCCTGCACGAGCTGCGCGACTGGACGCGGGAGGCGGGCGTCGTCTTGATTTTCGACGAGATGGTGACTGGCTTCCGCGTCCACCCGGGCGGGGCGCAGGCGTGGTTCGGCGTCGAGGCCGACCTCGCCACCTACGGCAAGATAGCGGGCGGCGGCCTGCCCATCGGCATCGTCGCGGGGCGCGCGCCCTTCATGGACGGCATCGACGGCGGCCTTTGGGAATACGGCGACGCCTCCTACCCGCGCGCCGAGACCACCTATTTCGGCGGCACGTTCTGCCAGCACCCGCTCGCGATGGCCTCGGCGCGCGCCGTGCTCCGACACCTCAAGGAGCGGGGGCCGTCTCTGCAAGCGGAGTTGAACGAGCGCACCGCGCGCCTCGCCGCGACGCTCAACGAGCACTTCGCGCGCGAAGAGATGCCCATCCGCATCGCGCACTTCGGCTCGCTCTTCCGCTTCAACTACACCGGCAACCTGGACCTGCTCTTCTACCACCTGCTCACGAAGGGCGTCTACGTGTGGGAGTGGCGCAACTGCTTCCTCTCGACGGCCCACACGGACGAAGACCTCGCGCACGTCGTCCGCGCCGTCACCGACAGCGCCGAGGCGATGCGCGCGGGCGGCTTCATCGCCGAGAAGTCAGGCGGCCCTTCTAACGGCTCGCGCCGGCCCGAAGCCGCGAGCCCCGCGACGGACGGGCAGGGGGACGGGCGGCAGGCCCTCGGCTTCTGGGGGCGGCGTGAGAGTAAGCCCGCGCTCGTCGGCCAACGCGCCGCCGTGGTGGAGTCGCGCGAGCGCGCACCTGCACGGAAGACCGAAACTGACGCGCGTCCCGACAAGACCGTCCGGTTCAGCCTCTCCTACTTCGGCAACTACGACGCGGCTTACGACGCGCGTAAGTACGACCTGCTCATCGAAGGCGCGAAGTTCGCCGACCGCCACGGCTTCGAGGCCGTCTGGATTCCCGAGCGACACTTCCACGCCTTCGGCGGCATCTCTCCCAACCCGTCGGTCGTCGCCGCGGCGCTCGCGCGCGAGACGGAGCACGTCCGCCTGCGCGCGGGCAGCGTCGTGCTGCCCCTTCACCACGCCGTGCGCGTCGCGGAGGAGTGGGCCGTGGTGGACAACCTCTCGCGCGGGCGCGCGGGCGTCTCCTTCGCCTCGGGCTGGCACCCGGACGACTTCGTCTTCGCGCCGGAGGCTTACGGCCGCCACCGCGAACTGATGTTCGAGAAGATAGAGGAGGTGCGGCGGCTCTGGCGGGGCGAGGCCCTCGGCGTGCGCGGCGGCGCGGGCAACGAAATCAGCATCCGCCTCTTCCCGCAGCCGATGCAGCGTGAGCTGCCCGTCTGGGTCACGGTCGTCAACAACCCCGAGACGTACCGGCGCGCGGGCGAGATAGGGGCCGGCATCCTGACGAACCTGATGGGGCAGACCGTGGAAGACCTCGCCCGCAACGTCGCCCTCTACCGCCGCGCGCTGGCCGAGCACGGCCACGACCCCGCGCGCGGCCACGTCACGGTCCTGCTGCACACGCTCGTCGGCGGCCAGGCTGAAGACGTGCGCGAGCGCGCCCGCCGCCCCTTCTGCGACTACCTGAAGTCCTCCCTCGACCTCTTCCAGAACCTCGTCAAGAGTCAGGGCTTACAAATTGACTTCGAGCGCCTTTCCGAAGACGACATGGAATACCTCCTCTCGTCCGCCTACGAGCGTTACGTGCGGACGAGCGCGCTCATCGGCACGCCCGACACCTGCGCCCCCGTCGTCGAGCGCATGAGCGCCATCGGCGTTGACGAGCTGGCCTGTTTCATAGACTTCGGGGTCGGGGCGGAGACGGTGCTCGGAAATCTCGCGCACCTCGACGCGCTGCGCGGGTGTTGCCAGGCGCAGCCGAAACCCGCGCCCACGGCCGCGGCGTACGAACTCGCCGCACCGCCGCCGCAGTCGCCGCGCGTCGTCCGGCGCGTGCCGACCACCGAGGCGCAGAAGCAGCTCTGGGTGCTGGCGCAGGTCGGCGACGGCGCCTCGCGCGCGTATAACGAAACGCTCTGCCTGCGGCTCCGCGGGCCGCTCGACGTGGCGGCGCTCGCCGCCGCCGTCCGCGCGGTCGTCGGCCGCCACGAGGCGCTGCGGACGAGCATCAGCGACGACGGCGAAGAGCAATTCGTCCACCCGCAGCCGTCCTCGCTCGAACTGCCGCTCACGGATTTGAGCGGC
>DATHBF010000081.1:0-3104 GCA_035296285.1 Pyrinomonadaceae bacterium | reverse complement strand
CCCGAAGGGCAGGACGCGACCGGCTCGACGGGGGGCGGCGCGGCCCCGGCGGCGAAAGGCATGAGCATCCCCGACGTGGAGTTGCTCGACCAGGACGGCCGCAAGGTGCGCTTCTACAGCGACCTCGTGCGGGGCAAGACCGTCGCCGTCAACTTCATCTTTACGACCTGCACGACCGTCTGCCCCCCGCTCGGCGCCACCTTCGCCCGCGTGCAGAAGGAGTTGGGCGGGCGCGTCGGCCGAGACGTTCAGCTAATCTCCGTCTCGGTGGACCCGGTGACCGACACGCCCGAGCGGATGAAGGCGTGGGGCGAGAAGTTCAAGGCCGGGCCGGGCTGGACCCTCGTGACGGGCGAGAAGGCGGCGGTTGACGAACTGCTAAAGGCATTGGCGGCCTCGACGGCGCGGAAAGAGGACCACACGCCGACCGTCCTCATCGGCAACGACGCGAAGGGGGAGTGGACGCGCGCCTACGGGCTGACCGCCCCCTCCAAGCTCGTCCGCATAATCGGCGACGCGGCCGAAGGCCGCCTCGGAGAGAACTTGAAGGAGTCGAAGTAATGACGAAGAGAATTCTATGCGCCGCGGCGCTCTGCCTCGCGCTCGCCTCGGCCGCCGTCGCTCAGCAGCAGCAGCCGAAGCCGCCCGCGCCGGCCGACCCGCACGCCGGCCACGGCGCCCACGCCCGCGAGTCGCACACGCCGACGGCCGCCGAGAAGTATTTCTCGGACGTGGAGCTTGTGGACCAGGACGGCCGGAAGGTGCGCTTCTACACGGACGTGCTCAAGGGCAAGACCGTGGTCGTCAACGCCTTCTTCACCACCTGCACGAGCGTCTGCCCGCCGATGAACCGGAGCATGGAGAAGATTCAGGAGGCGTTCGGCGACCGCGTCGGGAAAGACGTGTTCCTCGTCTCCATCACCGTGGACCCGGCGACCGACACGCCCGCGCGTCTGAAGGAGTACGCTGCGAAGTTCCACGCCGGGAAGGGCTGGATTTTCCTGACGGGCAAGAAGAAGAACCTGGACTGGGCGCTCTACAAGCTGGGCCAGTACGTCGAGGATAAGGAGAGCCACAAGACGGTCATCATCGTCGGCAACGAGAAGACCGGCCTCTGGAAGAAGGCGCTCGGGATGGCGAACGTCGCCGACTTAATCAAGATCGTCCAAAGCGTCGCCGACGACAAGGGCGCCGCCGGCAAGTAGCACTTCCCTCCTCTCTATGCTCAGAACGCTCAAGCTCGCCGCCGCCGCACTCGCCCTCGCCGGCTTCGCCGCCTCCGCCCTCGTCGGCGCGGGCGCGCAAGGCTCGGCGACGGACTCGGCGACGCCGCGCCCGCTCACCGAGCAGGAGCGGCGCGGGCGGGCCATCTACCTGCGCGGCGAGAGCCCTTCGGGCAAGGAGATAGCGGCGGCCGTCGGCGAGCTGGACGTGCCGGCCTCGACCGTGACCTGCGCCGGCTGCCACGGCGCGCGCGGCGAGGGCAAGACCGAGGCCGGCGTCACGGCCGGCAACCTGACGTGGACGAACCTCCTGAAGCCCTACGGCCACACCCACCCGTCGGGGCGCAAGCACGGCCCCTTCACCGAGTCCTCTTTCGTCCGCGCCGTGACGGGCGGCGTTGACCCCTCGGGCAACGAGCTGCTGACGGCGATGCCTCGCTACCGCATGTCGGCCGAGGACATGGCCGACCTCATCGCCTACCTCAAGCGCATCGAGACGGACCGCGACCCCGGCCTGACCGACACGAGCATCGAGGTCGGGGTCGTCCTGCCGACCACTGGCGCGCTGGCCGAGACGGGCGCGGCCATGCGGCAGGTGCTTGCCGCAGCCTTTGAAGATTTGAACGCGCGCGGCGGCGTCTACAACCGTAAGGTGTCGCTGCGGGTCTTCGAGGCGGGGGGCGCGGCGGCGCAAGCCGCCCAGGTCTTCGCCCTCGTCGGCGGCATCAGCGCCGGCACGGACACGGAGCTTTCGGCGCTGGCGCGCGCGCAGGAGATACCTGTCGTCGGCCCCTCGACCCTCATGCCGGACGCGGGGACGCCGCCCAACCGCCACGTCTTCTACCTGCTGCCCGGCGTCGTCGAACAGGCGCGCGCGCTCGCCAACTTTGCGGCGTCGAAGGCCGAGCTGAAGAAGGCGCCCGCGGCAGTCGTCTACGGCGAAGGGACGCTGGCCGCCGCCGCTTCGGCCGCCGCCGAAGAGCAGTTGAAGAAGGCCGGCTGGGGCTCGGTGACGAGGCGGCAGCTAAGGCAGCTCGGCGCCGACGGCGCGGCGGCCGCGCGGCAGTTGAAACAGGAGGGCGTCACATCCGTCTTCGTCTTCGGCGCGGGCGGGGCCGAAGGAGCGTTGGTCAAAGAGGCCAGCGCGCTCGGCTGGGTGCCGCACCTCTTCTACCTCGGCGTGTTGGACGGAAGGGACCTACCGGGCGCGGCGCCGCCGGCCTTCAGGGACAGAATCTTTCTCACCTTCCCGACCGTGCCTTCGGACGTGAGCCAGGCGGGGCTCTCCGAGTTCCGCGCGCTGCTTGAGAAGTACAAGGTCGAGCCGCGCCACACCGCGGCGCAGCTCTCGGCCTTCGCCGCCGTGAAGATTTTCGTCGAGGGTCTACAGCGCGCCGGCCGCGACCTCACGCGCGAGCGGCTGATCGTCGCGCTGGAAGGGCTCTACGACTTCGAGACGGGGCTCACGCCGCGCCTCACCTTCGGCCCGAACCGGAGGGTCGGGGCTGCGGGAGCCTACGTCCTGACAATCGACCCCGAGAAGAAACAGTTCGCGCCCGCCGGGGGGTGGGTCAAGGCTTACTGAAACAGTCTGCAACAGACTCCGCCTTTTAACGGCCCCGAAGATAGACCAGAGGTGTTCGATGAGTCACCGATGCGCGCGCGCAGGGCAAGTACTGGGAGTACGCGGCGAAGCTCTTCGGCAACCAGTCGGCGCTCGGCGTTGACCACCTGAAGCGTTACGCCGCCGAACTCGGGCTCGACCGCGCCAAATTCGACTCCGCGCTCGTGGCCGGCGTCGAAGGCAGGTAACGAACCTCTCCGACCGTCCCCGCCCGCACGGCGGGGACGGAGCACCGACACACAAAACGCACGCACGGG
>DATHBF010000080.1:0-17101 GCA_035296285.1 Pyrinomonadaceae bacterium | reverse complement strand
CGCGCGGCCTGCTCGCGCGCCAGTTCGAGCCGCGCCTGCTCCGCGCGCTTGCGCTCGCTGATGTCGCGCGAGATGCCGACGATGCCGGTGACGCGCCCCTCCTCGTCGAAGACGGGCACCTTCGTCGTCGAGAGCCAGGTGGTCGAGCCGTCGGGGTAGACCTCCTTTTCCTCCTTGTCGAGCAACGGCCGGCCGGTGTTGATGATTCTTAACTCATCCTCGCGCGCGGCCCGCGCGTGCTCCTCGACGAAGAAGTCGAAGTCGGTCTTGCCCACGACCTCCTCGGGCGCGAGGCCCGCCCGGTAGGGCGCGTGGCGGTTGACGCGCGTGAAGCGGCCCTCGGTGTCCTTGAAGTAGATGGCGTCGGGGACGTTGTCCATGAGGGCGCGCAGCAGGCTGCTCTCGCGGCTCAGCGCCTCCTGCGCCCGCTTGCGCTCGGTGAAGTCGCGCATGACGACGACGGCGCCCAGCTTCTCGCCCTCGGGGCTGTAGATGGCGGCGCCGCTGGCGATGACGGCGCGCGGCGTGCCGCCCTTCGGGGCGACGACCATCTCCGCGTCGCGGACGCGCTCGCCCCGGAGGGCGCGGAAGAGGGGGACCTCCTCCTTCTTCATGCGCGTCTTCCCGTCGGGCAGGTAGAGGTCGTAGTATTCGGACCAGTCGTCGGCGGGCAGCGGGCGCTCGGTCAGGCCGTGGAGCTTGCGGGCGGCGTGGTTGAAGACGGTGAGCACGCCGCGGGAGTCGCAGGCGACGATGCTGTCTTCGACGTTCTCAAGGAGCGCGTTGATGAAGCCCTGCCGCTTCTCGGGAGGGAGGCTGGGGGTCGTGTCGGTCTTCGCTTCCGGGTGCATCGGTATCGAGGGGCGTCGGGGCCGGTCGCCTTGAGCGTTTGATTGTGGGGCAGGACTCTCTCTTTTATCAAGGGCAGTTCGATTCGGTGTAAGGAGTTGTACGGTATGAGACGGATGCAGGGCACGCTGTCGGGCCTCCTCGCCGGCATCTTTGCGCTGGGGCTCGCCGCCCCGGCCCGCGCGCAGGAGGGGACGGAAGGCGTGCGCGTGACGCTTTCGCTCGCGGGCGGGAAGGCGGTCTACCGCGCGGGCGAGCCCGTCAGGCTCGTCCTCTCGTTCACGTCCGAGCGCGAGGGCTTCGCCGTCAACACGACGACGACGAAGCCGGCCTCGCCGATTGACCAACTCGTCGTCGCGCCGGAGGCGGGCCTCGCGCGCTGGCTCGACGAGTACTCGGGCGCGCACAGGTACTCGCCCGACTACGCCTCCGTCATGCAGCTCAAGGGCAAGCCGGTGACGGTCGAGCTGGTCGCCAACGACTGGTTCCGCTTCGACCGGCCGGGCCGCTACACGGCGCGCGTGAAGACGTTCAGGGCGCTGCCCGCGGGGCGGCCCCCCACGCTCGAAGGGCTCATCATCCTGACGACGAACGAGGTCAGCTTCGAGGTCGTGGCGATGAGCGCGGAGGAGGAGGCGCAGGAGGTGAGACGCCTCTCGGCCGCCTTCGCCGCGGCGAAGGACTGGCGGGAGGCGGCCCGAGTCTCCGAAGAACTCTCCTACCTGACGGGCGAGGCCGCGACGCGCGAGAAGGTGCGGCTCTACCTCATGCCGAGAGAAGGCCCCGGCAACGCGCATCAGAACCTCTACTACGGCCTCTACATGGCCCGCGACCGCGCGCTCGTCGCCCGCCTCCTGCACGAGTCGCTGCGCGACACGAAGACGCCGCCCACGCACTCGACGCTGCACACGCTCACCCACCTCCGCATGACGCAGGAGGGCGTCGAGTCGTCGGGCCACGGCTTCAACCCCGCCGTGCCGCCCGAGACGCCGGGCCAGCGGCGCCAGAGGGAGATTCTTAACGAGTACTTGAGGGAGCTTGCGGCGAGCCTGCCGAAGCGTTCGGGGGCGAGCCTGACGGGGACGGCCATGCTCCTGCTCGACAACGCGCAGAAGGACGCGGGGCAGGACGCGCAGATGTTGGCCGACGTGCGCGAGATTCTGCTCCGCGAGTTCGAGCGGCTGCACCCTTACACGCAGGAGCGCCTGCTCAGCCACTACTGGGAGCAGGTGCGCGGCGGCCCCTCGATGCGGGCCGCGCTCGAAGGCATCCTGACGGCGCGACGCGAGCCGCAGAGCTACCAGTTGCGCGGTGCGGCCATCAAGCGTTTGATTGAACTCGACCCGGAGCGCGCCCGCCCGTTCGTCGTAGCCGAGATACGCGACCCGTCGTCGGCCGTGGACCTCGACGTGCTGCGCTCCCTCAAGGACGAGACGCTGCCGGAGGCGGACGCCGCGCTGCTCGAACACATACGCCGCTTCGGGCCGGGCGGCGACATCGTGCAGATGCGCCACAAGGGCCTGCTCGCCGCGCGCTACGCCTCGCCCGCCGTCTACGACGGGATGCTTGAGGCTTACCAGGCGTGGGGCTCGAAGTGGCAGGCGGACGCGCGCGCCGCCGTCCTCGGCTACCTCGCGCGCTGGAACGAGGCGCAGGCGATGCCGCTCGTCGAGCGCGCGGCGGCCGAAATCGGCGGCGGCATGGACTCTTCGTTCTTCCTCGACCTGACGGCGTCACACACCCCCGCGCCGGTCCTCGAACTCGTGCGCAAACGCCTTGAGGGCGACGACCCGCAGGCCGCAGGCTCGGCGGCCTACGTCCTGTCGAAGCGCGGGACGGCCGACGACGGGCGGCTCATCGAGGCGCGGCTCGAACGCTGGCTGAAGGAGTGGGGTGGGCGCACGGCGGAGCTGGACGGCGCGGACCAGAAGTCCACCCTCCAGAGCATGGCGCAGGTGAACCTGATGTGGGCGGTGCTGAACGGCAACGCGTGGAAGCTGCCGGAGGGGAAGGCCCGCCGCCTCAAAGAGAGGTGCGTCACACGCCTCTGCCGGCAGAACTTCCAAATCCGCTAGCGCGGTCGGGCGGCCTCAAGCAATTAGAAGTCGAAGAACTCGCCGCGGCGCGAGACGGCGTCTATAGCCCGGGCGTAAAAATCCTCGCCGCCGAAGTTGCCGGACTTGAGGACGAGCGGCAGCGGACGCCCGCCGACGGCGAAGCACAGCGGCACGCCCGGCTCGATGTTGCGCCCGACGCGCAGCGCGCCCAGCTCCAGCCGGCGGCACACCGCGCCCGAAGTCTCGCCGCCCGCGACGACGAGCCCGCCGACCGCCCCGCCTTCGACCATCTCACGAACGACGCCCGCCAGCGCGTAGGAGAGTTTTTCGCCGAGCGCCGGGACAGACAGGCCGCGCGCCTCGCCCCAACGCTGCACGCCGCGCACTTCGTCCGCCGCGGCCGAGGTCGTCAGAAGGCAGTGACGGCCCGCGCCCAACTCGGCCCGCACTTCGCCCGCCAGCGCCGCCGCGTCGAGCGAGCCCGACAGAAGCTCCTCCGCCGTGAGGCGGCGCACGAACGCGCCCCGCGCGGCGAACCATTCGTTCTGCCGGCGCGTCGCCTCCGAACAACTCCCCGCGACTATCAAACAGCCCGCGCCGTTCCCGCCCGAAGGCAGGGGCGGCGGCGGCGGCCTCTCGTCTTTGAGCAGCCCGCGCTCGCGCCAGAGTCGCGGGAGCCACGCGCCGAAGGCCGAGCCGCCCGTCAAGAGCCGCAGGCCGTCGCACGCGCGGCAGATGGTCTCGACGTGCGCCTCGTGCAGACAGTCAACGACGGCGACGTTCACGCCCTCGCGGCGCAGCGCAGCGAAGTGCTCCTTCAAGCCGTCGCCGCCGGACTCGATGCCGGCGTAAGGAGCGAGGCCGACCCTGCGGCGCGTCTGCCGGCCGAGGAGGTCAACGAGGTCCGGGTTCGTCATCGGCGTGAGCGGGTGGTGGCGCATGGGCGAGTCGCTGAGCAGGCGGCCGTGGACGAAGTGGTAGCCCTGATAGGTCGTCCGCCCGTTGACGGGCAGCGCCGGCAGGGCGACGGTGAACTCCTCGCCCAGCTCGTCCATCGCCGCGTCAATCGAGGGGCCGATGTTGCCCTCGGGCGTCGAGTCGAACGTGCTGCAATACTTGACTTGAAAAAGGCGGGGCCGCATCGCCCGTAGGAGTCGGACGGCCGCGCGCGTGCGCTCGTAGGCGAGGGCGGGCGCGACGTTGCGGGTCGCCTCGGCCATGACGACGGCGTCGTAGCCGCGGGCCCAGGCGGCGAGCTTTTCCGGCTCGGGCAGATCTATGACGAGCAGCGTGCGCGC
Organism: Pyrinomonadaceae bacterium; assembly: GCA_035296285.1. Classification (GTDB taxonomy): domain Bacteria; phylum Acidobacteriota; class Blastocatellia; order Pyrinomonadales; family Pyrinomonadaceae; genus QHXN01. The sequence continues at coordinate 12,897 of DATHBF010000080.1, read as the reverse complement.
GCCCTGCCCGGCCAGCATCCCTGCGAGGTCGCTCGCGCCCGTGTCGTCGTCGGCGACGGCCGCGAAGAGAAGGCTTTCCATAAAGTCTTTAGCCGAGCGCCGCGCGGACGGCTTCGAGGCTCGTGTGGAGGCTTGAGAGCACGGGCACGCCCGCGGCGACTTTGGGCAGGACGCGCGCCATCGAGACCTGCGCGAGCACGACCGTCGAGACGCCGCGCGCTTCGAGCCGCGCGACGGCTTCGAGCACAAGTGCGTCGTGACGCGCGGCGTCGCCCGAGAGCAGCGCGTCGTAAGCCTCGGGCGTCACGTCCTCGACTATCTCGACTTCGGCGCCGGCCTCTCGCGCCGCGTCGTTGATCAATCTGGAGGTGGGGCCGAGCGTCGGCGGGAAGGTGGCGGCGACGCCTATCAGCCTCCCGGCGCGGACCGCGCGCCGCGTCATCGGGTAGTCGATCTTGAGCACGGGCAGGTCGAAGGAGCCGGCGAGTCTGTTTATCGTCTCCAGCGAGACCGACGAGCAAGTGACCATCGCGGCCTCGGCGCCGTAGGTCCGGGCGGCGACGCCTATCATGTCGGCCAGCCTCGCCTCCGTCGTCTCCCGGTCGCCGCGGCTGAGCAGCCGCAGCAGCCCGTCGTCGAGCAGGTTAGTGACCTCAATCTCCGGCGCCGCCTCGGCGTAGAACTGCGCGAGCGGGCCGACGGCGGCCGGCGAAGTGTGGACGAAGGCGACTCTCCTCTGCTGCATCGCGGGGCATCATACCTGCCGGACTGCTCGAAGGAGAAGCGTTTTGACTTCCACCGGACTTTATGTTTTTCTATCGCTCACTTTCCATTCCTTGAAAGGCCGAAGGCTTCTGATGAAAACATTCTCCCAGGTGCTATGCGTCGCCGGACTGCTGTGCGCGCTCGCGCTCCTCGCGGGCTGCACGCCCGCCGAGCAGCAGGCGGGGCGGGCCAACTCGAACGCGTCGGGCGGCGGCGCGTCGGGCGGCAAGCGCGTCGGCGTCACGCTGCTCACGCGCGAGCACGAGTTCTACCGCGAGCTGGAGGCGGGCTTGCGCGAGGCCGCCGCCCGGGCCGGCTACCAGCTCATCGTCACCTCCGGCGACATGGACCTCGCCAAGCAGCAGTCGCAGATCGAGAACTTCATCGTCCAGAAAGTTGACGCCATCGTCGTCTGCCCGGCCGACTCCAAAGGCATCGGCCCCGCCATCGAGCAGGCCAACTCCGCCGGCATCCCCGTCTTCACCGCCGACATCGCCGCGCAGGGCGGAAAGGTCGTCTCGCACATCGCCTCCGACAACCTCGCGGGCGGGCGCATGGCCGGCGAGTTCATCGCAAAGGCCATCAACGGGCAGGGCGAGGTCGGCATCATCGGCCAGCAGGAGGTGCAGACCGGCCTCGACCGCGAGAACGGTTTTAAAGAAGAGATAGCCAGGCACCCCGGCATCAAGGTCGCCGCGGTCCTGAACGGCGGCGGCGTGCGCGACCGCGCGCTCAAGGCCGCCGAGGACATGCTGCAAGGCAACCCCAACCTGAAAGCCATCTTCGGCATCAACGACGACTCGGCGCTCGGCGCACTCTCGGCCGCCGAGACGCGCGGCAAGAGCGACCTCGTCATCGTCGGCTACGACGCCACGCCCGAGGCCGTCAAGGCCATCCAGCGCGGCAGTTCGCTCAAGGCCGACGTGGCGCAGCAGCCGCGCGAGATAGGCTCGAAGACCATCGAGACCATCGGCCAGCACTTCGCGGGCGGGCAGGTGCCCCCGAGCGTCGCCGTCCCGATCAGGATGGTGGACGCCGCGTCCGCCGGGAAGTAAATCGCACCCACGGAGCTTAGAAGAGATGAGCGAGGTCGCCGCCGCCGCGCGCGAGGGCCGCTTCAACTGGCAGCGCGTGGCCGAGTACGTGATCGTGGTCGCCATCGTCGCCGAGGCGGCGGTCTTCGCCGCCATCGCCCCGCAGTTCCTCTCCGTCCCCAACCTCGTCAACGTCGCCCTGAGCATCGCCATCACAGGCATCCTCGCCGTCGGGATGACGATGGTGATTTTGACGGGCGGCATTGACCTCTCGGTCGGCTCGGTCGTGGCGCTGGCGGGCGTGACGGCGGCGATTCTGGTGGACAAGGGCGCGGGCGTCGGGTCGGGCGCGCTGGCGGCCGTCGGCGTCGGCCTCGCCGTCGGGCTCTTCAACGGCGTGACGGTCGCGCGCTTCCGCGTCCCGCCCTTCGTGACGACGCTGGCCATGCTGACGATCTGTCGGGGCTTGGCCTTCATCCTCACGGGCGGGCGCGCGATAGGGAACCTGCCGGAGGCGTTCGGCTTCGTCGGCAAGGAGCGGGTCGCGGGCGTGCCGCTGCCCGTCGTGCTGATGCTGCTGGTGGTCGCGGGCGGCTGGTTCCTGCTGCGGCACACGGTCGTCGGCCGCCACATCTACGCCGTCGGCGGCAACCGCGAGGCGGCCTTCCTCGCGGGCGTCAACACGAAGCGGGTGACGGCGCTGACCTACGTCCTGAACGGGCTGCTGGTGGGGCTCGCCGGCTTCGTTCTGGCTTCGAGGCTCGGGGCGGGCGTGCCGAACGCGGGCAATCAGTACGAGCTGGACGTTATCTCGGCCGTCGTCGTCGGCGGCACTTCTCTGATGGGCGGGCGCGGCAGCGTCGTCGGCACCTTCTGGGGCGCGGTCTTCATCGGCGTTCTGAACAACGGCCTGAACCTCGCGGGCGTTGACCCATACATGCAGAAGATAGCGCTCGGCGTCGTGCTGCTGCTCGCCGTCTTCGCCGACCAGGTCGGCAAGGCGAAGGGCGCGATTAAAACTTAAGGGATGAGGATGGGTGAATCTCGCATCGCCGAGCACTTCCGCTCGCACGCCGCCGCCGTCGAGCGCGCGGCGCGCGAGCTTGCGGGGCCGGCCGAGGAAGTTGCGCGCGTGACAATCGAGGCACTGCGCGCGGGTCGCAAGGTCATCGCCTTCGGCAACGGCGGCAGCGCCACGCAGGCCAGCCACCTCGTCGGCGAGCTGCTCGGCCGCTTCAAGGCCACGCGCCAGCCGTTCGCCGCCGTCTCGCTCTCCAGCGACCCCGGCGCCGTCACCTGCATCGCCAACGACTTCGGCTACGACGCCCTCTTCGAGCGGCAGGCCCGCGCCCTGGCCGCGCCGGGCGACGTGGCCTTCGGCTTCACGACGAGCGGCCGGAGCGAGAACGTCCGGCGCGGGTTGGACGCTGCGCGCGAGCGGGGGGCGACGACGGTCGCGGTCGTCGGTGCCGCCGGCCTCGTCGGCGGCACGGCCGACCACGTCCTCGCCGTCCCGAGCGACGTGACCGCGCACGTCCAGGAGGTTCACCTCATGCTCCTCCACATCTGGTGCGTCCTGATTGACGAGGCGCTGGGCGAGGCCGAATGAACGAAGTTTCGCGTAGAGAATTTCTGCTGGCGGGCGCGGCGACACTGGCGGCCGCGGGCCTGCCGGGGGTAGGGCAGACGGCGCAGCGGCGCGTGCTTCACGTCGTCGGCCACTCGCACATCGACGCGGCCTGGCTGTGGCCCTGGCGCGACGGGTCGAACGTCGTGCTGACGACCATGCGCAGCGCGCTCGACCGCATGCGCGAGACGCCCGACTTCCGTTACTCGCACTCGTCCGCCTCGCACTACCGCTGGGCCGAGCGCGCCGACCCGAAGATGTTCGCCGAAATCCGCGAGCGCATCCGCGAGGGGCGCTGGGAGGTCGTCGGCGGCTGGCCCGTCGAGCCCGACTGCAACATCCCCGCCGCCGAGAGCTTCGCCCGCCACTGCCTCTACGGCAAGAACTATTTCCAGCGCGCGCTCGGCCTCGACGTGCAGATAGGGTTCAACCCCGACTCGTTCGGCCACCCGGCGGGACTGCCGACCATCCTGCGCCGCGCCGGCTACCGCTACTACGTCTTCATGCGCCCCGAGGCGCACGAGATGAAGCTGCCGCTCCTCTTCTGGTGGGAGGGGCCGGACGGCTCGCGCGTGCTCGCGCTCCGCATCCGCAACGGCTACAGCGCGCCGGCCAGCCGCATCCCCAACGCCGCCGAGCAGAACTTCCAGCCCGGCTTCGACCACGCCGCCTTCTTCCTCGGCGTCGGCAACCACGGCGGCTCCGTCACGAAGGAGCAGATTCGACAGGTGCTTGAGATGCGCGCCGAAGGGAAGCTCCCCGCCGAGCTTCGCTTCAGCACCGTCGCCGAGTTCTTCGCCGCGGTCGAACGCTCGCCGGCCCTCTCGTCGCTTCCCGTCGTGCGCGGCGAGCTGCAACACCACGCGCGCGGCTGCTACTCGGCCCACGGCGAGATTAAGCAGACGAACCGCCGCGCCGAACGCTGGCTCGTGCAGGCCGAGGTGGCCTCACTCGCGTCCTCGCTCGGCGGCACACACGAGTACCCGGCCGCGGAGTACGAGTCGGCGTGGTGGAAAGTCCTCTTCAACCAGTTCCACGACATCATGGCCGGGACCGCCCTGCTGACGGCCTACCGCGACGCGCGCGACCAGTTGGGCTCGGCCTGCGACGCCGCGCAGTCGAACACGGTCGCGGCCGTCGAAGCCTTGGCGCGCCGCGTGGACACGCGCGCCGTCAAAGAGGGCGCCGTCTTCGCCTTCAACCCGCTGCCGTGGCCGCGCAAGGTTCTGGTCGAGTACCACACCGAGAAACTCCCCGGCGGCAACCCCTGGCGCGCGGTCCCCGAGGGCGCCGTCCCCGTCACGCACCTCGAAACGAAGGACAGGCAGAAGATTCCGATTCAGTGGCGCCCCTCCGACAGCATGACGCAGGTCTACCCGCGCCTCTCGGCCTGGGTCGATCTGCCCGCCTGCGGCTACAAGGTCTTCGAGGCCGTCCACGGCACCGCGCCCGAGACGCAAGCCTACGGCGACTTCTTCAAAATCAACGAGGAGGGCTTCGGCATCTCCTCGCTCAAGACCGCGGACGGGAAGGAGATGCTCTCGGGGCCGCTCGGCCTCGTCGTCATCGGCGACCCGAGCGACACCTGGGGCCACGGCGTCGTCAAATACCGTCAGGAGATGGGGCGGCCGACCTTCCTCTCGTCGCAGACGATTGAGGACGGACCCGTCACGCGCGTCACGCGCCAGCGGGCGCGCTGGAACAACTCCGAGATCGTCCTCGACATCGCGCAGTTCAAGGCCGTGGACGCAATAGAGCTTCGCTTCGTCGTCGAGTGGCGCGAGCGCGAGCAGATACTCAAGCTCGAAGTGCCGACGGCGCTCCTCGCGCCCCGCGTCTTCGCCAAGGTGCCCGCCACCGCCGCCGAGCGGCAGGCGAACGGCGACGAGGAGCCCTACCAGGACTGGGTCGCCGTGCAGGGCAAGGTCGGCGCGGACGACTACACCGTCGGGCTCATCAACAACTCGACCTACTCCTACGACTGCCTGGGCGGGCTGCTGCGCACCATCCTCGTCCGCTCGGCTCCGTTCGCGCGGCACGACCCGTTCCAGGTGCCGCACAACGACGCGGGCGCGTGGCAGGACCAGGGCCGGCAGGAGCGTCGCTTCTGGCTCGTCCGCGGCAAGGGGCCGTTCACGGCGCTTGAGCTTGACCGACTCGCCGACGAGATGCAGACGCCGGCCGAGTACGTGTTGGACTCGGCGCACGAGGGCACGGAAGACTGGGAGCGCAGCTTCTTCCGCCTCTCGCCGGGCACCGTCGGCCTGCTCGCCCTCAAGCGCGCCGAACAGGGCGAGGGCGTCGTCTTAAGGGTTCAGGAGCGCGCGGGCCGCCAGACCGAGTTCACCTTCGAGAGCCAGCCGCTCGGGCTCAATCACAAGGCTCGCCTCGGCCCCTGGGAGATAAAGACGCTGCTGGTGACGCCGGGCAAAGGCCGACCGGCCGCAGTCAAAGAGGTCGGCCTCCTCGAACGCTAGGGCAATTCCGATGGCAGTATCACTCCGCATGAAACGCGCGCTCGCCGCGCTCGCGCTCGCCCTCCTCGCCTCTACTTCCTCTTTCGCATCCACGCGACAGGAAGACGCGGTAGCGGTCGAGGCGCAGCCGCTCCTGGCCCAAGTCAGAAGGCTCGTCGAGGCGATGGAGTACCTGGGCGAGCCGTTCAGCCCGGCCGAGCGGCAGGCGCTTGAGAGGGCTGCCGATGAGGCCGACCCGGCGCGCGCGGTCGCCCGGGTGAGGGAAGTGCTCGACGCGCGCTGCCTCTTCCTCGTGGACATCAGCCCCGAGAGCCGCGTGAAGGTGGTGCGGGGCCGCGCCCCGGCGAAGCTCGTCGAGAAGGGCTGGCGCTCCTTTCTCGTCAGGGTGCGCAACGAGGCGGGCGTCACCGCGCAGCTCCGGGCCGCGAGCCCGAACGCGCTGCCCGTCTACGCGCGCGGCCAGTCGGACATCCCCGGCGGCTTCAGCCTCGACCCCCGCCCGACGCAGGTCATCAAGCCCTCGGAGGTGGCCAACCGCTGGCTCGACCTCGCCATGTTCGACAAGCAGCCTCTGGAGCCGCGCCTTTCGGGGCTCGCCCTCGAATACCGCGTCGTCCAGCTCTACAGCCGCGACCGCGGGCGGCGCGAGGCGACCGTCTCGTTCAACGTCGGGCAGGGCAGCCAGGACATAGGCTTCCGCAACGACGTGTCCGTCCTCTTCGACTGCCTCCCTTCGAGCGACATCACCCTCCGCGTCCGCGACGTGGACGGACGGCCGACCACCGCCTCTCTCGTCATCCGCGACCCGCAGGACCGAATCTACCCGGCCAAGTACAAGCGCCTCGCCCCGGACTTCTCCTTCCACCCGCAAATCTACCGCGCCGACGGCGAGACGTTGAGACTGCCCGCGGGCACCTACACCGTTGACGTGACGCGCGGCCCCGAGTACGTGGTCGCGCGAAAGACGTTCCGCGTCGCCGCCAACGCGAAAGGGCAGGCGTGGGAGTTCAGGCTGAAGCGTTGGGTCAACCCGGCCTCCGCGGGCTGGTACTCGGGCGACCACCACATCCACGCGGCCGGCTGCTCGCACTACGAGGCGCCGACCCAGGGGGTCATGCCCGCCGACATGATTCGCCACATCGTCGGCGAGGGCCTCAACGTCGGCGCCGTCCTCACCTGGGGGCCGTGCTACTACTTCCAGAAACAGTTCTTCGAGGCCAAGGTCAACAAGCTCTCGACGGCCGAGAACCTGATGCGCTACGACGTGGAAGTCTCCGGCTTCCCTTCGAGCCACGCCGGCCACCTCGCCCTGCTCGGCCTCAAAGACCAGGACTACCCCGGCGCGAAGGAGATAGAGGACTGGCCGAGCTGGGACTTGCCTATTCTGAAATGGGCCAGGGCGCAGGGCGCCGTCGTCGGCTTCGCCCACTCGGGCTGGGGCCTTCAGGTCAGCTCGGAGGAGCTTCCCAACTACGAGCTTCCGCCCTTCGACGGCATCGGCGCCAACGAGTACATCGTGGACGTGGCGCACGGCGCCGTCGACTTCATCTCGGCCGTGGACACGCCGCCCGTCTGGGAGCTGAACATCTGGTACCACACGCTCAACGCCGGCTTCCGCACGCGCCTGAGCGGCGAGACCGACTTCCCCTGCATCTACGGCGAGCGCGTCGGCATGGGGCGCTCCTACGTCCACCTCGCCGGTGCGCTCGGCTACGGCGAGTGGATCGAAGGCTTACGCTCGGGCCGCTCCTACGTCTCCGACGGCAAGAGCCACCTGATGGACTTCCGCGTGAACGACCTTCAGGTCGGCACGCGCGGCAGCGAACTGCAACTCGCCTCCCCGCAGACCGTACGCGTCACGGCCCGCGTGGCGGCGCTGCTCGCCGAGACGCCCGACGAGGTCATAAGGAACCGCCGCCAGGACGAGACGCCCTACTGGGACCTGGAGCGGGCGCGCGTCGGGAAGAGCCGCGAGGTGCCCGTCGAGGTCGTCGTCAACGGCCGCGCCGTCGCCTCGAAACGAGTCGTCGCCGACGGCGCCGCGCGCGAAGTCTCGTTCGAAGTCCCCTTGGAGCGGAGCGGCTGGGTGGCGCTGCGCGTCCTGCCCTCGTCGCACACGAACCCCGTCTTCGTCCTCGTCGGCGGCCAGCCCGTGCGCGCCTCGCGCCGCAGCGCCCGGTGGTGTCTGAGGGCCGTGGACCAGTGCTGGACGCAGAAGTCGCCGCAGATTTCCGAGGCCGAGAGGCCCGAGGCGGCGCGCGCCTACGAGGAGGCGCGCCGCGTCTACAGGAGGATCCTGGCCGAGTCCGAGGTCGAGTAGAAAACCCCGCGCGTAAACGTTTACCGGCGGGAAGATTGACTTGCATTTTACCGCGCCCGCTTATACTATCGCCCCGCCCTATCCCGGATGCCGCGCCACCTCCGAAGCCCGGAGAGCACGCCCTTCCGTTCCCGTTTAACGCTTTTCAGAAGTTCCTTTCAGTTTCAGATCCATGTTAGGAGGCCAGATGAAGTTCATCCCCTTTAGGCGAGGTTTCGCCTTGCTCTCTGTCATCCTCGCGTGCGCACTCACCTCATCCGCGCAGGAATACCGCGCCACCCTCACGGGCAACATCACCGACCCGGCCGGAGCGGCCGTCGCCGGAGCCACCGTCACGGTCAGGAGCCAGCAGACCAACCTCGACACCGTCGTTCAGACCAACGACGAGGGCAGCTACACGGTGCCCTTCCTCCAGCCCGGCCGCTACACCGTGACGGTCGAGAAGGAGGGCTTCAAGAAGGCCGTCTCCGATGTCGTCGAGCTGCACACGGCCGACCGGGCGACGATGGACGTGGCCCTCGAAGTGGGCGGCGTCGGCGAGACGGTCAACGTCACGGCCAGCGCCCCGCTCCTGGAAGCCGACACGGCCTCGCGCGGGCAGGTGGTCGAGAACCTGCGCGTCGAGCAGCTGCCCCTGAACGGCCGCAACCCCCTGAACCTGGCGACGCTCGCCACCGGCGTGCAGTTCAACGGCAACCCAGAGTTCAACCGCCTCTTCGACAACGGCGACAACGTCAACTTCTCCATCAACGGCGGCCTGAACCGCCACAACGAGTTTCTCCTCGACGGCGCGCCCAACAACGCCGTCACGGACGTTGACGGCAGCCGCACGCGCAGCGTCAACAACATCGCCTTCGTGCCGCCCGTGGACGCCACCGACGAGTTCAAGGTCCAGACCAACGCCTTCTCGGCCGAGTTCGGCCGCACCTCGGGCGGCGTCGTCAACGTCACCATCAAGCCGGGCGGGCGCGAGTTCCACGGCTCGCTCTACGAGTTCGCGCGCCGCTACCAGTGGGAGGCCAACCGCTTCGGCAACAACGCCCAGGGCGTCTTCCCGGCCACCCACCCGCTCGCCGGGCAGGAGCGCTCGCCCCGCTTCGTCCGCGACCCCGTCAGCTTCCAGAACCTCGGCGGCCACAAGCAGGACCAGTACGGCTTCGTCGTCTCCGGCCCCGTCCTCATCCCGCGCTTCGGCGAGGGCGGCAAGGTCTTCGCCAACGGCCGCGACCGGACCTTCTTCCTCCTCAACGTCGAGTTCTTCAAGGGCATCGACCCGGCGGCGAACCTCTCGGACGTGCCGACGCTCTTAGAGCGGCAGGGCAACTTCTCGCAGTCGGGCGTCACCATCTACGACCCGCTCACCACCCGCCCCGACCCCAACAACCCGGGCCGCTTCACGCGCGACCCGTTCCCCAACAACATCATCCCGGCCAACCGCATCAACCCCATCGGGCAGGCCATCGTCAACGGCTTCGACCTGCCGAACGTCGGGCCGGCCACGCAGAGGTTCAACAACTTCCTCCAGCCCTTCCCCGGCACCGACGACTTCCACTCCGAGGTGCTGCGCTTCGACCACGCCTTCACCGACAGCCAGCGGTTCTTCTTCCGCTACGTCCACAACCGCCGCGACCAGATTCAGCAGGGCGACAACGGCCGCGTCGGCCTCGGCATCGACCCGCAGGACCCGCTCGTGCGCGTCAACAACGGCGCCATCATCGACTGGGTCTCGACGCTCTCGCCGACCACCGTCCTGAACACGCGCGTCTCCTTCTCGCGCTTCCTCCAGGCGGCCTTCCGCTCGCGCTCCGCCCCCTTCGACGCCACCTCGCTCGGCTTCCCGGCCTCGTTCTCGAACGCGCGGCCCGTCTCCATCGTCCCCCGCATCGAGTTCTCGGGCGACCCCTACCGCGCCTTCGGCCCCAGGAACCCGAACTCGAACATCACGAACACGTGGAGCTTCCCCGTCAGCCTGACGCACATCCGCGGGCGCCACTCGATTAAGATCGGCGGCGAGTACCGCGACTTCCAGGTCCACCAGGGCGGCGGCTCCTTCACGTGGGGCGGCGGCTTCTTCCGCTTCTCGAAGGACTTCACCGTCCGCGACCCGAACACCACGAACGTCAACGACCAGGGCAGCGCCATCGCCGCCCTCCTGCTCGGGTACCCCTCGGGCGACACGCGCGTCGAGAACATCTCGCAGCTCAGCTTCCACTGGGGCTACCTGACCGGCTACATCCAGGACGACTTCAAGGTCACGCCGAAGCTGACGCTGAACCTCGGCCTGCGCTACGACTACGAGTCGCCGCCGGTCGAGCGGTTCAACCGCCAGAACGCCGGCTTCGGCTTCGACCAGGCGAGCCCGCTGGCGGCGGCCGTCAAAAGCGCCCCGGGCGCCGCCAACTGCCCCGCCTGCTCGAACCTGGCGGGCGGCCTGCTCTTCGCGGGCGTCGGCGGCCGGCCCGAGGAGGCGTTCCGCAAGGACCGCAACAACTGGGGGCCGCGCGTCGGCCTCGCCTACCAGTTGAACGACCGGACGGTCCTGCGCGCCGGCTACGGCGTCTTCTACTTCCCGCAGGCCGAGTTCGGCGGCGCCTCCGGCTTCAACATCAACACGCCGTTCACGGCCACCGTCGGCGGCGGCGCCAACGCCTTCATCCCCGCCAACACGCTGACGAACCCGTACCCGGGCGGGCTGCTGCAACCCATCGGCGCGTCGCAGGGCCTGAACACCTTCCTCGGCCAGGGCCTGACGGTCGTCGACCCCGACCACGTCATCCCCTGGGTCCACCAGTACTCGGCCGGCATCCAGCGCGAGCTGCCGTGGAGGATGAAGCTCGACGTGTCCTACGTCGGGAGCCGCACGCGCGGCATCCTCTCGGGCAACGACCAGGCGGGCGGCGGCCGCAACCTCAACGTCCCGACCGCGCAGCAGATCGCGCAGTTCCAGCAGAACGCCAGCTTCTTCAACCAGTCGGTGGCGAACCCGCTGGCCGGGCTCGTCCCGAACAACGGCACGCTGAACGCCTCGACCATCTCGCGGCGGCAACTGCTGCTGCCGTTCCCGCAGTTCACGTCCGTCAACCTCGTCGGCGAGAACGTCGGCAAGCTCTGGTACGACTCGGGCCAGGCGAGCCTTGAGAAGCGCATGTCGGGCGGGCTCACCATGTCCCTCTCCTACACCTTCTCGAAGCAGCTCGGCGCGCTCGACTTCCTCAACCCGCAGGACGCGGAGCCGACCAAGGCCGTGACCTCGATTGACAGCACCCACGTCTTCACGACCGGCGGCGTCTTGCAGCTCCCGTTCGGGCGGAACCGGAGATGGGCCGGCAACATCGGCCGCGCGGCCGAGCAGTTCGTCGGCGGCTGGGACTACAACTGGGTCGGGCAGTTCCGCTCGGGGCGCCCCATCAACCTGCCGACCAACGCCCTCCTGCTCAAGGACCCGACGCTCGGCGGCGCGTCGAGCTTCGACCGCTTCTTCAACAACTGCGTGATGTCGATCACCACCAACAGCAGCGGCCAGCAGGTCACCACCATCCGCCAGGGCGTGAGGGTCGCGGGCACCACCAACACGACCTTCCAGAACTGCACGGACCCGGCGTGGCTGCTGCGCAACGACCTCAGCAACTCGCTCGGCAACAGCCCGCTCCGGCTCCCCAACCTGCGCGAGCCCTGGGCGCCCATCTTCGACATGTCGCTCAACAAGAGCTTCCACATCACGGAGGCGGTGCGCTTCCAGCTCCGCTTCGAGACCTTCAACACCTTCAACACGCCGCTCTTCGGGTCGCCCCGCACGGACCCGACGCAGAACAACTTCGGCATCCTGATCCCCGAACAGAACGTCAGGAACAACGCCAACTTCCGCCAGGTCCAGCTCGGCGGCAAGTTCTACTTCTAAAGCCGAGGCCCGGACGCAAGACAGGCCCTCCCCTTGTAAAAAGGGAGGGCCTGTCCGCGTTCGGGCGGCTCGCCGTCAGACTAAATCGTCGCCCTGTCCCTGCGGCCGGTGCGGCGGCTTGTCCGTGCGGCCGGTGCAGTTGGAGGCCGCCCACTTCTCGCAGTCCTGCTGGCTCGCCGGCCCGTAGACCTGGCTGTAGATGGCCGGGTACACGTCGCCGTGCGGGATCACCTTGCAGTCCTCGTGCTTCTTCCCCGTAGTCCCCGTCTGCGCGATGACGATGTAGCCTCTCAGCCTCTCGTCGGGATTCTGTGACATGAGTGTTTCTCCTTCCGCCGTGTGAGTGGCGTTAAAGTAAGGCCCGCGGGCGATGGGCTCCCGCGGGCGCCGGTGCGAGGATGGCCGAAGCGGGAGCACGATAAATCCGCGGCCCGGTGATGTCAACGCCCGCGTGCCGCGAGGCGGATGGTGACGGCGCGCTCGCCCCCGCGTTCGCCGAAGGAGGCGCGGGGGACGCGCAGGAGGCCGCCCGAGAAGGTGTAGCCGGAAGCGGGCAGGGCGCGGCCGTCAACCTCCACCCCCGACGGCGCGCGTTCGAGCCACGCGCCGAAGTCGCCGGCTTCGAGCAGTCGGACCTCCACGCGCCCCGCGGCCCGCGCGACCGAGACGACCGCCGCCGGCCCCACGTACTTGTCGAGCAGGCCGAAGACGGCGACGCCGCCCTCGACCGGCGCGAGCGTGAAGAGGTCGTAGCCGCCTTCGCCGAAGAGCAGGGG
>DATHBF010000079.1:0-2745 GCA_035296285.1 Pyrinomonadaceae bacterium | reverse complement strand
AGCGGGCGGTACTGGTGTCGCTCGTCGTGTGGTCGGGGATTGTGATCTACGCGTACGGGTTTTTGCAGACGACGCGGCAGGCGTGGGTGATGGGGGCAATGATCGGGCTCGTGCTCGGCGGCTCTCAGGCGCTCTCGCGCTCGCTCTTCTCGCGCATGATCCCACGGGGACGCGAGGCGTCGTTCTTCGGCATCTACGAGATATCGGAGCGCGGCACCTCGTGGATGGGGCCGCAGGTCTTCAGCATCGTCGTCGCCAGCACCGGCTCCTACCGCCAGGCCGTCTTCTCTCTCATCATCTTCTTCATCGCCGGGATGCTCATCCTCCTCTTCACCAACACCGACCGCGCCGTCCACGACGCCGGCAACCACACGCCCGAGGAGGCACGCGCCGGAGCTTAGACTTTAGGAGGCGGACTTGTGCGTGCGGCGCGGGGCGTCCGCCGAGCGTTCGAGGCAGGCGTGTGAGCAGTATTGGGAGCCGGCGGCGCGGGAGGCCGGGAACCATGTGCCGCAGGAGGCGCAGCGCATCAGCTTGTCGGCCTTGCGGCCTTCGCCCGGGCGGCTCGCGGGGCCGGGTCGTTGCGGCGAGCCGGAAGACATCCTCCTCATCTCGCGCAGCACGCCGAGGAAGTGGAGCAGGCCGCGGATGTAAGGGCGCAGGCGCCAGTAGACGAGGCCGGCGAGCGCCGCGAGGATGACGAGGGCGACGGCGTACTTCAACGCTTCTCCTTCGCGGCGTTCTTCTTCTGTTCGAGCTGCGCGCGCAGGTTGGCGAGTTCCTGATTCGACTTGTTGACCGACTCCAGCTCTTCGAGCCTCCGCTCGGCCTCGGCCAGCTCGCCCGTCTCGATGAGCGCCGCCGCAAGGCTCTGGAGGGGCATCTCGTGGCGCGGCTCCTGCGAGAGCGCGCGGCGGAACTCTTTGATGGCGCGCGGCGCGTCGGGCGGCTGGTCGTAGAAGTATGTGAGCCCGAGGCTGGTGCGCACCACCACGTCGTCGGACTTTGTCGTGAGCGCCTGCTCGTATAGCTTGCGCGCCTCGGAGAGCGTGCGCGAGTCGCCGCCCCCGCCCCGCGCGACGAGGAAGTGGGCGTTGCCGGCAAGCACGTTGGTCTGGTAGTCCTTCGGCTCCAGCTGGTGCGCGCGCTTAAGCAGTCGCGCCACCTCCGGGAGGATGGAGGCGTTGCCCGTCTGCATCGCGTAGTAGTAGAGCGCCTGTCCGGCCTTGCGCTGCAACTCGGCGTCCGAGGGGTCGGCGTCGGCGCGTGCGACCGCCGTTTTTATCTGCTCGTCGGTGAGGGTCGGGAACGAGTTGTCGCCGCCCGCTTGCGCGGAGGCGTTCTGCCCGCCGGCCGGGGCGGACGAGTTCGACTGGGCCGCGCCGCCGCCCGCGCGCGCCCGCGTCAGCTCGCCTTGCAGCCTCTCCTGCTCCTTGCGGTTGAGGCCGTTGGTGACGAAGAAGCCGACGAGGAGCCCGACGAGGAGCCCGGCGGCGAGGCCGTAGGCGGTCTGTCTTGTGAAGAGGTTTCGTTCGGGCATGGGCGGAAGCACCGGAGTGCGCCGAGTGTAGCAGAAAAGGCGATGGGAAGGCGACGCGGCCGGCCCTTGAAGACAGAGGCCCTTGAGCCGCGCCGCTCGCCGGGGCCGTGCTCAAGGGCCGAAACTTTTTCGGGGGCGCGCCCGCCTTACTCTTCGCCCTTCGAGTCGCCCCCGCTGTAGGGGAGGTCGTCGCGGCGGCGGCGCGGGAGCGGGTCGCTGTCGCGGCGTCGCGGCATCTGCCCCGGCGCCCGGCGCTCGACGAAGTTCGGCGGCAGGCGCGGACCCTTGACGGCCTCTTCGAGGATGCGCGTGATCTCCTGCGAGAGCGTGCGGTGCTCGCTGGTGGCGCGCTGCTGGAGAGCCTTCTTCAGCTCGCCGGGCACGTAAGCGCCGATGAAGACGCCTTTGCGGTTAGCCATTCCTATTGTTCTCCTGAGACGGGGAGGAGCGGGCGCGGCGCGTTGGTGCCCGTGTGCGCCGCGCGTCTTAGAGTTTGGGTGCCGCGCAATGAGAGCAGGTCTGTAAGCCGAATTCTGTCCCCACGCGTGCGCGTGGGCGGCGATCATTCCTCTAGGCCGTACGTTGCCGGACGGCTCAAGCGACCTACCCGGAGGCGTAGCGCGCATCCCCCTTCCGAGGGAATATTGCGCTTCGGACGAGCCGCCCTGTTGACGCGCTCCCTATTTGGTCTTGCACCGCGAGGAGTTTGCCTAGCCGCGCGTGTCGCCACGCGCGCTGGTGCGCTCTTACTTTAAGCCCCGGAGGGCCGCACCGTTTCACCCATCACCCGCTGCGCGGCCCCGAAGGGCCGGCCCGCTGGCTGGTCTGTTCTCTGTTGCACTTGTCGTCGCCCGCCGGGATAAAGTGCTGCTCTCGCAGCCTTTAAACCCGAGGACGCCCCGCCGTTAGCGGGCTCGCTGCCCCTCGGTGTTCGGACTTTCCTCCCCCGCTCCCCCGAGGGGGCGCGGCGGCGACCGCCCGACCTGCTCTCATGCGCGGCGCGCGGATTATAGCAAACCAGCGTTGAACAGGTACAGTCCAAAGATGGCCGCTGTTTTCAAACTTCTGATGTTTAACCCGACTGCTTTATTTGCTTTAGCCGAAAAACTTGTAGCCGACGCGGAGGTTGTGCAGCGCCGCCGAGGGGAAGGCCGAAATCAGCACCCATGTCATCAGGCCGTGCGAGAGGCCGAGGGCGAGCAGGT
>DATHBF010000078.1:0-5499 GCA_035296285.1 Pyrinomonadaceae bacterium | reverse complement strand
GGCGCCAACGCCGGCCCCTCCCCCACCTCCGCGACGCCCGCTCAGGCCGAGCCGCCCGTCTACGGCTACGAGGTCATTAAGACTTACCCGCACGACCCCGACGCCTTCACGCAGGGGCTCGTCTTCGTGGACGGCGCGCTCCTGGAGAGCACGGGCCTCGAAGGCGAGTCCACGCTGCGCCGCGTCGAGCTTGAGACGGGAAAGGTTCTCCAGAAAGTTGACGTGCCCAACTTTTACTTCGCCGAAGGGCTGACGGTCTTCAACGGGAAGGCTTACCAGCTCACGTGGAAGGGCCAGAAGGGGTTCGTCTACGACCCGCAGACTTTCAAGAAGCTCGGCGAGTTCGAGTACGACGGCGAGGGCTGGGGGCTGACGCACGACGCCGACTCGCTCATCCTCAGCAACGGCTCGAACAAGATTCGCTTCCTCGACCCCGGCAGCCTTGAAGTGAAGCGGACCATCAGCGTCTTCGACCGCGGCCAACCCTTGCGCGACCTCAACGAGCTGGAATACGTGAAAGGCGAGATTTTCGCCAACGTCTGGCACCAGGACCGCGTCGCCCGCATTGACCCGCAGACCGGCGCCGTCAAGGGCTGGGTTGACCTCTCGGGTCTGCTGCGGCCCGGAGACGTGTCGGACGAGGAGGCGGTCCTCAACGGCATCGCCTACGACGAGGCCGGCGACCGTCTCTTCGTCACCGGCAAGCTCTGGCCCAAACTTTTCGAGATCAGGCTGAAGCAGAAGTAGCCGCCCGGCATCTAAAGACATTGAGCCTGGCACCCTTCTTATAAGCTTCTTTGGGCGGCGATGACTTTTGATACTTACTTCCGGGCCTGCTCGTGCGCGATGGTGGCGTGCGGCGTGCTGGCGTTGGTGCTGGCGGGCGGCGTCGGCGCGTGGCTGGCGGTCGCCTTCGCCGCCGTGCTGGCCGCGTCGTGGGTGACGGCCGGGACGCGCTGGCAGATCTCGGAGCGGGTGGGGATGTGGGTGGTGCTGGCGGCGCTGCCGCTTTTCTACCTCGACTGGCAGTTTCAGAACGCGGTCGCCGGCCCCGAGGGGAAAATCCTTGCCGGCGTCACCGCGCTCGTCCACTTCACGCTGCTGCTCACGTCGGTCAAGCTCTTTCAGGTCAAGTCCGACCGCGACTGGCTCTTCCTCTACCTCATCTCCTTCTTCGAAGTCCTGCTGGCGGCGGCGCTCAGCGCAAGCCCGCTGTTCCTCCTCGGCCTCGCGCTCTATCTGTTCACGGCGCTGCTGGCCGTCGTCTGCTTCGAGCTGCGGAAGGCGGGCCGCCTCGCGCCGCACGCGGAGAGCCGGCTGCTGGTGGCGAACGACCCGGGGTTTCTCAGGCGCGGGAAGAGGAGGAGGCGCGCTTCGTGGGCGCACCGTCGGCTGCCGGCGGCGGCGCTCTGCCTGTTCCTGTTAATAGCGGGCCTGGCGCTGCCCATCTTCTTCATCGCGCCGCGGGCTTCCGAGGGGGCGCTGGCGATGCCGGGCGGCGCGGCCTCGACCGGCTACGTCGGCTTCTCGGACCGGATGCGGCTCGGCGACATCGGCCGGCTCCAGCAGAACAACCAGCTCGTGATGCGCGTCCGCGTCGAAGGGCTGGACGAGGCCGCGCCGACGAAGCGTCCGCGGTGGCGCGGCGTCGCGCTCGACAACTTCGACGGGCGCCACTGGAAGCAGACGCCGGGCGCCAGCCGCACGGAGCTGCCGAACGAGCGCGGCCTCTTCCAGCTCGGCACGACCGAAGACCTCGCGCGCCTGACCACGCAGACCTTCTACGTCGAGGCCATAGACACGCCCGTCATCTTCGCCGCGCCGCGCGCCGTCGCCGTCCAGGGGGGACTGCCTTACGTCCGCCGCGACAGCGAGGACGGCCTCTCCTCGCGCCCGCACCCGCAGGAGCGCGTCAGCTACCGCGTCTACTCCGACACGTTCGAGCCCACCGAGGAGCGCCTCCGCGCCGACCGCATGCTCAACCCGCGCGGCTCGACGCCGAACCTGCGGCGCGAGATCGAGGACTACATCCAACTGCCCGCGAGCCTCGACACGCGCGTGGCGAGCCTCGCGTGGACAATCGTCCGCGACGCGAAGGCGCGCAACACTTACGACGCGGCGCGGGCCGTCGAAGCCCACCTCAACTCGAACCTCTACGGCGGCCACTATTTCTACTCCCTGGAGATGCGCGCCTCGGGCGAAGACCCGCTCGCCGACTTCCTCTTCAACGTCCGCGCGGGCCACTGCGAATACTTCTCGACGGCGATGGCCGTCATGCTGCGCTCGCTCCGCATCCCGGCGCGCGTCGTCAACGGCTTCCAGACCGGCGAGTACAACCCGGCTGCCGACGCCTACGTCGTCCGTCAGGCCGACGCGCATTCGTGGGTCGAGGTCTACTTCACGGAGGCCGACGCGTGGGTGACGTTCGACCCGACGCCCGCCGCCGGACGGCCGAGCGGGGCCGAAGCCTCGGGCCTCGGCGGACGGCTCGGTCAGTACGCCGACGCGCTGGAGCTGTTTTGGATTCAATACGTGGTGGCCTATGATAGACAGGGTCAACGCTCACTGGCACGCACGCTGCGCAGCACCATCAGCTCCTACGGCGACGCCGCGACGGAGTCGGCCTCCGGCCTGGGCGCGAGTCTGGCCGCGTGGAATAGCTCGGCCGGGTGGCTCGGATTCGTCTCCTCTCCGCAAGTCTTCGTGCCGGGCGCGGCGCTCGCGGGCGCGGCCGCCCTGCTGCTGCTCGGGAGGAAGAGGCTGGGCGGGCGGCTGCGGCGGCGCGACACGCGGGGAAGTGATGCCGGCGGCGGGCGTTCGGCCGTCGAGTTCTACGAGCGCATGACGAAGGCGCTTGAGGCGCGCGGCTCGAAGCGCGACGCGGGCGAGACGCCGTTGGAGTTTGCTGAAAAAGTCGGAGCAGAAGAGGTGCTCGCCATCACGCGCGCCTACAACAGCGTCCGCTTCGGCGGCCGCGGCCTCTCGCCGGCCGAGGCGCAGAGGATTGACGTTTGGCTGAAAGATTTGGAAGGGACAGTTAACTAAGCCCGCGCTTTTTAAACTGAAAAAAGTATTCATGAAGAAAGTCGGATTTATCAGTCTGGGCTGCCCGAAGAACCTTGTTGACAGCGAGGTGATGATGGGGCGGCTGAAGCAGGAGGGCTACGAGATCACGGGCGACGCGGCCGAGGCCGAGACGCTGGTCGTCAACACCTGTGGCTTCATAGACGCGGCGAAGAAGGAGTCGGTCGAAGCCATCCTCGAAGCGGCACGCTTGAAGTCCGAGGGGAAGTGCAAGCGGCTCGTCGTCGCCGGCTGCCTCGTCGAACGCTACCGCGACGAGCTGCGCGCCGAGATTCCAGAGGTGGACGCCTTCATCGGCACCAGCCAGATTAACGACATCACGACCGCGGCCGACGCGCGCGTCAACACGCGACAGCTCCCCGTCCTCCCGCTCGGCAACCAGACTGCGACCTATCTTTACGACGAGTCCACGCCGCGGCTGCTCGCCACGCCCGGCCACTTCGCGTACGTCAAGATCGCCGAGGGCTGCGACCGCCCGTGCGCCTTCTGCTTCATCCCGCAGATGCGCGGCCACTTCCGCAGCCGCCGCTTCGGCTCCGTCATCGCCGAGGCCCAACAGCTCGCCGCGCAGGGCGTCAAAGAGGTCATCCTCGTCGCGCAGGACTCCTCGCGCTACGGCGAGGATTTGGGTGAGCAGGACGCACTCGCCCACCTGATGCGCGAGCTGTGCCGGCTCGACGGAGTCGAGTGGGTGCGGGCGATGTACACCTACCCGACTCACATCAGCGACGCCTTCCTCGACGTGCTGGCCGAGGAGCCGAAGGCCGTCAAGTACCTCGACATGCCCTTGCAACACGCCTCCCAAAACGTGCTCAAGCTGATGAAGCGCGGCGGCAATCGCCAGAGCCTCGAACGGCTCATCGGGCGCGTCCGCGCGCGCGTCCCCGGCATCGCGGTGCGCACAACTTTCATCACCGGCTTCCCCGGCGAGACCGAGGAGGACTTCGAGGAGCTGCGCGCCTTCGTCCGCTCCGTCGGGTTCGACCGCGTCGGCGTCTTCACCTACTCGGACGAGGAGGGCACGTCCGCCTTCGACCTCCCCGACAAGGTTGACGCCCGGACCGCGCGCCGCCGCCGCACGCAACTGATGAAGGACCAGTCGCGCATCTCGCTCCGGAAGAACCGCGCCCGCGTCGGCTCCGTCGTGCGCGTGCTCTTCGAGGGCGCTTCCGAAGAGTCGGACCTGCTCTGGCAAGGGCGCACCGAATCGCAGGCGCCCGAGATTGACGGCTGCGTCCTCATCAACGACGCGCCCGAAGGCTGCGCGCCCGAGCCGGGCGACCTGGTCAACGTAGAGATAACCGAGGCGCAGGAGTACGACCTCGTCGGGAGAATCATTCCCTCCGGTGAAGAAGGAGACCAGCGACACGCTTAACCCCGTCGCCGTCGAGGCGGCGCACGTCGTCGTCCCGGCGCGCAGGCGGACGGCCGCCGACTACGTGGCGCTCGCGGTGGCGACGTGCGGCGTCGGGCTCATCCCAATCGCGCCGGGGACGTGGGGGTCGGCCGTGGGCCTCTTCATCTACCTCGCGCTCGGGCGCGGGGCGGAGAGGGTTTTTGACTACGCGGTCTGGAACGGGCTCGACCTCGCGCCGCAGCAGTTCCCGCCGATATTGACGACGGTCATGCTGCTCGCCATCGTCCTCGTCTCGCTGGTGGGGACTTGGGGGGCGACGCGCTGCGAGACGCTGCTGGGGAAGAAAGACCCCGGCGCGGTCGTGGTGGACGAAGTCGCGGGTCAGCTCATCACGTTCCTGTTCGTGCCGTGGGGCTCGGGCGCGTGGACGGTCGTCGCCGGCTTCGTCGCCTTCCGCGTCTTCGACATCTGGAAGCCTTACCCGGTGCGCCGGCTCGAATCACTGAAGGGCGGCCTCGGCATCATGGCCGACGACGTGCTGGCCGGGGCCTACGCGGCGACGCTCATGTCGCTTTTGACTTCAATCCAACTCGTGACGTGAAAGGGAGACCGCATGGAGACGAAAGACCCGAAACAGACGGCCGAAGAGTCGGGCACGCCGAAGCGCGACGCGGAGGCCACGAGCAGCGAGACGCTGAGCGACATCGAGGGGAGCGAGAAGGTCTCGACGGGCCGCGGCTCTTCGTCTTCGAGCGGCGAGCTGGAGGGCTCCACGCCCTCGCCGGACGCGGGCGGCGGCGGGGGGAGCGCCGACGGCAGCGACACCGGCGGCCCGATGTGAAACCCACCACATGACACACGCCAAAATTTTCATCGCGGACGACGTGAACGAGTCCGGACTCGAGCCCCTGCGCGCCGCCGGCTTCGAGGTCGAGAAGCGGGCGGGACTCAAAGGGGCCGAGCTGGCGTCGGCGCTCGCGGACGCCGACGGCCTCGTCGTCCGCAGCGAGACGCGCGTGACGGCCGAGCTGCTTGAGGCCGTGCCGCGCCTGCGCGTC
>DATHBF010000077.1:0-8033 GCA_035296285.1 Pyrinomonadaceae bacterium | reverse complement strand
CTTCGACGGGCGCGCCCGGCGTCTTCGGCGCCCGCGTGACGTTGACGACGAGGCGGAACTTGACCTCGGCCCCCTGCCCCAACCCTTCGGCCGGCCTGAGTCCCCACTCCCACTTCTCTTGTTGGCCCGTGTACGCGCGTCTTTGCACGGGCCTGTCCGTCTTGACGAGGGCGTCGGAGTGAAGCTGCACCTCGACGAAAGTGTCGTAAAGCTCCGGCCGGTCCGGCCTGATGTT
This sequence comes from Pyrinomonadaceae bacterium, assembly GCA_035296285.1. Classification (GTDB taxonomy): domain Bacteria; phylum Acidobacteriota; class Blastocatellia; order Pyrinomonadales; family Pyrinomonadaceae; genus QHXN01. The sequence continues at coordinate 7,798 of DATHBF010000077.1, read as the reverse complement.
GATGTCGGTGCGGTCAACGCGGAGGGACGTGTTCCCGTCGTTGACGCGGACGGGGCGCACCCGCCCGACTATCTCTTCGAGCGTGCAGGTGACTTTGCCGTCGTCGCCCTGCAAGAAGAGGTTCGGGTACTTGACCGTAATCTGGTCCGACTTTTCGAGGGGCGGGCCGCCCGTGTAGTACTCGCAGGCCGTCAAGACGGCCACCAGAAACAGGGCTGAGGCGGTGAGAATTGTTCGCATCTTCTTACCGGGCGGTCGGCTCAGGTTTCGGCGAAGGCGCGGCGGCCGGCGAGGGCGTGGCGCGGTAGATGTTGCTGATGTAGCTCGGGTTCGTTCTGACCTGCGGAGTGTTCAACCAGGCGTAGAAAAAGAGCAGCAGGGAGAGGGCCAGGAGCGAAGCGGCCAGAACCCGCGCGCGGAGGGGGACGCGCCGCCACCACCCCGCGCGCTTCGGGAGCTTTTCGCGGCCTTCGGAATCACTTGGAGCAGGCGGCACGTCCGGAGTCTCCGTTTTTGGTGAAGGGGCCGTCCGGGGCGCTTTGCGAGGAGGTGGGCGGTAAAACTGTCGGCCGGCGGCGGCCCGCGGTTCGCTGCGGCGCGATGTTAGCACCTTGCCTCGACCGGCCACCAGCGTTCCCCGCAATACTTGCGTGCAAAGTTCGCCCCTTGCGCTATAATCGGCGCGCAATAACCAACGCGGGTCCCGAGCCCTTTAGCCCCGACGCCCTGTCCAGGTGGGAGACGTGAGCCTGAGAATCCTGATCGTTGACGACGACGTGAGCATGCGCCTGCTGCTGGCCGAATACTTCCGGCGGCTAGGTTATGAAGTTGAGGAGAAGGAGAGCGCCGAGGACGCGCTGGAGCCGGCGCTGTCGGGACGCTTCGACTGCTTCATCGTGGACCGCACGATGCCCGGCATGTCCGGCCTCGACTTCCTTAAAAAGATCCGCGACCGCGGCATCCAGGCCCCGGCCATGATGCTGACGGCTTTGGACGCCGTCGAGGACAAGGTGGCCGGCTTCCAGGCCGGCGCCGACGACTACCTCGCCAAGCCCTTCAGCCCGCGCGAACTGGAAGTCCGCGTCGAGGCGCTGCTGCGTCGCGCCGGCCGCTGGTCGAAGCCCGAGGACGAGAAGAAGGACCGCTTCGAGATCGGCGACCTCGTCATAGACAAGCGCCGCCACGAAGTCTCGGTCGGCGGCAAGCCCGTCGAGCTGACGCCGCTCGAATTCCACATCCTCGAACGCCTCGCCAGCGAGCCCGGCCGCGCCTGGTCGCGCAACGACCTTTTGGACGAGGTGTGGAGCACCGAGTACGAGGGCTACCAGCGCAACGTTGACCCGCACATCAACCGCCTGCGCCGCAAGATCGAACAGGACCCGAAGAACCCGCGCTACGTCCTGACCGTCCGCGGCGTCGGCTACAAACTCAACGAGGCCCCATGAGACATCCGAAACCCCTCGCGCCCCCCCGGCTGCTCGCCGCGCTCGCCCTCTCGGGTCTGCTCTGCGCCGCGCCGCCCGCACTCGCCGGAGCCCCACAGCGCAGGCGAGCCCCGCAGAAGCCCGAGCCGCAGAAGGCCCGGCCTAGCCCTTCGCCCGCGCAGGCGGCGACGCAGAACGGCAAGCCCGAGGCCAAAGAGGTCGCCCCCAGCTCGATGCTCATCCGCTGGCAGGGGCGGCCCGGCGTCAACCGCTACCGCCTACAGGTGGCGCGCGACCAGGGCTTCGAGGACATCGTCTTCGACCAGGCGGTCGAGGGCCGCCAGCACGTCGTCAAGGGGCTCGCCCCCGGCAGCTACTTCTGGCGCGTCGCCGCCGCCGCGGCCGAGACCAGCTCTTACTCACGGCCCGAACCCATCACGCTCGGGGCCACGCCCCGGAGCGTCGAGGTGCCGAACGTCGTCGTGCCCGCCGACACGGGCGGCTGGAGGACGGCGACGGGCGAGGTGGCGCGGCTCGTGCCGGCGCGGCTGCGGACGGGGGCCGTCGTGGATTTCGTCGGCGTCAGCCCGGAGGGGCGCGTCTTCGCCGTGGACGGCGCCAGCGGCATCTCGCTCTGGACGGCGCGCTTCGCGGCGGACGCGACGGTTAAAGGCACGGCCTTCGAGCCGTTGGTGCTCGAAGGCGCGGGGCCGGAGGCGAGCGTCGTCGCGGCCACCGACGGGGGCGTCCGCGCGCTGCGCGGCGAGACGGGCAGGGAGGCGTGGCGCGCGCGCCTCGAAGGCCGTCCCGCGAGCGGCGTCGCCGCAGACGTGAACGGTGACGGCCGGCCCGAGGCGGTCGTCGTCACGACCGACCCGAATCGCATCTACGTGCTCGACGCGGGCACGGGCGCCGTCATGGCGAGCGACAATCTCGCTTCCGAGATGATCGGCGCGCCCTACGCCTACGGGTCCGGCGCGGGGCGAGGGCTGGCGTTGACGCTCAAGGACGGGACGGTCTCCGTCAGGGGCGCGGACCTGAAGGTCGTCACGGAGACGAAGATAGGCGACGAGATAACGACCGCGCCGCTCGTCTTCTCAAGGGGCTCGGACGCGCTGATGGTCGTCGGGACCGACAAGGGCCTCGCCGCCCTGAACGTCGCCGACCTGAAGATGCTCGGGCGCATCTCGGCCGACGACGACATGCCGCGCGGGCCTCTGAGCGCGGCCGACGTGGACGGCGACGGCGCGCAGGAGATAGTCATGCTCACGCGGCGGGGGCGGATGGCACTGGTCGGCACGGGCGACGGCACCGTCCGTTGGTTCGTCGAGGGCCTGACGGACGCCGCCGTGGCAGCCTTCGCCGACGTTGACGCCGACGGCATCCTCGACGTGATCGTTCCCGGCGGCCCCGCCTTCGCGCTCGGCTTCTCGGGCCGCGACGGCAAGCTCATCTTCAAGGTCGAAGAGGGGCGGTCGCCGGAGCCGAAGTCGGGCGCGGAGCCGCGCAAGCTCGTGGCCGCGCCGTCGCCGTCGGGCGGCGGGATTCTGGTCGGGAGCGACCCGGCGCGGCAAAGCCTGCGGGCGGTCGAACTGCCTAGAGGCTCGGTCAGGACGGCCGCCAATTAACCACGGTCGAGGTTCTCAGACTTGTACATCTGGCTGATAGCCGCCGCGCTCTTCGCCGCGTGGGCGGTCGGCAAATTCGTCCTGGGCAGGGAAGGCTTCATACACATCCTCCTCCTCTGCGCCATCGCGACGGCCGTCGTCCAGTTCGTCCACGACCGCCTCGCGGCCCGGCAGTGATAAGGTCGCGGGCTTCGGCGGCAACACAAGGCCGCGTTTAGTGCATCAATCTACCGGCCCCGTGTTTTCCGTCGGATTTCAAGCCCGCAAAACTAAGGAGTTGAGGTTTATGAGGTTCCCGTCTTCTCATTTCCGCGCGGCGGCGCTCGTGGCCTTCGCGCTCGCCGTCTGCCTCCAGCCCGCCCTCGCGCAGAGCGACATACGGCGCGAGACGGTCGCCATCACCTACCCGCTCGACGAGGGCGTGACGGTCAAGTTCCGCGGAACGACGCGGCTGCCGCGCCTCAGGGGCGAGGCCAAGGTGAGGCGCTCGGGGCGGCGCAACACGCGCGTCGAGATGGAGATAGAGAATCTGCCGCGCGCCTACGAGGTCGGCGGCGTCTACACGACCTACGTCCTCTGGGCCATCTCGCCCGAGGGCCGCGCCGACAACCTCGGCGAAATCAAGCGCGGCGGCAGCCAGATATTCAACACCTCGAAGGTTGACGTGACGACGCCGCTCGAAACCTTCGCCCTCGTCGTGACGGCCGAGCCGCACTACCTCGTCCGAAGCCCCTCGCGCATGGTCGTGCTCGAAAACCTCCCGCCCCGCGACCCCGACGCGCTCGTCACCTCCACCACCGTCCGCTACATGGGCAACACCTCCGACTACTTCCGCGACCCGAACATCCCAGACCTCGCCGACCGCGAGTTCCTGCGCACGCCCGTCACGCTGCTCGGAGCCCGCCAGGCCGTCAACCTCGCGCGCTACGCCGGGGCCGAGCGCGACGCGCCCAGCGAGATCGCGGAAGCAAAGGCGCAGCTCGAAGACGCCGAGAACGCCTGGCGACTGAAGATGTCGGAGGCCGAGGTTGACGTGAAGGCGCGCGCCGCCATCCGGCTCGGCGTGAGGGCCGAGGAGGAGGCGGAGATTCGCGCGGCCGCTCGCAAGCGGCGCGAAGAGGTCTCGCGCCGCGACGCCGCCATCCGCGAAGCCGAGACTTCGGCCGCACAGGCCGGCCGGCAGCTTCAAGACCTGCGCGAGGCACTCCGCCGCGAGCAGCAGGCGCGCGAGGTGGCCGAGACGAACGCCGTCAGCGCCCAGCAGCAGCTCCGCGATCTGCGCGCCGAGAACGCACGCCTGAGAGACGAGCTGGCCGATGTCCGCCGCGCCTCGGACGAGGCGCGAATCGGCCTCGCGCGCATCGAGGGCGAGCGTTCCGCCGAGCGGGCGCGCACCGAGGCGCAGGAGCGCGTGGCCCGCCAGCGCGACGCGCTCAACCTTCTGAAGTCCTCGCTCGCGCGCTTTGGCGCCGTCCGCGAGTCGGACCGCGGCCTCGTGCTCGTCCTCTCGGACGCGCTCTGGGCGGGCGCGCGTGCCGCCGACCTGACGCCGAAGGCGGCCGCCACGACCGTCGACCCGCTGGCCGCGCTCCTCGCCAACAACCCCGACTTCCGCGTCCTCATCGAGGCTTATGCCGACAGCCGCGGCGACGAAGCGACCTTGCAGAAGCTGACGCAGGACCGCGCCGAGACGCTGGCCGGCCGCCTCGTCTCGGCCGGCGTTGACGGCGCGCGCATCCGGGCCAGCGGCCTGGGCGCCACCAACCCCGTCGCCGCCAACACCACGCCCGCCGGCCGCACGCGCAACCGCCGCATCGAAGTCACACTAGTCCCGGCCGCGTCGGCCGACTCGACGGCGGCGAATTAAGGTGTCGGGCGTCGGGCGTCGGGTGCCGGGTGAAGGGTGTTTTATACTGACGCCCGTCACCTGACACCCGACGCCCTTTTTAACGATGTCGCTTCTTGAAATCCTCCAGTTGGTCGGCTACAGCACGGCGGCGGCGTTGCACCTCTGGATAGGTGGCTTGCTCGTCAGGCGGCGGCGCACGCTCGGGAGGATTGAGCGCGTGCTGATGCCGCTGGCGCTGCTGCTCGGCGCGTGGCACGCGTCGAACCTGCTCGTCACCCTGCACTCGATGCTGGGCCTGTCGGTCGGGCGCTGGACGCCGCTGCTGCGCGCCGCCGACTCGCTCGCCGTCACGAGCGTCACTCTCACCTACTCACTCCTCTTACACCTCCACCTGCACCTCTGGGCCGACGCGCGCGGCCGCGCGCTGACGTGGACCGAGCGCGCGAGGGTTTACCTCTCTTACCTGCCCGCCGTCTTCCTCGTCTACGCGTTGCCGAAGCTCTGGGCGGGCGCTTACGCGCCGATGTTCGTGCGGCTCTCGGACCTGCTGCTGCCGTTCGCGCTGTGGGCCGCCTACGTCCTCTGCCTCGTCGCGGGCACCGACTTCCTGATAGGACGGCTCTCAAGGTCGCGCAGCGAGCGGCTGCTGATGCGGACGCTGGCGGCGGCCTTCGTCGGCATCGCGGCGCTCATCATCTCGGTCTACGTCTTCGGCTTCGGCGAGGGCACGGCGGCCGGCGAGTTCCTGAAGACGTTAGCGAACCTCGCCTCGCTGGTGCCGACGGCGCTGCTGGCTTACCACATCTACCGCTATCGCTACCTTGAGCTGCTAATCAAGGAAAGCCTCATCGTGGCCTCCTTCGCGGGGGTCGTGCTGGTGGTCTACCTCTACGGGATTCGGACGCTCTCGCTGTGGCTGACGGCGCGCTACGGGTTGAGAGCGGGCGCCGTGGAGTCGCTGCTGATACTGCTGCTGGCCCTCGTCGCGTCGCCGCTCAGGCGATGGCTGGACAAGCGTTTCAGGCAGCTCTTCGAGCAGGAGGCGGCCCTACTCCGCGACGTGGTGGCGCGCATCGGCGCATCGGCCGGCAGATACAAGGAGCTGCCCGAGCTTCTCCGCTTCGTCGAGGAGCGCGCCGCCTCCGGCCTCGGCCTGAAGCGCGTTCGCATACTCACGGCGGCCGAGTCGAACGACGACGAAGGGCAGGTTGAGACCGATTTCCATGCGAACGGCGACGGGGTTTGCGAGGTCGGGGAGGGGAAGGTCGGGGGGTGGGTCGCCGAGCTTATCGAACGCTCGCGCGCCGGAGGGTGGCTGCCGGTCGAGGGCGCGGCCGGGTTGCGCGGGCGCGGCTGGGAGATCGCTTACCCGCTCCTGCGCGAGAGCCGCGTGGTCGGGCTGATGCTGGTCGACTCCTCGCCCGACGCTTTGACCTACGACGTGCGCTCGGTGCTTGAGATGCTTGCGGGGCAGGTGGCCGTGGCGGTCGAGGACTGCCGGCTCGTCGAGGAGAACGTGCGGCTCGAACGCCGCATCGCGCAGAGCGAACGCCTCGCCGCGCTCGGGCGCATGGCCGCGACCGTCGCGCACGAAGTCAAGAACCCGCTCTCGGCCATCAAGTCCATCGCGCAGGTGATGCGCGAGGACGACTACCTGAAACGCGAGTACACGCGCGACCTCGACCTCATCGTCGGCGAGACCGACCGCCTCTCGCGCAGCGTCACGCAGATGCTCAGCTTCGCCCGCACGGCCCCGCACGGCGAGGCCCCGCGCCGCGCCGCAGAGCTTCTGCGCTCGCTCGTGCAGCTCTTCAAGTCGGACGCCTCGGCCCGCGGCGTCACCGTCGAGGCCGAGCTTGAAGGGTCGGACGTGGAACTCGGCGGCCCGCGCGCGGCGGCCGTCAGCGACGCCGTCTCGAACCTACTCGTCAACGCCGTGCAGGCGACCCCCGCGGGCGGCAGGGTCTTTCTAGAAGCCCGCGCCGAGGGCGGCGTCCTCAAGATCACCGTCGCGGACTCCGGCCCCGGCGTCACGCCCGAGCACCGCGCGCGAATCTGGGAGCCGTTCTTCACGACCAAGCAGCGCGGGACCGGCCTCGGCCTCGCCATCGTCCGCAAGCGCGTCGAGGAGGCGGGCGGCGCGGCCGAGCTTGCGCCGCAGAGGCCGGGCGAGGGCGCGCGCTTCGAGCTGACGCTGCCCGTCGGATGAGGCGCCCGCGCGCGGCGTGCTCTAAAATACTTTTATGGAAAACGAGACGACACCGAACGAAGGAACGCGAACGCCCTGGCGGCTGCTCATCGTTGACGACGAGGAGGCCGCGCGCTACGGCGTCCGCCGCGCCCTCTCAAGCGCGGGCTACGACATGGCCGAGGCCGGCAGCGCCGAGGAGGCGCGCGACTCGATGCGTTCACGGCGCCCCGACCTGATTCTGCTCGACGTGAACCTGCCCGGCGTGAGCGGGCTCGAATTCCTGCGCGAGCTGTCGGAGTCGGGCGAGGGCGCGCCGCCCGTCGTCATGATTACGGCCTACGGCTCCGAGCGCATGGCGGTCGAGGCCATCAAGACGGGCGCCTACGATTACCTGTCGAAGCCCTTCGAGCTGGACGAGCTGCGCCTCGTCGTCAAGAACGCGCTGGAGACGGTCAGGCTCAGGCGCGAGAACCGGACGCTGCTGCGCCGCATCGAGATAGAGGGCGAGCGGCGCGGCTCTCTGCTCGGCGACTCCGAGGCCGTCCGCCGCGTGCGCTCGGTGCTGGAGAAGGTGGCCGAGACGGACGCCACCGTGCTCGTGCGCGGCGAGTCGGGCACGGGCAAGGAGCTGGTCGCGCGAGAGCTTCACGAGCGCAGCTCCCGGCGAAGGGGCGGCGCCTTCGTCGCCATCAACTGCGCGGCGATG
>DATHBF010000076.1:0-5351 GCA_035296285.1 Pyrinomonadaceae bacterium | reverse complement strand
TAATCCACGCCGTAGTGGCGCAGCAGCTCGGCGGCGTCGGCCGTGCCGCTGTAAATCCTCCGCACGTCCGCTTCGCGCGAGCGGAACTCGTAGCCGTGGCTCCAGGGCCAGAAGGTCGGGCCGCGCACGACGCGGCGGCCTGCGAGGCTGAGCACGGGATGGTTGAGCGAGGGCGCGGCGAGGAAGAGCGAGCGGGGCTCGGTGTTGCGGCGCACGAAGTCGGCCGCGGCCAGCTCGGCTTCGGAGAATAGAAGCTCGCGCTTCAGGCCCTCGTTCTGCAAGGCCGTCAGCCCCGAGGCCACGCACGCGAGCGCGAGCAGCGAGGCGAGAAGCCTCTGCCTGTACTCGGCGGCGAGTCGGAAGAGGAGTGAGCCGACGAGCACGCTGTTGGCGGCGTGCCAGTAGTAGATGACCTTGCCGTTGTCGAACGTGTTCGGCGAGAACATGACGACGAGCGCGAAGGCGAAGAGCAGGGCGAACGGCAGGTATAAGCCGCGCCACGCGCGCGGCGCAGCGAGCCACGCCGGCACGGCGAGCACGAGCGGCAGGCCGAAGTTGCGCAGCGCGTAGACGGCGAAGCTCGGCGCGTCGTGCCCCATCCATCCGGGCAGCAGCCGCAGGAAGCCGCCGCCCGAGACGTGCGACGCGAGGCCGAAGAGCTGCGGCGCGGCCAGCAGCAGGGCGGGCGTCCAGAAGGCGAGCCACGCGCGGCGCGGGCGGAGCGCGAAGAGAAGGAGGCTGACGAAGACGACGGCCGCGTACGTGTGCGCGTGAAAGAGCGGCAGGACTCCCGCCAGCGTCCCTCCCGTCAACAACAGCCGCGCCGCGCCGGGCCGCCCCTCTTCCCCTTCGTGCCGACGCCGCCAGACCTCCGCGAAGAGCGTGAAGATCATCAACGCCGCTGGCATCCCGAAGAGGCTCGTGCGCTGCGGCAGGAAGGTGTCCGTGATGACGTTCGTCCAGTGCAGCCCGCGCTCCCACGCGTTCGCGTAGTTGAAGGGGAGCGCGTTCCAGAATTCAAAGAAGCCCTTGCCGCTCCTGAGCCAGTCGCCCGGCAGCTCCGCGAAGCCGAGGCCGCCGCCGAGAAGGAAGAGGAAGGTCGAGAGCGCCGCGGCCCCCCGCTGGCCCGCGAGGCGGAGGGCGAACTGGTAGAAGAGGCCGGTGACGCAGAGCGCCAGCGGGACCGCCGTCCAGAGCAGCGCCGCGCGCAGCGAAAGCCCGGCTGAGACGAGCGCGCCGGCCTGGAAGTCGGGCATGAAGGGGTACAGAAGCGGCTCGGGCGGCAGTGGCGTGTAGACGGGCGGGAAGTTCTCGCCGTAGGCGAAGGACGTGGCGAGCGCCGCGTGAAAGTTCATGTCCGCCCACGCGCTCCCGCCCGAGTAGAGGCCGCCCTCGCCCGGCAAAAGCGTGTGCGACGAGAACAGCAAGACGTAGACCGGCGCGAACAGAGCGAGCACGAAGAGCAGCACCGCGTTCTCGCTCGCCCATGCGCGCGCCTCGCCCCACCTCACACGCGGGCGCCTCGCCCACCACACCGCGACGGCCGCGGCCCACACCACAGCGCACGCCCACGCCATCAGCCCGAAAGACAGACGCCCCTGCCACCGCGCCAGCCCGTACGCGAAGAGCGCCGCCAGCATCCACCCGGCCACCACGCCCCACATCGCCAGCTCCGCGCCCGACAGCAGCCCGCGCAGCACGCGGCGCGTCAGCCCCGCGCCGACGAACGCCGCGCCGATGAGGAAGAGTAGGGCCAACATAAAGGCGGATTTAAGATTTCAGATTTGAGATTTCAAATCTTTACTTCGGATGTTCCGTGCGGATTCGGTATTCGACCGACTCCTTGAAGGCGAGGGGGAGCTTGGCGGGGTCGCCGCCGCGGTCGAGGTCGCCGACCCAGTGCATCAGGCCGCGCAGGTCGTTGTCGGGCGGGTCGTCGGGGTTGCGGAGCAGGTAGCCGAAGAAGTGCAGGAGGACGAGCGAGCGGTTGCGCTCGCGCTCGGCGAAGCGGGGTTCCTCCGCGAGCATGAGCAGGGTGCCGGCGCGCGTCGCGTGGCCCGACGAAAGCACTCCCGTCAGGCGTTGCCTCAAGGCCGCGTCGTCGGAGAGGCCGGCGTTCGAGAGCAGGCGGCCGACGTACTCGTCGTCGGGCTGCGCGCCGAAAGTCTCCGCGAGGGACGGCCGCCCCGCCAGCTCGTCGGCGAGCGCGCGGAGGTTAACTTCGAGCGTCCGGTCCCCCTCCTCCGTGCCCTCGACGACGCCGCTGGCGAGTGCTTCGACATCGGGGAGGAAGTCCGCGTAGCGCGGCAGGCGGCCCGTCGCGGCGAGGTGGAGGCGGTAGAGCTTCTGCGTCCACTCGACGTGCGCGCCGAGCATGTTGACGGGGTCCTGGCGCAGCTGCGACCCCCAGTCGCGGACCGTGGGCTCGAAGGGCAGCGGCGCCTCCTGCTTCGCGTCCGGCTCGGTCCTGGTGACGGCGTAGAGGTCGTCGCCCGGCTCGAAGCGGCGGATGAAGCGGAGGCGGCCCGAGGCCAGCCCGCGGCCGAGGAAGCCCTCGTAGTCGGCCCGCCGTTCGGGCGTGATGAGCTGGTTGTGGATGACGACGTAGGAGGCCGGGACCTGCTCGAAGAGGTCGAGCAGTTCCGACGAGACGGGGCCGGAGCGCGTCAGTTGCTCGATGCGGTCTTCGGTGGGCGGGTTAAAGCCGGAGGTGCCGACGACGAGCGGGCGCGCGTGGTCGGCCGAGCGGAGGATGTGCCGGTGGTTGTATTCGGGGCCGGCCGGCAGGTTCACCACCCCGCCGCGCATCGGCGTCTGCTTGAGCCGCTGCGTGACGGCGTCGGGGAAGACCGCCCCGCGCTCGAACCTGAGCGGCGCGGCGTTCAGCTCCAGCAGGAGCAGCGCGCAGGCCGCGGCGTAGACCGCGCGCCGCCCCGCGCGCACGCGCCGCCAGCCGGCCCACCCCGCCACGCGCTTCGCGCCGAGCCCGGCGAGGATTGCGAGGCCGAGGTAGCAGACCATCGCGCCGCGCGAGGCCACGCGCATGCTCCTGAAGATGGGCAGCAGGTCGTGGAGGATGCGGTAGAAGAAGAAGTTCCAGCCGAGCGAGTAGAAGAAGCCGACCGCCGAGAGGATGACTCCGACCCAGAAGGCGTCGCCGCGCCGGCGCGAGCGTATCGTCTCAATCAGGTTGGCCGACTCGCCTCGCCTGAGCACGGCCGGGTAGGCGAGGCACAGGCGCGCGGTGACGACCACGGTCAGGAGCGCGAGCGTGCGCTCCGAGGTGACGTACTGGAAGAGGCCGCCGTAGTAGTACGTCCCGGCGAAGCCGGCGGCGCAGACCGACAGGGCGAAGGCGACGACGGCCAGGGCGTCGAGCCGCCTGACCCAACGGGCGCGCGCGAGGCCCGCCGCGGCCTCCGCCGCCGCCGGCCCGCGCCCCTCCGGCGCTCTGACCAGCAGCAGCGCGGCCAGCGAGAGCAGCAGCGGCAGCAGTCCGGGGAAGAGCCTTTGCCTGCGCCCCGCGAGCCCGGAGCCCAGCCCGCTCCAGAGCTTGTTGCGGTCCTCGGCCGACAGCCAGTGGCTCGGCCGGGCCGAGTGTGCCTGTATCTCCCAGACCGGCCGCACGAAGCCGTAAGTCTTCGCCACGATGTAGTAAGGCAGCATGAAGGGCACGAGGCCCGCGCAGGCGGCTGCGACGGCCGCGCCCCCGCGCCGCCACAAGGCGGGGTCGCGCCACGCGCGCCGACGCGTCAGCAGCACCGCGCCCACGAGCGCCGCCGGGACGAGCGAGAGCGCGAACCACGACACGCTCGTCAGGCCCGACATGAAGAGCGCCACGCCGAGCCACACGGCGCGCCCGCGGCTCCGCCGTCGCGCGAACAGCACCACGGCCTCGATGAGCAAGGGTATCCACGGCGAGAAGAGGTAGGGCAGGTGCGAAAGCAGGTGGAAGCGGTACGGGATGAAGGCGAAGACGACGCCCGCGACCCAGCCCGCGCCGACGGAGCCGGTGAGCGTGCGCGCGAGGCGGAAGGCCCCGTAGCCGCAGAGGGCGAAGCCGAAGAACATGGCGACGGCGTGGACCGTCAGCGGCCGCGCCCCCAGCGCGAAGAGCGGGAAGAAGAGGAGCGCGATGCCGTAGCAGTGCTCGCTGAAGGCGAGCGTGTAGCGGTACGGGTAGAAGACGTTCGAGTGGAAGAGGTTGAGCGGGTCGGTGAAGGTCTGGTGGTAGTCCCACCAGAGAATCCAGGCCACCAGGTACGGGTCGCCGGGGTCGGCCACGGCGTCGCGCAGGTAGTTGACGTAGGGCCACGTCATCACGGCCGTCATCGCGCAGAAGCCGAGCAGGACGAGCGCCTCGCGCGCGAAGCGGCGCGCCCCGCGGCCCGCACGCGCGGCCCCGTTGAGTCTGTCGCCGTGGCTCAATTTTGATGTATGGCTCGCCAGCCTGTATGATATGCCGGCTTTTTCAGAAGAGGTCGAGGCTCTCCGTCCGGCCGTCTAAAATTTCAGACAAACAACGATACGGACGCCCTCCGCGAGTGCTCTCTGGGCGGCGCGAGTGGAAAGGCTAAAGGCTGCCCCGCGGCGCGTCAAGCGCCGGGGCCGCACCGAAGATGAAAACTGGGGCCATCATCCCGGTCTACAACGAGGAGGACCGCATCGGCGGCGTCCTCGAACGCTTCGCGCCCGGCCTCGTGGACGAGGTCGTCGTCATCGACGACGGCTCGACCGACGCGACCGGCTCCATCCTCGCCGCCTCGGGCGCGACCGTCATCCACCACCCGGAGCGCCGCGGCGTCGGCGCCGGCCTGCGCGACGGGCTGCTCCACCTGCGAAGCAAGGGCTTCGACGCGGCCGTCATCATGGCCGGCAACGGCAAGGACGACCCGCGCGAGATTCCGCTCCTGACGGCGCCGCTCGTGTCGGGCGAGGCCGACTACGTGCAGGGCTCGCGCTTCCTCGACGGCGGCTCTTACCGCAACCTGCCGCCCGTCCGCCACGCCATGATTCGCGGCTACACGCTCGTCTGGTCGGCCTCCTCGGGACGCAGGCTGACGGACGTGACCAACGGCTTCCGCGCCTACCGACTCTCCCTGCTCGAAGACGAGCGCGTGCGCATCGAGCAGGACTGGCTCGACACCTATGAACTCGAATACTACCTGCACTACAAGGCGCTCTCGCTCGGCTACCGCTTCCGCGAGGTCGCCGTCTCGAAGAACTACCCGACGCGCAAGAAGTACTCGAAGATAAGGCCCGTCATGGACTGGTGGAGCATCATCAAGCCGATTCTCCTGCTGCGCTGCGGCATCAAGTCGTGACCGGGAGGGGGACGAAGGGAAGCCCCC
>DATHBF010000075.1:0-9413 GCA_035296285.1 Pyrinomonadaceae bacterium | reverse complement strand
TCGGCCGTCGTGCAAGCCTTCCTGCTGCCGCTCCTCGTCGTCTACTTCCACAGGCTCACGCCGGCCTCGCTCGTGCTCAACGTCTTCGTCGGCGTGCTGATGGCCGCGCAGGCGTTCGCCGCGCTCGCGGCCGTCGGGCTTGCAAACTTGAGCGCGGGCGCGGCCGCGCCCTTCGTCTGGCTGACCGAGACGGCGACACGCTTGATGACAGGAAGCGTCGAACCCTTCGCGGCGGCGCGCGTCGCCTCCGTCCGCCTGCCCGAGTACGCGGGCGCGGCCGCGGCCGTCTACGCGCTCTACTTCGCGCCGCTCCTCTTCATGACGGCCGCGCTGCTCCGCTGGCGACCCACGCGCGAGGCGCCGTCTTCGGAAAACCAGGGACGCCTGAGGCCGGCGCGCTTCGCGTTCGTCGTGTGGCTCTTAATCGCCGTCGTCATCGTCGCCCACCCTTTGAGCGCCGGGCGGCCTGACGGGCGTCTGCGCGTGGACTTTCTCGACGTGGGGCAGGGCGACGCGGCGCTCCTGACGATGCCCGACGGGACGACGCTGCTGGTGGACGGCGGCGGGCGGCCCGACTTTCGCGCGCGCGGCGCGGGGAGGGAAGAGGCGGAAAGCTTCGAGCGCGACGCGCGCGGCGTGGGCGAATCGGTCGTCTCAGAATACCTCTGGTGGCGCGGGCTCGGGCGCGTTGATTACCTGCTCGCGACGCACGCGGACGCGGACCACGCCTCCGGCCTTAACGACGTGCTGAAGAACTTCGCCGCCCGCGCCGCCTTCGTCGCGCGCACGCCCTCGGGCGACGAAGAGTACGCGCGCCTCGCCGCCTCCGCCCGCGCGGCAGGCGTGCCAATCCATCTGCTCGAACGCGGCGACCGCCTCCGCCTCGGCGGAGCCTCCGTCGAAGTGCTCTGGCCGCCGGCTTCGAGCGAAGTCGCGAGGCGCGCTTCTTCAAACGACGACTCGCTCGTCCTCCGCGTCAGCTACGGCCGCAGGTGCTTCCTCCTCACGGGCGACATCGAAGCCCGGTCGGAGCGAGACCTCGTCGCCGCCTCCGACCCCCTGCGTTGCGACGCCGTCAAGGTCGCGCACCACGGCAGCCGCACCTCCTCGACCGAAGACTTCGCCCGCGCCGCCGGCCCGTCAATCGCCGTCGTCAGCGTCGGCACCGACTCACCCTACGGCCACCCGCACCCCGAAGTGCTCAAGCGTTGGCGCGACGGCGGCGCCCTCATCCTCACGACAGGCGGGCGCGGCACCGTCACCGTCAGCACCGACGGGGAAGATTTGAAGTCGGAAACGTTCGTGAAGAAGTAGCGCGGGTCATCCCGCGAGGAGGATGCGCAGGTCGCGGACGTTGGTGCCGGTGTGGCCGGTCATGACGGCGTCGCCGAGGGCGTCGAAGAAGGTGAAGGCGTCGCTGTCTTCGAGAAACCTGGCGGCGTCGAGCCCGGCGTCGCGGGCGCGGCTGAGCGTCGAGGTGTCGGCCAGCGCGCCGGCCGCAGGGCTGTTGCCGTCAACGCCGTCGGTCCCCGCGCAGAGCGCGACCATGTCGCCCCTCACCCTCTCGAACTCGAAAGCGCACCGCAGCGCCGTTTCGGAGTTACGACCCCCGACGCCGCGCCCTCGCACGGGGCACGCGAACTCGCCGCCCGAGACGAGGCAGACGCGGCCGCCCTCACGGTTTCGAAGTTCGGCGAGTCGGTCTACCAAGAGCGACGCGCCTTCGGAGACTTCCTGCTCGCGGATGTCTTCGCCCACCTCGACCGCGTAACCGCGCGCGCGCGCCGCGGCGGCCGCCGCCTCGATTGCCGAGAGGTTGTCGAGAAGAACTGAATGGGCGCGTCGGTTAATGTCGGGCGGCGGGACGTACTCTTCGACGGCGCGGAGGATTGAAGGGGGAAGGCGCGGGGCCAGCCGGTAACGCGAGACGACCGCAGGCGCGTCGTGGGCGGCGCGCGGCGGGAGCGTGGGGCCGGAAGCCACGTCGGCCGCGGAGCCTTCGCCGCGGTCAACGTCGGAGACGATGAGCGTGACCTGTCGGGCCTTTGGCGCGGCCGAGGCGAGCCCGCCGCCCTTCACCGCCGAGAAGGCGCGGCGCACGGCGTTGACCTCGTCTATCCCTGCGCCGCAGGTGACGAGGACGCGGTTGGCTTCGCGCAGGTCTTCGAGCGTCACGCGCGCGTCGCGCGGCCACTCCATCATGGCGGAGCCGCCGCCGGAGACGAGGAAGACGACGAGGCTCGAAGGGTCGTCCGCCCGTCGCAGCAACTCTAAGGCGGCGCGCGCCGCGCTCAGGCTCCCGGCGTCGGGCAGCGGGTGGCCGCCCTCGAAGACCTGCCAGCGCGGCGGCAGTCGAGCTTGTGAAGGGGGCGCCGCCATCACGCCGGCCTGTATGCTCTCGCCGAGTCGCTCCTCCAACCCCGAGGCCATCGCCGCGGCCGCCTTGCCGAGCGCCACGGCGTAGACCTTCACGGGCGAGTCGCCGCGCAACTTAAATTCGTCGCCGCACACGCGCAGGCTCCCGCCTTCCGCCTCGATCGCACGGAGCACGGCGGCGCGCGCGTCCGACGCGGCGAGCGCCGCGTCGAAAATCTCGCGCGCCTCTCGCCGCATCCGTCCGAGTGCTTCCAAGGCTGCTCACTCCGCGTTGATGTAGGGCCGAAGCTCAACGAAGCGCCGCTCGCTGAAGCCGCGGACCGTCATCAGGTGCTCGGCGCGGCGGAAGGGGCCGAAGCGTTCGCGGTGCTCGATGATGCGCGCGGCCAGCGCCGGCCCGACGCCGGGCAGCCTCTCAAGCTCTTCGCGCGTGGCGCGGTTGATGGAGATGCGGGCGGCGGCGACGGGCGGGTCGGGCGGGTCGGAGACGGCCGCGCGGCGAGGCAGTTTGACGCAGGCTGACCCCGCAGCCGCGACGACGCAGCACAGGATGACACACCTGAAAAGGCTCGGTAGCAATTCTGCCCTCAACGCCGAAGTTGCTTTTCGCAACGGCTCCGCAAAGTCTGCCGCGAACGTGTGCAAAATGCTAGAAGTCTAGGTATTTCTAAACTTGGGCCGTGGAAAAGTGAGATATTCACAGGCTTTTCCACAGAAACTGTGGAAAAGTTGTCGGAAACGTGTCGAGTAAAAAGAAGAAAGCTGCTGGAAATTTAACGAAGGGTGTCGGGTAAGAACCTGTCTTCACCCGACACCCGAGACCTGATACCCGTCACCCGCTTAAAACTCTTCCGCGTTGTCGTTCTGTAGGTCCTCCCAGTGGTTGACCGTCTCGAAGGCGCGGCCGAGGACGGGACGCGGGCGGGAGCCGTCGGCGGCGCCGATGAAGCCTTCGCGCTCCATCGCGTCGAGGATGGCGGCGGCGCGGCCGTAGCCGATGCGGAGGCGGCGCTGGAGCACGGAGGTCGAGGCGCGCTTCATCTCGCAGCAGATGCGGAGCGCCTGGTCGAACAGCTCGTCGCGCTCGCCGGAGCCGGCCTCGCCCCCGGCGGCCTCCTCCTCGGACTGCGTGATGCTCTCGTCGTAGACGGGCTCGCCGCCCTGCGCCTTGATGTGGGCGACGACGCGGGCGACCTCCTGCTCGTCGAGGTATGCGCCGTGGACGCGGAGCAGGCGCGAGGTGCCGGGCGGGAGGAAGAGCATGTCGCCACGGCCGAGGAGCTGTTCGGCGCCGTTGGCGTCGATGATGGTGCGCGAGTCAACCTTCTGCGAGACGCGGAAGGCGATGCGCGAGGGGAAGTTCGCCTTGATCAAACCCGTGATGACATCCACGCTCGGGCGCTGCGTGGCGAGGACGAGGTGGATGCCGACGGCGCGCGCCATCTGCGCGAGGCGCGTGATGGACTCCTCCACGTCGGCGCCGCAGGTCATCATCAGGTCGGCCAGCTCGTCGATGATGATGACGACGAAGGGGAGCTTCTTCCAGGGGTCGCCCTGCTCGTCGTAGTCGAGCACGTCGTTGCGGCGGTCGGCCTCGGCGTTGTAGCCGTCGATGTTGCGGACGCCCCACTGCGCGAGCTGCTTGTAACGCTGCTCCATCTCTCGCACCGCCCACTTCAAGGCGCTCGCCGCCTTCTTCGGCTCGGTGATGATGGGCGTGGAGAGGTGCGGGATGTCCGCGTAGAGGCCCAGCTCCAACCGCTTCGGGTCAATCATGATGAACTTCACCTCGTCGGGCCGGGCCTTATAAAGAATCGAGATGACGAGCGAGTTCAGGCAGACGGACTTGCCGGTGCCGGTGGCGCCTGCGATGAGCAGGTGGGGCATGCGCGCGAGGTCGGCGACGTAGTTCATGCCGTCGATGGTCTTGCCGAGCGCGAGCACCAGCTTCGATTCGGCGTCGCGGAACTGGCGCGACTCTAAAACTTCGCGGAGGAAGATGGTCTCGCGCTCGGGGTTGGGCACCTCGATGCCGACGTGGGGCTTGCCGGGCAGGCGGTCGATGCGGATGGACTCGGCTTCGAGCGCGATGCAGAGGTCGTCAACGAGGCCCGTGACGCGCGAGTACTTGACGCCGGGGTCGGGCTTGAACTCGTAGGTGGTGACGACGGGGCCGGGGCAGATGTGCTTGATCTGGCCGGTGACGTTGAACTCCTTGCACTTCTCGGCGACGCGCTGCGCGATCTGCAAAAGCTCGTCGTCGGCCTGCTCGCGGCGCGGGGGCGCGTCGTTGAGGAAGGCCGTGTCGGGGAACTTGTAGTCGAGCATGGCGGCGGTGGCCGCCACTTCGGCGCGGCGCGCGGCGGCGCGGTCGGTGACTGTCGGGCGCGGGCGCTCCTCGAAGGGGTCTTCGTCGGCGAAGGGGCTGACCTCGTCGTCCGACTCGGTGCGCACGACGGCGGCCGTGCTCATCATGTCTGAAACGTCGGGCGCCTCGCGGACGGACTCTTTCGGGGGGGCCGCGGGCGTCGAGACGCGCTTGACGGCGGCCGAAGCGGCGGCGGGTTTTTCTTCGGCGGCCGTGTCGTTCTTCTTCGCGGAGGGCGGCGTCTTGATGGTCGGCTGGGCGACGATTGAGGCCAGGTCTTCTTCGGCCCGCGCGAGCTGCGCGCGAATCTCGTCCTCGCGCGAGAGCTTTTCCGTTTCGCCGACGGCGGCGGCCGAGCGGCGGATGGCGGCGGCCGCGCCGGACTCAGTCGTGGAGACGCGCTTGGTCGAGACGGCGGGGGAAGCCTTCGCGGCCTCGGCCTCGTTCATCAACGCGGCGCGCCGGGCCTCCTGCTCGCGCTCGTCGGCCTCGCGCGCCTCGCGCCTCGCCTGCGCGCGGGCCTGCGCCTGCTCCCGACGCGCGGCCTGCCAGCTCTCGAACCGCTCGACGTTCCGGCGGAAAGCCCCGGCCGGGTTCGCGAGCGCGGCGGCGGTGCGCTCGTAGGCGCTGACGAAGGAGAAGTTGGTGGCGAGCAGCAGGCCGACGGCCGCGAGCGCGCCGAGCAGGACGGCCGAGCCCACGGTGTTGAGCACGCCCTTCAGGCTGTCGGCGACGAGGACGCCGACGAAGCCGCCCGCGTTGAAGCTGCGGTCAACGAGCGGGTCGGCGACGAAGAGCGAGCACAGCGAGGCGACGGCGAGCGTGATGGCGAGGAGTCCGACGACGCGGCCCAGCGGCGCGTGAATCCGCCGCGTGCGAAAACGCCGCCAGGCGGCGGCGACGAGCAGGAGCGGCAGGAGGACGGCGGCGAGGCCGAAGGTCTGGAAGAGGGCCGAGGCGACGTTGGCCCCGAGCCACCCCGTCCAGTTGCGCACTCCCGCGGCGCCCGCCCCGGCCCACGAAGAATCGTTCGGGCTGTAGGAGACGAGGCACAGCGTCAGCAGCGCCGAGAGCGCGAACAGCGCCACGGCCACGATCTCGTTGCGCCGCGAGTTGCGTGGCTGCCCGCCGCCCGCCTTCATCCGCACGTCAGTCTGCAAAGTTGCCATAGCTTCTCCGAACTTCTTCTAAGCGGCGCGGCGCGAGAGCAGGTACGCCTTGATGAAGTCGTCTATGTCTCCGGCGAGGACCGAGTCCACGTCGCCGCGCTCGACCTTGGTGCGCGCGTCCTTCACGAGCCGGTAGGGCGCGAGCACGTAGTTGCGAATCTGCGAGCCGAAGGAGTTGTCGGCCATCTGCGCCTTGAGGGCGTCGGTCTCCGCGCGCCGCTTCTCTATCTCAAGCTCGTAAAGGCGCGAGCGCAAGACCTGCATGGCGACGGCGCGGTTCTGGTGCTGCGAACGCTGGTTCTGGCAGGCGACGACGATGTTGGTCGGCAGGTGCGTGATGCGCACGGCCGAGTCGGTCGTGTTGATGTGCTGGCCGCCGGCGCCCGTCGAGCGGTAGGTGTCCACCCGCAAGTCCTTGTCGTTGATCTCGACCTCGATGTTCTCGTCAATCTCGGGCGAGACGAAGAGCGAGGCGAAGCTCGTGTGGCGGCGGGCCGCCTGGTCGAAGGGCGAGATGCGGACGAGGCGGTGGACGCCGGCCTCGGCCGCGAGCAGCCCGTAGGCGTACTCGCCCTCGACGCGGAAGGTCGCGCTCTTGATGCCCGCCTCCTCGCCCTGCTGGTATTCGAGGACTTCGGTCTTGAAGCCGCGCCGCTCGGCCCACTTCAGATACATCTTCAGGAGCATTTCGGCCCAGTCCTGCGACTCGGTGCCGCCCGCGCCGGGGTGGATGGTGCAGATGGCGTTGCGCGCGTCCGACTCGCCCGAGAGCATCATCTCGGTCTCGGCCTGCGCGACTTCCGCGTCCATGCGCTCGACGAGCTGGCGAAGCTCCTTCGCGCTCTCCTCGTCTTCGCCGGCGAACTCGAAGAGCACTCCGGCGTCGGCCACCGCCGACTCGAAAGACTCCTGCCGCTTGACGACGCGCTCAAGCCGGCTGCGCTGCTGCAAGACCTTCTGCGCCTCTTCCTGGTCCGACCAGAAGTCGGGCTCCGAAGCCTGCGCTTCGAGCCGCGACAGCTCCTCGCGCTTCGCGGCTACATCAAAGAAACCTCCCGAGCTGTTCGACGCGCGAGCTTAACTCCTCGGCCCGCGCGCGCAAGTCCCGGTCTTCGCCTGCGTCGTTTAAAGGTAAAGCTCTCGACATCAACCCTCCAACACGTCTGCTCTCAAGTTTGTTAAGGACCGGCCGCCCGCTTCCGCCTCGCCCGCACGAGCGCCGCGAGGCTCAGGAGCGAGCAGGCGGCGACGAACGCGTCGCCGTACTTCACGTAAAAACTTCGGCCGCCGTCGCCGTGCGCCACGGTCCAGACGCGCGCGGCCTGCTCGAACCTGCCCGTCGCGTCCGACACCCCGCCTCGCGGCGTGACGCGGGCGCTGATGCCGGAGTTCGTCACCCTGAGCAGGGGGCGCGCGGTCTCGACGGCGCGGAAGACCGCGTTCGCGAGGTGCTGGCGCATGACGCCCGTGTCGCCCTGGTAGGCGTCGTTCGTCAGCTCTATCAAAACGTCCGCGCCCTCCGCGGCGAAGCGGCGCGTGATGTAGGGGTAGGCCGACTCCAAACAGATGAAGACTCCGGCCCGCGGCGCCCCTCCGCCCGTGCCGAGCGGCATCAGCGAGTAGCGCGTGCCCGGCGTGAACTCGCCGACAATGCCGCGGACGTGGCCCGCGCCGGGTATCCAGCGCGGCAGCGGCACGTACTCGCCGAACGGCATCAGGCGAATCTTATCATACTGAACGGCGAGCCGACCCTCTTCATTTATGAGCACGGCCGCGTTGTAGCCGCCCTGCGACGGCGCCGGCTCAAGCGAGTTGATGAGGAGCGAGGCGCGGTTGATTTGCACGAAACGCGCGACGCGCTCGCGGAAGCGCGAGTCGCGCGAGAAGCGGAAGTTCATCGGCGACTCGGGCCAGACGACGACGCGCGGCAGACCGCGCCAGCGTGACTCCTCGTCCAGAGCGCGTAAGGCCCGCTCGCTCGCTTCGAAGTGCTGCTC
This sequence comes from Pyrinomonadaceae bacterium, assembly GCA_035296285.1. GTDB lineage: Bacteria > Acidobacteriota > Blastocatellia > Pyrinomonadales > Pyrinomonadaceae > QHXN01. Next base: position 1,503 of record DATHBF010000075.1, on the reverse strand, counting down.
GCCGAGCGCGTCGTACTCGGCGAGGCTGCGGTTGAAGTCCGGGATGACGTTCGGCTGCACGGCGACGACCACGGCCGAAGGCGTCTCTTCGTCCGAAATGGAAGGCCCCGTCCTCTCGCAGACGAACAGCACCAGCACTACGCCCACGACCACGGCCGAAGACTTCAGGAGCGAGCGCACGTCCCTCTTGAGTATGGCGTAGGCGACGGCCGAGTTGACGGCGACGAGGAGGAAGCTGACGGCGTAGACGCCGCCGAGCCGCGCGGGCTGGATGAGTATCGGCTTGAAAGCCTGCGAGTAGCCGAGCGCGTTCCAGAGCTGGCCGATGACGCCGAGCCGAGCCCACTCCGTCGCGGCCCAGAGCGGCGGCGCCAGCAGCAGCAGCGCGCCCGCTCCACGGTGCCGGCACAAGTATGCCAGCCCCGCGGCGAAGAGGGCGGGGAAGAGGCCCGCGGCGAGCGTCGGGAAGAGTAATAGAAGATACGCGACCGGCGCCGGGATGCCGCCGTAGCGGATCATCGGGAAGGTCAGCCAGTGGCACGAGCCGTAGAAGAAGATTGTGCCCGCGAGCCACCCCAAAACGAACGCCCGCCCCGCCTGCGGCCGACGTGCGATAACGAAGAGCAGCGGGACGAGTCCGACCCACGCCAGCGGCCACAAATCGAAATCGGGGAAGGCCAGGACGAGCAGCGCCCCAGAAGCGGCGGCCGTGAAAGCCTCCTCGGGCGCGGGGGCCGAAGCGCGCGCGCGCGCGGCCAGGAGCCTTCCGAAGCGTTCGCGTGGCGGCGCGGCGCCGGTTGAAATTGCCTGCTGCACGCGGCCGAGTTTAACAGAGCGTCCGCCGCCCGTCATCGAGCACGGCCCCGCGCGTCGTGTGAAAAAAAGCCCGGGAAAAATTCCTCGCGGGGGTGCGGCAAAACGTTTGACGCGTTGACGCAAAAGAGCAAAATTCGTCACCCGCCGGGTGACAAATTCTGTCGAAATGACGTGACGTGACCGACCGACTCGGAGCCTACGGGCGACAGCCGTCGCCCCAACGGTTTACAACTTGTCGCCCGCGGGCGACGGAAGCGACCGGGAAATATATTCCTGATAAGAAAATTTTCCCCAAAAAGCGGGAGAACCCGGCTACTAGCCCGGGTTCCTGTAAGATTGGACGTTAAGTAGGGATGCTCGGCGGGCGGCTGGCGTAGCGGCAGGCCACGCTCAGAGAAGTGATGGCGGCGGGGTCACGGTTTAACTTCTTCCATGCTTGCCACTGTTCCCTAATGCACATGGCATGCCACAGAAAATCGAGCGTCGGGATAGATGTGGCAGCGTTGCCGTCAGCGGGTGCGATAGAGCAGTTGGTAGATGATTGAACGCGCGCCGCACCGGAGAATTGTCAAAGACCAAGAGAACTGACAGCTTTCAAGTCACCGGCTCGACTATCAGCCAGTAGCCTCGCGCGCCCACGACCCGAACCTGCCCGTCTGTGATGCGGGCGTCATTATGATGAAGGCG
>DATHBF010000074.1:0-2645 GCA_035296285.1 Pyrinomonadaceae bacterium | reverse complement strand
GCGAGCGGCGGAGCGCGTGGTGGCGCTTCGTGCTCTACGGCCTCGCCGTCTCGTTCGTGCCGGCCTCCCTCACGCGCGACTACTTCCACATGCTGCGGCTGTCGCCCGTGCCCGTCTTCCTCCTCGTCTTAACCGTCCCGGCCGTCGGTTGGCTCCTGGAAGGCGCGCGGCGGAAAATCCTCTTCGCGCTCGCCGCGCTGACGCTCATGCAGGGCGCGGTCTTCCAGTGGCAGTACCACGCGAGCGCGGGCTCGCCGCGCAGGCTGCACGTCTTCGACGCCGGCTACCCGGCGCTCATCCTCCCGACCGCGCTCGGCACGGGCGCGCGCCCCGTCCACATCGCCGACGCGCCGAACATCCCCGGCTACATACAGGCTTTCTGGCACTCGACACTTCAAGGCGTGCCGCCCGACCGCTTCGTGCTCCTGCCGCCGGAGGAATCCGCGCCCGAAGGTGCCGTCGTCATCACCACCGAAGACCCGCGCCCGCGCTGCCGCCCGCTCGCGCGGAGCGAGCCTTACACGGCCTGCGTGGCCGAAGGGCCGCCGCGCCGCCTGGCGCCCCTGCCCGAGGGCGGCTTCCGCGCGGAGCTTCGCGTCGTCGAGCCCCCGGCGCGGCTCGCGGCCGGCGAGCGGGCCACGCTCCGCGTCATCGTCAGGAACGCGGGCGGGGCCGTGTGGCGCACGCGCGACCGCGTAGGCTCGCCCTTCCAGGTGAGTCTCGGCAACCACTGGCTCCACGCGGACGGGAGCGCCGCCGTCAACGACGACGGGCGCAGCCCCCTCCTGCGCGACCTCGCACCGGGCGAAGAGGTCGAGCTGCCGCTCGCGGTCAACGCCCCGCCGCGCGCGGGCGACTACCTGCTCGAACTCGACATGTTGCAGGAGGGCGTTTCGTGGTTCGGGCTTCGCGGCTCGCGGACCATCCGCCTGCCCGTCAGGGTCGAGTGAAGGGCCTGCCTTTCTTCCTCCTCATCGCCTCCGCGTAAACGTCGAGCGTGAGGCGCGCCGTCTTCTCCCAGGAGAAGTCTCGGGCGCGGCGCGTGCCCGCGTCGGAGAGCGTGCGGCGGGCCGCCGCGTCGTCGAGGAGTTCGAGGAGTATGCGGGCGAGCTCTTCGGCGTTCGCGGGGTCGAAGAGGCGCGCGGCGTCGCCAGCCACCTCTTCGAGCGCGGGGCCGCGGCCGGCGACGACGGGCGCGGCGCAGCTCATCGCTTCGAGCGGCGGCAGGCCGAAGCCCTCGTAGACGGAGGGGTAGACGAAGGCGCGGCACGAGGCGTAGAGAGAGCGCAGGTCGTCGTCCTTGAGATACCCGGTCAGCACGACCCGGGGGCGCGCGGGCGAGTCGGCGACGGCGGCGAGGAAGGGCTCGGCGAGCCAGCCGGTCCGCCCGGCCAGGACGAGTCGGAGTTGTGACGCGGGGCGCGCGCGCAACACTTCCTCGAAGGCGCGGAGGAGGACGGGAAGGTTCTTGCGCGGCTCAAGCGTGCCGACCGAGAGCAGGAACTCGTCGCCCACGCCGAGCCTTCGCCGCGCGCCCTCTGTCTCTTCAAACGCGAGGGGGCGGAAGAGGTCGCCCGCCGCCTCGTGGACGGTGAAGACCTTCGAGGCGTCGAGGCCCAGCCGCTCGCACGCCTCGCGCCTGACCGCCTCGGTCGGGACGACGACGGCGTCGGCCGCCCGCGCCATCATCGGCAGGCGCACGCGCGCGCGCGCGACGCGCCGCCGCTCGTGCGTCTCGGGCCTCGTGAGCAGCGAGAGGTCGTGGACGGTGACGACGCGCGCGGCCGAGCCCCACAGCGGCACCTCGTAATTCGTGCCGTGAAAAAGATCGAGACGCCGCCGCGCCGCGTAGCGCGGAAGCCCCACGGACCACCAACGCCGCCCGAGCGCGCCGACGCTCACGCGCGCCTCCGACAGGTTCGGCGGCGCGGGGCCTTCTTCGTCGGCTAAATTAATCGGCTTGTAAGATGAAGGGTAGGCCAGCTCGAACTCGTCGGCCGGCGAGAGGGCGGCCAGCGAGCGCGCAAGCTCCAGCGTGTAGCGCCCGACGCCCGCGCGGGCTTCTGTCAGCGGGATGGCATCGAGGCCGAAGAGCATAAAAGCAGTAGCCGGTAGCCGGTAGCCAGTAGCCAGTAGTTTCTTCTACTGACTACTGGCTACCGGCTACCGGCTACTGATTTACTGAATCGTGATGCGCGGCGCCGACTCGGCCGGGCGGCTGGTGAAGGTCGAGCCGCCGACCGAGACGGTGACGATGACGGGCACGTCGCCTGCGCCCGCGAGCGAGGCCGGCAGGTCAACCACTATCTGGTCGAAGCCGGCCGTCTGCGACGGGCCGACGGAGACGATGGCCGCGCCCGACAGGTCGGTCGTGCCGATGCGGACGGTGATGTTCGAGGTCGTCAGCGTGTTCAGACGCACGCCCGTCAGCATGATGAGCAGGCGCGACGGGGCCGGGAACGGCTCGGTCGTCTGGGTCAGGGGGTTGGTGATGTTGAGCACGAGCGCGCGGCCGCCCGCGCCGTTCGTCGAGGTGAAGATGTCGGGCTGGGCCGGGTTCAGGACGAGCGAGGTGCGGATGACGGCGCCGTTGTTGTTGATGACGACGGGCTGCGCCGTCGCCGAGGGGGTGAGCCCCGGCGGCA
>DATHBF010000073.1:0-2397 GCA_035296285.1 Pyrinomonadaceae bacterium | reverse complement strand
CGTGTCGTTGAACTCCACCAGCACCCGCCGCCGTTCGGCGCTGCTCAGGAGCTTCAGCTCCCCAATCGGAGACCGCATGTTCTCGGCGGCGTCCTCCAGCAGAGTCTGGAACTGCTCCGCCAAACGTTCCACGTCCTCCGGCCGGAAGACGGCCGTGTCGAAGTGAAACTCTGCGACCAGCTCACCGCCCCGGCGCACGCAGGAGAGCTTGAGGTCGAAGCGGTCGATGCAGGCGTGCTGCCTGAGGATGGAGAAGACCACCCCGCCCGCCTGGTAATCGGCGGGCTGTTCTTCGTAGTCGAAACAGAAGGGGAAGTAGGGCGTTTCGCCAGCCGCCGACGCGGACGGCTCGCGGACGAAACACTCTTGCCATTCGTACGCCTGACGCGCGGCCTCTTCCACCTGCTTGAGCACGTCGCCGAGCGTCGAATCCTCTTCGGCGCGGCCGCGGAGCGGCAGGTATCTGGCCATGAGGCCGAGCGTCCCCGACAGATCGGCATCGCTCCTGCCGTCGAAGCCCGTCCCGATGAGCACGTCCGGCTGTCCCGTCAGGCGAGAGAGCAGGGTCTGCCAGCAGGTCAGGAGAAAGACGAAAGCCGTGGCCTCGTGTCGCTCGACGAGCCCGTCGAGCTTTGCGGCGAGCGCGGGACGCAACGTCGAGGTTACGACCTCCCAAGAGAACGCCCCCCGGCCGGCGGCGTCCTGCTCGAAGGGCAGCTTCGCCGCCGCGTGCGTGTTCTGCTCGTGCCAGTAGTCTCTGCCGATCTGCGCGTTCTCCGCTTCGAGCAACTCGTTGAGCCACTGCGAGACGACCGCGTACTGCACGGGGCTTTCCGTGTTCTCCTCGCGCCGCGAGGCGTCGGCGTAAGCGCCGCTGATTTCCCGCACCAGTTGGCCGAGCGACGGCTTGTCCGAGCAGAGCGCGGGCAGCGTGATGAGCAGGACGTGCTCGGCGGGCGAGAGCGTAAGCAGGGCTAGGTCGAGCGGCGCGCCGCGTTCTAGATTGACCGCCCTGCTTGCCGCCTCGGCGAGCAGTTCTTCGACGCGCGACTGTTGTTCCGCGTGAGTCGAGGCGGAGAGGTCGACCCGGCGAAGCGGCGGGGCGCAGTCGGCCGTGATGACCTGAAGGGGGAGAAACATGCCGGGCAGCGTGCGAAAAACGGTGCGGAGGATTTCATGCCGCTCGACCACGCGTGAGAGCGCCGCTTCGAGCGTCTGCGTTCGCACGACTCCCTGCAAACGCACGGCGCACTGCGCGCGGTATGCCGCGCCGGCGTCGCTCCCGAGCAACGACCACAGGCGCTCCTGCTGGGGCGAAAATTGAAATCCCTCAACCGTATCTGACATATCTGTCGTTTCCTCTCGCTGATGCCGCCCGGTCCGAAAGGCGTCGGCGAAGCCCTTCCAGCTTTCTTTCTCTCGTTTATTTGGAGGGGGTGACGGGCTGCAACTTGACGTTTTTTAACTTCGCGCTGCGGTCGCGCTTGAACTTTTCCTGGCGGGCGAGGTGTTCCTGCCGCTCGGCTTTCGCGAGCATCTCTACCATTTCGTCGAGCCCGACGTCCGGCTCGGCGGCCGCCTTGTCGAGCAGGAGCCTGTAACGCCCGGCCATCCCGGCAATCGTCGCGGCGTCAAACACGTCGGTGTTGTAGAGCAGCGCGCCGGTCAGTCCCTCGCCCGTCTCCAACATATTTAAGACGAGGTCGAAAGGCACCGTTTCGACGCCCACGTCGAGAAACTCCTGGCTCAGCCCCGGAAGTTCGAGCGCGGCGCGCGGGGCCGTGTGGAGTTGCATGACCGCCTGCACGAGCGGCGTCCGGTTCAGGCCGCGCTCGAGCTTGAGTTCGCCCACCAGTTTCTCGAACGGCAGGTCCTGATGCGCCAGCGCCTTCAGCGTCACGTCACGGACGCGCGCGAGTAGCTCCCGGAAAGAGGGCGCGCCCGAAAGGTCGGTCCTGAGCACGAGGAGGTTGATGAAGAAGCCGATGAGCCTTTCGGTCTCGCTCCGATTTCGGTTGGCGACGTTCGTGCCGACGACGATGTCGCTCTGCCTGGAATACGAGTGGAGCAAAACCTTGAACGTCGCCAGCAGCGTCATAAAGAGCGTGACGCCCTCCTGCCGGCTCAAAACTTTGAGGTCGTCGGCCAGCGCCAGCGGGACGCGCAGCGGGAGGCTCGCCCCGCGGAAGGTCGCGGCCGGCGGCTGCGGCCTGTCGAGCGGCAGACTTAAGGCGGCGGGCGCGCCGTCCAGTTGTCGCCTCCAGTAGGCGAGGTGCGCTTCCAGAATTTCGTCGCGCAGGCACCGGCGCTGCCAGACGGCGAAGTCCGCGTATTGAATCGGCAGCTCGGGCAGGGGCGACTGCTCGCCTTTCGAGAAGGCCGAGTAGAGCGTCGTGG
>DATHBF010000072.1:0-9593 GCA_035296285.1 Pyrinomonadaceae bacterium | reverse complement strand
GCCGAGGCGGTGCGGTCGATAGCGGGGGCTGCGTTCCAGTACCGTGCGAGCATGCTGATCTCGCGCCTCTTCTTCCGCGGCATCTACTTCCCGCAGATGAGCCGTGGGGCGTGGCTGAGGCTGGTCTACGACAACCGGGCGACGGTCTTCGGACTGCTCCGCGAGGCCCTCTCCAAGTGGCGCGGCGCCGCCCGCCTGAAGAAAACGGCCCCCGCGCGCGAGGCGGCGACGACGGCCGACGTGGTCGGTCACGACTAGCGCGGGCTTGCAACTATGACCCCTTTTCGTGCATCATAGTGCGCGGTAAACATTCCTTCTCTCTTGCATCAACGGTGATGCGCCACATGCTCTGGTAGTTCCTGCCGAGCGGCGTTTGGGATGATTGGAGAGTAGGTCCGGTCTCAACAACTGAAGCCGCTCGCCAAGAGCACCCGAACGCAGGTTCTTCGCTGCCCACCGTTACGCCGAAGCCACTCTGATTCGCAGCTTCACTTTGCAACTCCCTTGTGAGGGAGGAGGTATCAGTCTATGTCCATGAAACTCTACGTCGGCAACCTGTCGTTCAGGACTTCGAGCGAGGAGCTCGAACAGCTCTTCTCGCAGGCCGGCACCGTCCAGTCAGCGTCCGTGGTCGAGGACCGCGAGACGGGCCGCTCGCGCGGCTTCGGCTTCGTCGAGATGGCTTCGGCCGAGGAAGGCCAGGCGGCCATCCAGCAGTTCAACGGCAAGGAGATCGGCGGCCGCGCCCTGACCGTCAACGAGGCCCGCCCGCGCGAAGACCGCGGCGGCTCGCGCGGTGGCGGCGGCGGCGGCCGTGGCGGCTACGGCGGCGGCGGCAACCGCGGCGGCGGTGGCGGCTACGGCGGCGGCGGCGGCGGCAACCGCGAGCCCCGCTGGTAAGTAAGAGCCCTTGCACAGGGCCGCAGGCGCCCCCGTCGCTTTGACGGCGGGGGCGCCGGCACCATTTTTTAGTCAGGAGAGGCGTCCCGAACGTGCGTTCGCCGGGCGCCGAAAGGTACTCATGAGCTTTTCAGAACTGGGGCTCCACGCCGCGCAGGTCGCCGCGTGCGAAGCCCTCGGATACACCGAACCGACGCCCATTCAGCGTCGCGCCATCCCCATCGTCCTGACGGGCGCCGACCTCATCGGCTGCGCCGAGACGGGCACGGGCAAGACGGCGGCCTTCATGCTCCCGGCCATCCAGCGGATGGCGGAGCGGCCGCGCCCCGGGGTGCGCCTGCTCGTCCTCGCGCCGACGCGCGAGCTGGCGACGCAGATCGCCGCGAGCTACCGCGAGCTGGCGCCCAAGAAGGGCGCGCCGCGCTGCGCCACCCTCATCGGCGGCACGGGCATGGCCCGCCAGACCGACGCCCTGCGCCGCGGCGCGGGCGTCATCGTCGCCACGCCGGGCCGCCTGCTCGACCACATGGAGCGCGGCGCCGTTGACTTCCGCCACCTCGAAGTCCTCGTCTTAGACGAGGCCGACCGGATGCTCGACATGGGCTTCCTGCCGCAGATTCGCAGGGTGCTCGCGGCGCTCCCGACGGACCGCCAGACGCTTCTCTTCTCGGCGACGATGTCGCCCGAGATCGAGCAGTTGGCGCGCACGACGATGCGCTCGCCCGAGGTCGTCGAGGTCAGCCAGCGCGGCCGTGCCGCCGCGACCGTCGAGCAGTCCGCCTACCCCGTGGCGATGGAGTCGAAGACGGCCCTGCTGCTCGACCTCCTTGAGCGCGAGCGTGAGAGCGAGAACTTCGACCGCGTGTTAGTCTTTACGCGCACGCGCCGGGGGGCCGAGAGGCTTTCGCACATCCTCGAAGCGCGCGAGCATAGTGTCAACCGCATCCACGCCGACCGCTCGCAGCCGCAGCGCGAGGCCGCCCTCCGCGGCTTCAAAGAAGGCACGACGCGCGTGCTGGTCGCCACCGACATCGCCGCCCGCGGCATCGACGTGGACTCCGTCTCGCACGTCATCAACTACGACGTGCCCGAGGCGCCCGAGGACTACGTCCACCGCATCGGCCGCACGGGCCGCGCCGGCAACACGGGCCGCGCCATCACGCTGGTCACTCCCGTCGAGGAGCTTTCGATGCGCGCCATCGAGCGCCTGACGGGCCAGCCGGTCGAGCGCGTCGTCATGCCCGGCTTCGGCGGCTCGAAGCCGGCCGTCGCGGGCGCCGCCAAGTCGTTCGCGCCCGCGCGCCGCCGCTCCGGCGGCCGCTCGTTCCGCCCGCGCCGAGCGAGGTAACGGCTAACTTTCAACCGCGGCCGCGCGTCTCTAAAAAGCGCGCGGCCGACTTCCCCAACCGTAGAGAAAAAGGAGAGTCGAAGTTTGGCAAAAGAGGATTTAGTCCCGGCGGAGGGCGTTGTCATAGACAAGCTCCCGAACGCCTTCTTCAAAGTCCGCATCAACAACAGCGACCACGTCGTGCTGGCGCAGATTTCCGGCAAGATGCGCAAGAACTACATCCGCATCCTCGCAGGCGACCGCGTCGCCGTCGAGCTTTCCCCCTACGACCTCACCCGGGGCCGCATCACATACCGCTACAAGTAAATCGTGAATCGTAAATCGTGAATAGAAGTTGAGCGCCACTCACCCTTCGTGATAATCACTCGGGATGGATGGCGCTCAAGCACGATTCACGATTGACGATTGACAATTTACGGCTCTCTTCGATCCTCCCGCGCAGGGAGACCGGCCCGTGTAGTTGCCGAAGTGCATCCGGCGCGGCGCACCACCTCTCGCGCGCCCGGCGCATTACGACCAACTCCCGCCGCTCGCCCTCTATCCCAACAGCTCAGCCGGCTCGCTCGACCCGGTCCGCCGCGGCCTCGGACTTCCGCCCGCCCGCGGACGCCTGCTTCAGCTTCCGCGCCCTCTACGCCGCCCTTGAAGAGTTCGAGCAGGACTTGCACCGTCACGTCCACCTCGAAAACAACGTCCTCTTCCCCCACGCCGTCGAGCTTGAAGCGGCCGCGTATGTTTAACTCTTAATCATTCCCCGGCGAAGGAGGCGAGCGCCCGCTCGTCGGGGATGGTGAGGCGGCGGCCTTCGAGGCGGATGAGGCCGTCGTGCTGGAGGCGGGCCAACGCCCGCGAGACGACTTCGCGGACCGAGCCGACGCGGGCGGCGATCTGCTGGTTGGTGTGCGTGAGGTTGACGGCGAGGCCCGCGCCCTCGCGCCCGCCCCGCGCCCTCGCCTCGGCCAGAAGGAAGCGCGCGAGGCGCTGGCCGACCTCGCGCAGCGAGAGCGTCTCGACCAGCTCGGCGCAGCGCCGCAGCCGCCCCGCCAGAACTTTTAACGCGGCCAGGGCTATCTCCGGGTGTTCGAGGCAGAGCCGGCGCACGTCGCGCCTGGCGATGAAGAGCGCCGTCGTCTCCTCCTCGGCCGCGGCGGTCGAGGGGAACGGGCCGTCGTCGAAGACGGGCACCTCGGCGACGGTCGCCCCCGCCCTCTCGACGTGGATGACCTGCTCGCGCCCGTCCTCGCTCTCGCGGAAGGCGCGCACCGCCCCTTCGACTATGACGTAGAGCCCGCGCGCCTCGTCGCCCGCGATGAACAGCACCTCGTCGCGCGCGAACCGCCGCTCGACGGCGAGCGCGGCCAGCGCCCCCAACGTCCTCTCGTCCAGCTCGCCGAACAGCGCCGTCCGCCTCAGCGCGGCAACCTTATCCATACGCGACCTTTTACCCCACGCGCCGCCCGCCCCGCAAACTTCTTCCCCGCGGGGCTTTTCAATCAGGCTCCGGCTGCCGGCGACTTTTTATGCGGTGCGGCGTCCGTAGAGGGCTTCGGGTCGGACGCAGTAGATGGAAATGTTGGCGGGGCGGCGCCAGGCGCCGATTCTCGTGTCGCTCAGCGCCGGGGCGAGCGTCGGGTTGCGGGCGGCGATGACACGCATGGCCCGCTCCGTCTCCTCGGCCTTTTCGAGCCGCTCGGCGCGGCCAATCAGCATCACGCTGCGCCAGCTCTGCGGCCCCTCGACCTCCTCGACCTGGAAGCAGACCTCGTGGTTGGCGGCGATGAACTCGGTCTTCGTCCCGTCGGTCGTCAGGAAGTAGAGGCCGCTCTCGTCGTAGGCATAGTTCATCGGGACGACGTAGGGGTGGTTGTCGCGCGTGCAGCCGAGGTGCCCGAAGTTGAGCCGCGTGAGCAGAGCGGTTATCTCCTCCCGCGTCATCTCCCTGACTTCCAGCATCGCCTTCCCCTCCCTCTTCCTTCTCCGTGTCGAAACTTCCGGTCTGTATCTAGTGCGAGGCGGCGGGCTGTTGCGTCGGCGCGGCGCGCAGGGCCGCCTGCCCGAGCCGCGTGAAGTTGATTGACTCGCCGAGGATGCGTTCGGCCTCCTGGCCGGCGTGGAAGCCCGTGGAGTTCTCGGCCTCGACGAAGTCGAGATAGAACTGCGCCTTGCGCTGGTAGCCGCGGGCCGCGGCCAGCTCCTGGTCGGTGCGCCCGGCGGCGCGCGCCGCCTTGATCTCGCCGATGAGTTCGACGAGGGCGTCCATGGCGAGGTCGCGCATGCGGAAGGTGCGCCCCTGGATGGTCTCGACGCGGGCGCGCAGCTCCTCCTCGGGCCAGCGGTGGCAGGTCTGGCAGGAGCGGTTGATGTTCAGGAGCGGCGAGCGGACGTGGTGGTCGCTGATCTTGAGCGCGCCGACGCGCGTGTAGGGCATGTGGCAGTCGGCGCAGGCCACGCCCGAGCGCGCGTGGATGCCCTGGTTCCACATCTCGAACTCGGGGTGCTGCGCTTTCAGGGCCGGCGCGCCCGTCTCGGCGTGCTCCCAGTCCTTGTGCCCGACCTCCTCGTAGTAGGCCATGATCTGGTCAACCTTCAGGCCCTTCGACCAGGGGTAGGTGAGCCGCTTCTCCGGCCCCTTGAAATAGTATTCGACGTGGCACTGGCCGCAGACGAAGGCGCGCATCTCCTGGCGCGAGGCCATCGTGTTCACGTCGTAGGCGCCCTTGCGGCCCTGCTGCCGCCAGTGCTCGATGCTGGTCAGGTGCGGCAAGGGGTCTTCGGACATCGCCAGCGCGCGCAGGTTCTCGATGAAGGCGGGCCGGGTGACGCGCAGCTGCATGGTCGAGGGGTCGTGGCAGTCGATGCAGGCGACGGGGTGCGAGACTATCTTGCGGGCCTCGAAGTAGGGCATCTGGTTCAGCTTCTCGAAGCCCTGGAAGATGTCGCCGCCGCCGAGCTGCTTGTAGACGGTGTAGACGGAGGCGTGGCAGTTCATGCAGGTGCCGGGCTGCTGCGTGACCTGCTGGCGCTCGGTGAAGGTCTGGTCGTCGAGCATGTAGGCGTGGCCGCGCTCCTCGCGGAAGTCCTTGGAGAAGGCGTAGCCGGCCCACATGACCTTCAGGCGCGGGTCGTCTTCGAGGCGCGACTGGGCGACGATTGAGCGCGGGTCGGCCTGGGTCGGCTTGCGCGGCACGGCCTCGCTGCCGCCGTAGAGCGTGCGGACCTGGTCCACGGTCCGCCGGTAGCCGTCGTACTGGAGCGGGAAGTTCTTGCCCCAGACGGCCGGGTCCACGGTGTCGTCCGTCAGCTCGACGACGCGGTAGAAGGGGTTGCGCGCCTCCTGCTTGCGCTCCATGATGTTGACGAGGAGCGCGATGACGCCGACGGCGAGCAGGGCCGCCGCGACGGCCGCCGCCACGAAAAACTTGAACGGGCGCCCGCGCCTCTTCTTCGTCGGCGCCTCACTGCCCGCGCCCGCCGACTCGTCCCTCTCTTCCTCAGCCATAGTCTCCCCCGCCCCCCAGACTTCAGTGCATGTGCCCGACCGAGAGGTGGCAGCGCACGCAGGAGATTTGGCCCTGGTGCGGCCCCTCGATGGCCTCGACCACCGGCTGGTGGCAGTTGCGGCACGCCTGCTCGGTGATCTCGTGATTGCGCTTCGTGATTTGAATCGGCTCGTGGAAGGTGTCGGTCGTGAAGTAGTAGGAGTGCCAGAAGCCGTTCGACGCCTTCGTGTAGTACTTGCCGAAGAAGCCGGGCGGGGTGTGGCAGTCGTTGCAGGTGGCGACCGAGCGGTGCGAGGACTTGAGCCAGCCGCTGTACTGCTCCTCCATGACGTGGCAGTTGGCGCAGGCCGCCGGGTTGTTGGTGAGGTAGGAGTAGCCCTTGGCGTAGATGAAGGTGTAGCCGCCGATGCCGGCCGCCGCGCCGAAGGCCACGCCGAGGACGACCCACTGCAACGCCCGCAGATTCATCCGACCCCTTCCCGAGTTCGAGACAGACTTACGATTCAGTGATTACGGGAGGAGTCTAACACCGGCCTCGTCGGTTTTGGTGTGACGGGCGTCACAATTTTTCGCCAATTCTGTTGTCGGGCGAAGGCTCGCGCGGCCCGAGGCGCTCCTCGAAGAGGCGGGCCGAGGCGGCGAGGAAGTCCTGGGCCGTGACGATGCCGACGAGCAGGCCGTTCTCGACGACGGGGAGGCAGCCCACCTTGCGGCCTCGCATGAGGGCGATGGCTTCGAGCGTCGGCGTGTCGGGCGAGGCCGTGACGGGGTCCGTCGACATGATGCCGCTGACGAGCACGGGCTCGTCCTCCTCATCCGAGGGCAGCCGGCGCGCGAGCAGGCGCACGATGTCGCGGTGCGAGACGAGGCCGACGAGCCGGCCCTCGCCGTCCTCGACGGGGACGTGGCGGACGTGCTTCCAGTCCATGACGCAGGCGGCCAGGTCCACGAGGTCGTCGGGGCGGACGGTGAACAGGTCGGTCGTCATGAACTGCCCGACGGTGCGGTAGCCCTCAACCCAGTCCTGCCTGCCCGCGTCGCCGGACTCTCCGGCCAGGGGCCAGCGGTGGACGGGCTCGCCCGTCCGCTGGTTGGCGTGCATGGCGGCGGCCAGCGCGCGCATGTTGTGCTCGCCGCTCGCCGGCCCCAGGGCCGCAAGCGACCTCAGCGCCCACTGCGCGCCGGTCTGCCGCGTGCGGACGCGCTCCTCGATGGTGCCGAGGTAGCGGTCCACGTCCGACGAGTCAACGCCGTAAGACTTCAGCCCCGCGCGCGCAAGCGGCAGGAGGTGTTCGAGGATGAGCGCGCCCGCGGCCTGCGTCCTCCCGCCGGCCCACGAGAACTGCGCCTTGAGGCCGTGGCGGGTGGCGGCCCAGAAGTTGGTCTTCGCGTCGTCGAAGGACATGGCCTTGCCGATGTCGCCGTACTCGGAGGGGAACGCCGTCGTCAGGCCGATAAGGAAGGCGGCGTTGGCCGTCTCGTCGAGTGGCGTCGGCCCCGAGGGCAGGACGCGGTTCTCGATGCGGAGGTGGGCGCGGCCTTCGCCGACGCCGTAGCACGGGCGGTTCCACCACCAGACCGTGCCGTTGTGCAGCGACAAAGCCTTGAGCCTCGGCACGCCGCCCGCCGCGAGGACTTCCATCGAGTCCTCGTCCACGTCGTTCGTGAGGATGACGCGGAAGCGCGCCACGTCTTCGCGGAAGAGTTCGAGCACCGAGCGCGTCAGCCAACGCTCGCCGAAGCCGACGCGCGTCGGGTTCTGCCGTTCCTGCTCGGCGCGCGTGCGCGAGTCGGCCGAGTGCTGGAAGAGGGCGACGCGCGTCTCCTGCCAGAGTCGGCTGCCGAGCCAGACGGGCGAGTTGACGGCGGCCGCCAGCACCGGGGCCGTGACGGCCTGCGCCGCGTTGTACATCGGCACGAACTCCTCGGGGCCGACTTGCAGGTGGACCTGAAAGCTGGTGTTCGAGGAGAGCGGCATGATGTTGTCGGAGCTGAGATGAATCTCGTCGAGCCCCTTCATGTGGACCGACACGTCGCCGCCGCGCGACCCCATGACGGCGTCGTTGAGCTGGTAGTAGCGCGGGGCGGGCGTGATGCTGTCGAGCGTCAGGTCGCGGCGCTGGAGTGTGGGGAGGATGCCGGCGAGCAGCACGTCGGCGCCGAGCGGGCGCGCGGCCTCGCGGACCAGACGGATGACTTCGTTGATCTCCTGTTCGAGCTGGCGGAAACAGTCGGCGGCGAGCGTGCGCGGCGTGAGGTTGGCTTCGAGGTTGAAGCGGGCGATCTCGGGCGTGAAGCGCGGGTCCGTGAGGCGGCCGATGACTTCGGTGGCGAGCGGCGCGGGGCGCATCGAAGAGTCCACGAGGAACATCTCCTGCTCGGCGCCCATGCGGCGCACGCCCGTCTCGATGCGCCCCTCGTCGAGCATCCTTTCGAGCGCCGCGAGATCGTTCAGCAGCGCCTTCATGAAGTCCTGCGAGCGCCGCTCGTCCTGCCCCTGTTCGACCCTCTGTTCGCCCATAGTTCGGAATCTTACCCGAAGATTAGTAAAGACGAGAACCGGCGGCTGACAACTGATACCTTTTTTCAGGCGACGAACTTGTAGCCGTGGCCGCGCATGGTGAGGAAGTGGCGCGGGTTCTTTGGGTCGTCTTCGAGCTTCTGGCGGAGGAGGCCGACGTGCACGTCAACGGTGCGCGTCATGGTCTCGGCGTCGTAGCCCCAGACCTCGCGCAGCAGGAGCCGGCGCGAGAGCGTCGCGCCGCGCTGCTCGATGAAGTAGCGGAGGAGCCGGAACTCGCGCGCCGACATCTCGACGGGCCTTCCGCCGCGCAAGACCTCCGTGCTGCGGAAGTCCACGACGACGGGGCCGAAGGCGAACGACTCCTGGCCCCCTTGCGCGCGCGCCTTCGACTGCCCCCGCCGCAGGAGCGCCTCGACGCGCGCCAGGAGTTCGAGCTGCTCGAAGGGCTTGCAGAGGTAGTCGTCGGCGCCGAGCTTGAGGCCGAGCACCTTGTCAATCACCTGGCTGCGCGCCGTCAGCATCAGGACGGGCGTGTCCACGCCGCGCTTCCTTAAATCTCTGCACACGTCGAAGCCGTTCTTGCCGGGCAGCATCACGTCGAGGATGACGAGGTCGAAGCGGCCACCCGACGCGGCCTCCAGGCCGCCCGGCCCCGTCCCGGCCGACTCGACCTCGTACCCTTCGGCGGCGAGCAGGTCCGTCAGGGCCATCGAAAGCCCCGCGTTGTCTTCGACGATGAGGATGCGGTCAGGCATCGCCGTCACCTTTCGCCGGCAGGTGGAGGGTGAAGACCGCGCCGCCTTCGTCCGAGCGCGCGACGGTGACGCGGCCGCCGTGGGCCTCGGCGTGGCGGCGGACGAGCGAGAGGCCGAGGCCGGCGCCGCCGGCAGCGGCGTCGCGCGCCGCGCAGCCGCGGTAGAACGGCTCGAAGATGTGCGCCGCCTCGGAAGGCCCGACGCCGGGGCCGCGGTCCTCGACCGTGACGCACACCTCACTGCCCTTCCCGTTGCGGTCGGCCCGCGCCGAGACCCTTAACCACTTCCCCGTCGCCCCGTACTTCAAGCCGTTCTCGACGAGGTTCTTGACGGCGCTCTCGACGGCGCGCGCGTCGGCCATGACGGGAGGCAGGCTGTCGGGCACGTCCTGCTCCACCGTCCAGCCGCCGTCCTCGAAGGCGGGGCGGAACTCTTCGAGCGCGCGGCCGACCAGCTCGCCCACGTCCGTCAGGCGGAAGTCGTACGCGGCGCGGCCCGACTGGATGCCGGCGAAGCTGAGCATCCGTTCGACCTCGGCGATGAGGCGGCGGGCCTCGCCCTGAATG
>DATHBF010000071.1:0-2371 GCA_035296285.1 Pyrinomonadaceae bacterium | reverse complement strand
CGTTTCGCTTTAGACTTTTATGCCGCCTGCGACATGAGGCGGGGCACTCAGGCGATGACGCCGACGAATCTTTCGCCGACCTGTTCGTTGACCGTCTCGTGAATCCGCGCCAGGTCGGCGCGGCTCAGACTGAGCGGCCTGAGGCAATCCGCGCCGAGCGCGTCGAGGCCCGCCAGCTCGCAGGAGTCGGGCGCGTCAGCTATGGCGTCGGCGACGTGCAGCAGGAGTGCCGCCGGGACGCTGCTGCGGACGGCCTCGTGGTGAGTCTGGACGGCGAAGGTAAGTTCGGGCGGGAGGCCACACTCTTCGAGCATCCACTGGCCGACCTGCCCGTGACTGACTCCTAAGGCCGCGCGCTCCCGCTCGGCGCGCGCGCCGACGTTGCCGAGCCACACGATGTGCTCCATCTCTTCGGGGAAGAGCGTGTGGAGCAGGGCTTCGCCGAGGTCGTGGAGGAGCCCGAGCGTGTAGGCTTCTTCCGGGTCGAGCACGCCCGTCTTCTCCGCCAGCAGCTTCGCGGCTGCGGCGCAACGCCGCGAGTGGTCGCGCAGCACCTCCGCCTCGTATCTGATACTCATGCCCGCGCGCCCCTGCGCGAGCAAGGCCCGCAGGGCGTCTTCGCCGACGCGGGCGCAGGCCGTCTGTATACTCGCCATCGGCTTTCCGGCGCGACGCGGGCCGTTGACCGCATGCAGGACGGAGGCGGCCAGCACCGGCTCCATCTTGATCGCCATCACCAACTCCTCCGGCGCTAGTTCCCGCGGGCCGCCCGGCGGCATTGCGGGAAGATATTGTGACCCGAAAGCCCCATGCGTTACGGCGGCGCGTATCTGCGCCAGGGCTTCGAGCCCGCAGAAGGCGGCAACGACCTCGGGGTCGAACTGCGTGCCGGCGCCTTCGGTCAGCGCGCGCAGGGCGGCGTCGTGTCCGAGGGCGTCGCGGAAGGGGCGCGGGCTGGTCATCGCGTCGTAGGCGTCGGCGACGTGTATGACGCGCGAGGCGAGCGGTATCCGCTCACCCGCCAGTCCCTCGGGGTAGCCCGTGCCGTCCCAGTTCTCGTGGTGGTGACGCACCGCCGCGGCGACCTCTTCCATCTCCGGCACGGCGGCGAGCAGTCGCGCGCCGCGCTCCGAGTGTAGACGGACGACGGCACGCTCCTCTTCCGTGAGTGCGGCCGGCTTAAGCAGGATGGAGTCGGGCGTGCTGATCTTGCCCACGTCGTGCAGCAGCGCGGCCAGGCTGATCTGTTCGAGCGTGGCAGTGCCCAGACGCATGCGCCGGCCGATGGCCGAGGCGTAGCCGCTGACCCGCCGCGCGTGGCCGTAGACGTAGCGGTCCTTCGCTTCGAGTATGTCGGCGATGGCGCGCACGACGCCTTCTGACATCGCGCGCAGGCGGTCCGCGAGTCGCCTGTTAGACTCCTCGGCCTCATAGCGGGACCTGTTAGCCTCGTAATGCCTCAAAGCCTGCGCGACCGTCAGGCGGAGGTCGTCATTATCCCAGGGCTTCGTGACGTAGCGGTAGATTTGGCCGCGGTTGATGGCGTCTAGGAGCGCCCCCATGTCGGTGTAGCCCGTGAGGAGGATGCGCACCATGTGCGGGCGCATGTCGAACGTGCGCGCGAGCAACTCGACGCCGGTCATGCCCGGCATCCGCTGGTCCGTGACGACGAGCGCCACGTCGTGCTGCGACAGCAGCCGCAGGGCGTCCTCGCCCGACGCGGCGGTCAGCACTTCGTAGTCGCGGCGGAAGAGACGTTCGAGCAGGCGCAGGTTGGCCGGCTCGTCGTCCACGAGCAGTATTTTGTGATTCACGTAAAAAGACTCCTTCTCATTACTTGCAGGCGAACTCCGCGGGCTCCGCCGCCGTCGCCTCCTGACGCGAGCCTTGCCGCGCGTCGACGGGTATTGTCACGGTGAAGACCGTCCCCTTGCCGGGCCGGCTCTCGACCTCTATGCGCCCGCCGTGGCGCTCAACGATGCCGTAAGTGACGGAGAGGCCGAGGCCCGTGCCTTCGCCGACCGGCTTCGTGGTGAAGAACGGGTCGAAGATGCGCGGGAGGTTTTCGGGCGCGATGCCGCAGCCCGTGTCGCGGACGCGGACGACAACGGACTCGCCGCGGCTCTCGGTCTCGACCGACACCGAGCCGCCGCCCTTGACGGCGTGGGCGGCGTTGGCGAGCAGGTTCATCCAGACTTGGTTGAGTTGGCCCGCGTAGCAATCCACGGGCGGCAGCCGCCCGTACTCACGCCGCAGCGTGATGGTGCCCGAACTGAAGTAGCGCGACAGCAGCCGGAGCGTTGAGTCGAGCCCGTCGTGGATGTCAACTTTCTTGAACTCGGCCTCGTCGAGGCGCGAGAAGGTGCGCAGG
>DATHBF010000070.1:0-16068 GCA_035296285.1 Pyrinomonadaceae bacterium | reverse complement strand
GGGAGCAGCGGCTCGATGCGCTGCCACAGTTGGTCGGAGAGGATCGAGTCGGACATACGGCTTATCCCTTTGTCTGACGAGACCCTCTATCTTATTCGTTTTCGGCGCTAGCGACCTTTAATTTTGCAACCAGCTCTAAGTTTGATTGATGACTCACTCAGAGAGATTGTTAACTCTTCTGAGCTAATAAGAAAAACACCTCGCGTGATTGAGACCTCAGAGTGGCGTGTTGTTGAGGTTGCAGGTCGGGCCAACACTATTTTTGAAAGTCTTGTTGAAATTGAAGACATGAGTGGCATGTCTCCAAATTTAATTGAATACCAAGAGGAACTAGCCAGCGACTTAGATGGTGCCCGGCACATCTTGGAACAGTATTCCGAATTACTAGATTCGACGCCCGGACGAGGCGCTATTAAGGGATTTATGGTCCGGGCTTCGGTTACCAGGATTAACGGGATTTTAGAGAAGACCCATTCCCTCCGCTCGGTTTACGCTGATTCTGAACGTAACTCCTAACAGGACTTCTATGAAGACTCTCATTCGCAATGGCCGCGTCGTCACCGCCGTTGATGATTACAAGGCCGACATCCTGATCGAAGGCGAGACGGTCTCGACCATCGGCGCGAAGTTGGACGTGGAGGCCGACCGGGTGATTGACGCGGGTGGGAAGCTCGTCATTCCGGGCGGGATCGACCCGCACACGCACATGGAGCTGCCGTTCGGGGGGACGCAGGCGTCGGACGACTTCCGGACGGGGACGATTGCGGCGGCGCACGGGGGGACGACGAGCATCATCGACTTCGCCGTGCAGTACAAGGGGCAGGCTTTGAGGGAGGGTTTGGACGCGTGGCACGCGAAGGCGGAGGGTAAGGCGGCGATTGATTACGGCTTCCACCTCATCGTCACCGACCTCGAAGACGAGCGCGTGCCGGAGCTGCACAGGGCGATGGACGAGGGCGTCACGAGCTTCAAGCTCTTCATGGCCTACCCGGGCGTCTTCCTGTCGGATGACGCCACCATCTTCCGCGCCATGTCGGCCGCGGGCGAGCGCGGCGGCCTCGTCTGCATGCACGCCGAGAACGGCGTCGTCATCAACGAGATCATCAAGCGCGCTCTGGCCGCCGGGCGCACCGCCCCGAAGTACCACGCGCTCACACGCCCGACCATCGCCGAGGCCGAGGGCGTCCACCGCGCCATCCGCCTCGCCGAGATGGCCGAGTCGCCCGTCTACATCGTCCACCTCTCCTGCGCCGACGCGCTCCATCAGGTGCGAGAGGCGCGCGACCGCGGCCTGCCCGCCTTCGCCGAGACGTGCCCGCAGTACCTCTTCCTCTCGATAGACGACTACGGCGAGGGCTTCGAGGGCGCGAAGTACGTGATGACGCCGCCGCTCCGCGAGAAGTGGAATCAGGAAGAGCTTTGGAAGGGCTTGAAGACGGACGACCTGCAAGTCATCTCCACCGACCACTGCCCCTTCTGCATGAAGGAGCAGAAGGAGCTGGGCCGCGACGACTTCTCGAAAATCCCGAACGGCGCGCCCGGCGTCGAGCACCGCATGTCGCTCATCTTCAACGGCGGCGTCGTCGAGAACCGAATCTCCCTGAACCGCTTCGTCGAGCTGACCTCGACGGCCGCCGCCAAGATGTTCGGCCTCTTCCCGCGCAAGGGCACCGTCGCCGTCGGCTCCGACGCCGACATCGTCATCTTCGACCCCGAGCGCGAGCACACCATCTCGGCCGCCACCCACCACATGAACGTGGACTACTCGGCCTACGAGGGCCGCCGCGTGCGCGGCACCGTCGAGACGGTCCTCTCGCGCGGCCGCGTCGTCATCGAGGGCGGCGAGTTCAAGGGCAAGGCCGGCGACGGCCGCTTCCTCAAGCGGGGGACCTGCGTTTCCCTCTGACGGTCCGCGCCCGGCGCGGCCCCTTCACGGCATGGCACTCCGCGTCTTCGTCAGCTCGACGTGCAAGGACCTCGGCTCGCAGAACCCTCTGGCGAACTGCCGCGAGTGCGCCATCCAGGCCATCACGAACACCGGCTGCGAGCCGGTGGCGATGGAGCGGTGGGTGGCGACCCACATGGTCCCGGTCGCCATCTGCCGCCAGAAGCTCCTCGCCAGCACGCACTACCTCGGCATCTTCGCCCACCGCCGCGGCGCACCCCACCCCGAGCTCGACAAGTCCATGACCGAGGCCGAGTACGACTGGGCGGTGGAGATGAAGAAGCCGGTCGGCGTCCTGCTCCCGAACCAGGCGTCGCCCTTCAACCTCGACCTGGAGACGCTGGCCGGCGAGCAGACGGACGAGGAGCGCGACGCGCAGCAGGGCTTCCTCGAACGGGTGCGCAGCGCCGGCGGCTACACGCAGTTCGACAACCCGGGCGACCTCGCCTCGAAGGTCACGCTCCTCGTCGTCGAGTGGAGGTACGGCAGCCTCTCGGCGCTCGCCGACGCGGCCGTCGGCAGCCCCAAGCCGACGGAGAAGCCCATCCTCATCGGGCGGGGCCAGCACCTCGGCCACTTCTACCTCTGCCTGAGCCAGTTCATCACGGAGGACGTGCCGCGGGCCGGCGCCTTCCTCGTCCACGGCGGCGGCGGCTCGGGGCACGACGCGATGGTCGCGCAGCTCCTCAAGACGTTCCGCGACACGAGCCTCGGCGGGGCCGAGCCCGAGCACGTCAGGGTCGGCGTCAAGCCGACCTGGAGGGAGAACAGCCTGGCGCGACTCTACGAGGTACTCGGACTGGGCGCGACGCACGAGGCGGTGGCCGCCGCCCTCCGCGAGAAGCTTGAGGAGCACGACGTGGTGCTCGACTTCTCCGGCGTGCAGCGCTTCGAGGGCGAGCTGCCCGGCTTCGTCAATTCGTTCTGGTCGGGGGTGGCGGCCCTCATCCCGAAGCGACTCCAGCACCGGCTGATCGCGCTGCTCCGCTCGGACCACGCGGCGCCCGACGAGTGGGACGCCGCCCTCCAGGCCCTCCCCGCGCCCGCGCCCTTCGACCCGGCCCGGCCGCTCAAGCTGCCCGAGCTGGTCAACTTCACGAGGGCCGAGGTCGTCGCGTGGCTGCGCGGCAAGGTGCCGGACGCGGAGGTTGACGCATGGGCCGACACCCTCATGGACGAGACGGGGGGGCAGCCGCAGACGCTCTTCAACAAAATCCGCAGCGAGATAGAATGGTAGGCGACGGGGGAATCAATAATGTTTGAGGGCAGATACCGCGGGGACGGCCGACCGCCCGAAGGCGACGGGGACGAGACTCACCCCTACCGCGCATCGAGGGGGCTCGCCGACGCCGTCAACATGGCAATCGAGCTGGGGAAGCCGCTGCTGGTGAAGGGGCCGCCGGGCTGCGGCAAGACGCGGCTGGCGCGTGCCGTCGCCCACGAGCTGGGGCTCCTCCGGCAGGGGCTCTATTACGAATGGCACGTCAAGTCCACCTCTCGCGCGCGCGACGGCCTCTACTCCGTGGACATGGTGCGGCGCCTCTACGACGCCAACATCGCACGCGGCGGCGGGCAGGAGGGCGAGGGGCTGCGGCTGACCGACTACCTCACCTTCGGCCCGCTCGGCAAGGCCATCCGCTCGGGCCGCGAGTCGGTCGTGCTCATTGACGAGATAGACAAGGCCGACCTTGATTTCCCGAACGACCTGCTGCGCGAGATAGACGAGAAGAAGTTCACGGTCGAGGAGCTGAACGGCGTGGCGCTCACGCCCGACGAGGAGGAGGAGGGCTTCAGCCACACTTACGAGGCGGCCCAGCCGCCCATCATCATCGTCACCAGCAACGACGAGAAGGAACTGCCCGACGCCTTCCTCCGCCGCTGCCTCTTCTTCTTCATCGACTTCCCCGAGCGGGAGGAGCTGATGGAGATAGTCCGCGTCAACAACCCCGAATACGGCCGCCTCCACGACGACCTCATCGGGAACGCGGTTGACCGCCTCAACGACTTCCGCAAGATCGAGGGCTTCCGCAAGGAGCCGGCGACGACCGAGCTGATCGACTGGATTCGCATCCTGCTCGCGTGGGGCGTGGAGGCCGACAAGCTGGCCGCTGGCCTTCCGCTCGACGAGCTGCCGGGCTGGGAGTTCCTCTTCAAGCACCAGGAGGACCCGCGGACGGTCCGCCAGCGCGTCAAGGAGACGAAGGCCGCCGCGCAGGCTCCGGCGGAGGCCAGGGGCTGATGCCGAAGGAGAAGGCGCCGCTTTTGGAAGTCTTCTACGACCTGCGGGAGCGGCAGTTCCCGCTCGGCGTGGGCGAGTACGTGCTCGCGCTGCGGGCGCTGGCGAAGGGCTTCGGCGGCGGCTCGCGCGAGGAGCTGACCTTCATGTGCCAGACGCTGTGGGCCAAGTCGCTTGAGGAGCAGGCGCAGCTCCGCGAAGTGCTCGAAGCGCGTCTGCCGCCGCGCCTCACGGCCGAAGAGTTGCGCGCGCTCATGGACGAGGCCGGGCAGGTGGCCGCGGCGGGCGACGACGGGAAGCTGAAGAACATCGTCGAGCAACTGATGCGCGAGAGGCCCCCGCGCGCACGCGTCCCCGAGCCGGCGGGGAGGCCCGCGCCGCGCGTCGAGCCGCCCGCCCGCGCCCGCCGCGTCGTCGTCCAGACGCTCGCCGCCCCCCGGCCCGCGCCCGCCGCCGCGCCCCGCCGCGCCCCGCCGCCCACGCGGGCCGACACGACCTTCGATTTCGTCGGCGACCTGCCCATCACGCGGAGGCAGATGAAACAGGGCTGGAGGTACTACCGCCGGATGCGTCGCGTGGGCGTGCCCTCGGAGCTGGACGTGCAGGCGACCGTCGAGCAGATACACCGCCACGGCGTCCTGCTGGCGCCGGTCCTCGTCCCGCGCCGCCGCAACCTCGCGCGGCTGCTCATCCTCTGCGACGTGAGCCCTTCGATGACCCCTTTCCGGCGCGTGACCGAGGCGCTGCTCGACTCGGCCGGCCACAGCGGGCTCGGCGGCGTCTCGGCGCTCTTCTTCAACAACGTCCCCGGCCGCGTCCTCTTCCGCGACCCGCGCCTGGCCTCGCCCGTGAAGGCGCACGAGGCGCTGAGGCCGTTCAGGCGGGCCGGCGTGCTCGTCATCAGCGACGGCGGGGCCGCCCGCGGCAACGCGGACGCGGAGCGCGCGCGGCGGACGGCCGAGTTCCTGAGGTCGCTGCGCCTCGTCACGCGGAGCGTGGCGTGGCTCAACCCGACGCCGGCCGAGAGGTGGGGCCGCACGTCGGCGGGCGCCGTCCGCGAGCTGACGGCCGTCCCGATGATGACCGTTGACCACGCCGGCTTCGTCGACGCGGTCGAGGTCTTAAGGGGGCGCGGGCGCTGATGGCGAGAAGTGCGAAAACGGCGGCCGACTTCCCCGAAGGCTTCTGGGCCGACGACTCGCTCCAGCGGGTGCTGAGGTTCGTGCGCCGCTTCGGCAAGCCGCACCTCGCGCTCGCCGCGCACGCCGCCGTCCCGCTCGGCCTCACGCCCGACCTCGTCCACCTCACGCGCGTCAACTTCGCCCGCTCCGCGCCCCCCATCGCCGAGGCCGACCTGCTGCTCTCGCCGCTCTGCCAGGAGGTCGGGGGCGAGATGTACGAGATGCTCCCGGGCGTCCGCGAGCTGCTGCTGCGCGAGCTGGTGCGCGAGCACGGCGTGGGGGCGCTCAAGCGGGCGGCGGAGTTCCTCCACGCCTACGCGGCCCACTACCTGAGGCTCGCGCACGACGAGGAGGCGCGCGACTTCCTCGAAGCGCAGATGTGGGCGGCGCAAGCCTACCTCCACCCGAAGGGGGCGGCCGAGTCGCTGGCCTCGGCGCTCGGCGAGGGGCTGGCCGGCAGCGAGACGGCCAGGGCGTTGCGCGTCGCCGGGGTGACGCGGGCGCTCTCGGCCCCGCTCATCACGGAGGGCAAGTTCGTCGTCTACGCGACGGCCGTCGAGGAGCTGACGGGCGCCGACGGCGCGCACGCGCGGAGGCTGATGAAGACGCTCGGCCCGTGGGGCGAAGACGTTAAGATTGGCGGCGTCACGCTCCCCTCCCCCGACAGCCTCGCGCGTGCCCTCAAGCCCGGGCTCGGCCCCGAGCCCGAGACTGACACTGAGGCGGGCGGGCCGGAGCCCGCGCATGAGGATGAAGCCCCCGCGCCACCCGGCCTCCGCCTGCGCCACACGCTGCGTGGCCACCGCGGCGGCATCGTGCAGGCCGTCTGGACCTTTAGGGGCGATATACTTTTTACGGCCGGGCTGGACGGGATGGTTAATGCTTGGGACCCCACGCAGGGCAAGCAGCGGTCGAGCGAGCCACCGAGTGTCCAGAAGTGGGTCACGTCGCTCGCCACGTCTGCCGACGGGATGCTCATCTACTGCGGGACCGCGAAGGGGGGTCTCGAAGCCGTCCAGGTGCGTAGGATGTCCCCCACCTTCGAGGCCGAGGGCAAGCACACCGGCCCCATCACCTCTATCGCCGTGACGGCGGACGGGAGCCGCGTCGTCACCGCCTCGATGGACGGGACGGCGAGAGTGTGGGCTGAGGCCAACCTGCCCGACGACGTGGGATGGACGCCGCAGGTGACGCGGGTCTTCGAGGGGCACAAGGCGGGCCTGACCGCCGTCGCGCTGACGCCGGACGGGAGGGTCGCCGTCACTGCCTCGTGGGACGGGACGCTCAAGCTCTGGGACATGGAAGACGGCCGCCTGCGGGGCACGCTCGAAGGGCACAGGGGGAGCGTCAACGCCGTCGTCGTCACGCCCGACGGGCGGGCGGCCATCTCGGCGTCGGACGACGCGACGATTCGCGTCTGGGACTTGGAATCCCTCAAGCCTTTGCGGATACTCGAAGGGCACCTCGCCTTCATCACCGGCCTCGCCATCTCGCGCGACGGCGGCCTCCTGGCCTCGAAGTCGGCCGACGACACCGTGCGCCTCTGGGCCTGGAACACCGGGCAGATGGTGGCGCAGCTCTACGAGCCGATGCCGGACGGCTCCGCCTCCGGCGCCGTCGCCTTCCACCCGTCCGAGCCCCTGCTGGCGACGCTCGGCGACGGCGACCGCGCCGTGCGCCTCTGGGAGTTCGACCGCGAGGTGCTGTTGGGCCAGGAGCGGGCCGAGTCCCTGCATTACGTGACGGCGAAGGTCGCGCTTGTAGGCGACTCGGGTGTCGGCAAGTCGGCCATCGGATTGCGGTTGGTAAATGACGAGTTCAGGGAACAGTCCTCACTCCACGGTCAGCAGTTCTGGGTGCTCCCCGGGCTCGACGCCCGCAGGCAGGACGGCGCGGAGTGCGAGGCGGTCCTCTGGGACCTGGCGGGCCAGCCCGATTACAGGCTCATCCACTCGCTCTTCCTCGGCGACGTTGACGTGGCACTTCTCGTCTTCGACGCGACCGATGTCAGCGACCCTCTTCGCGCCGTGCGCTTCTGGCTATCCCAGCTCAGGAAGGCGGCCGATTCACAACCGGCCGAACTGCGGGGCGAACAAGGCGCCCCACGCATCATCCTCGTCGGCGCCCGGGCCGACCGCGGCCAGTTCGAGATGTCGCGAGAGGAGTTGGATGAGTTTTGTAAACAGCAGGGTATCGAAGGCGGGTTCGTCTTAACGAGTGCGAAGTCTGGCGAAGGCATGGAGGAGCTGCGAAGTCGGATTCAGTCCCTCATCCCCTGGGACGAGTTACCGGCGACGACCACGGTCCTGACCTTCAAGCGCATCCGCGATTACGTGCTGCGATTGAAAGAGGACGCAAAGGGCCGGCAAGTGGTCGTGAGCCTGCGCGAGCTGCGCGCCTCGTTGCAGGCGACGGACGAGGCGTGGCAGTTCTCCGACGGGGAGCTGAGCGGGGCGGTCGGCGGGATGGCGTCGCACGGCTACGTCAGCATGTTGCCCTCGCCGGGCGGGGCCGGGAGGGTCCTCCTCTTCCCCGAGCTGCTGAACAACCTTGCGGCCTCCTTCGTCCTTGAGGCCCGCCGGAACCCCGAGGGGCTGGGCGCGCTCGAAGAGAGGCGACTGCTCTCCGGAGGGTACTCGTTCCCCGAGTTGGAAAGGCTGCCGCCGGAGGACCGGGACGTGCTGCTTAATTCGGTGGCGCTGCTGTTCCTGGAGCGCAACGTCTGCTTCCGCGAGACCGACCCGCAGGGCGAAAAGTCTTACCTGGTTTTCCCGGAATTGATTAACCAGAAGAGGCCGCTGGCGGATGAGGAGCCGACGGAGGAAGGCCCGGCCTACGTCGTGAGCGGCGCCGTCGAGAACCTGTTCGCCTCGCTGACCATCCTGCTCGGCTACACGCAGACCTTCACGCGGCGGAACCAGTGGCAGAATCAGGCGCGCTACGTGATGGCGGACGGCTCGGTCTGCGGCTTCCGGCAGGACGCCGAGCGCGAGGGCGAGCTGGACTTCGTGCTCTACTTCGGCGCGAACGTCGCGCGGCCCGTGCGGACGCTCTTTCAAGGGTTGTTCGAGAGCTTCCTGGCGCGGCGCAACCTGAGCGTGGCGCGCTTCGAACCTGTCGTCTGCTCGAAAGGCCACACGCTCAACCGCGCCGTCGTGCGCGATGAGGTGCGTCGCGGGAAGGAGTCCGCTTTCTGCGAGGAGTGCGGCGAGAAGGTCGCGCTGAAGGGGGCCGGCGAGCCGATACAGTTAGCCGAGCAGCCTGCGGAGGTCGAGGAGCAGCGCCGCCTCGCCGAGCTGCGCACGCAGTTCGAGCGCGCCCTCTTCCGCATCCAGTCCTTCGCGCACGAGGAGAGCCTCGAAGCTCCTAACTGCTACATCAGTTACGCGCAGGGCGAGGCCCGGGACGAGCGCTGGGTGACGCAAAGCCTCGCCCCCGACCTGAAAAAAGCCGGCATCAGGGTCGCGCTTGGAACGCGCGGTTCACCCTCGGCGGGGGAAACACTAGCGTCCATCTTCGGGGCGCTCACAGACGAGCACGTTATCATGGTCGTGGGCACGTCGGCTTATATGAGCGGGAGCCGGCCGGCCGGCGGCGAGATTCAAGGCGCGTTGGAACGCCTGGAGGGCGTGAAGGCAGCGGAGACTAGTTTCCTGCCGCTGCTGCTGGAGGGAGAAGAAAACACTTCCTTCCCGCCGCTCCTGCGCGGTAGAGTGTACACCGACTTCCGACGGGAGGAGGCTTACTTCGCCTCGCTCCTCGACGTAATTCTAACGGTCTACAAAATCCCCTTCGACCACCCGGCCGTGAGCGAGTTCAGGACGGCGCTGCGGCCGCCGCCCGACCCCTCCCGGCACGCGGCCTGAAGCCCTCCGAAGGCAGAAAGGCGCCGGAAGGGTCGCACGATGATTTGATGGCTCCCCATGCTCGCCGCCAGAGCGCGCGTCGGCCGTCCGCTTCGAGTATCGAGTAAACCTATGGCAGCAGAAACGGTCAACACCGCCGACGCGGCCGTCACGCAGCGCGACTTCGAGGAGCTGCGCGAGGACGTGTCCTCCAGCCCCCTGTGGAACCGCGACCTCGCGCCGACCACCATCCGCGAGCGGACGTGGTCAACGTGGAACATCGCCGCGCTCTGGGTCGGGATGAGCGTCGTGATTACGACCTACACGCTGGCCGGCGGCTTCATCGAGGCGGGGATGAACTGGTGGCAGGCGATGGTCACCATCCTGCTCGGCAACACCGTCGTCCTCCTCCCCATGATTCTGAACGCGCACGCCGGGACGAAGTACGGCGTCTCGTTCCCGGTCCTCTGCCGCGCGAGCTTCGGGACGAAGGGCGCGAACGTGCCGGCCGTGCTGCGCGCGATAGTCGCCTGCGGCTGGTTCGGCATCCAGACGTGGATCGGCGGCACGGCGCTCGACGCCCTCTTCGGCGCGATGTGGTCGGGCTGGAATACGCTCGCGGGCGGCGCCTCCCTCTTCAACGTCGCGCTGCACACGTGGGTCGGGTTCTTCCTCTTCTGGGGCATACAGGTCGTCATCATCCTGAAGGGCGTCGAGGGCATCAAGCACCTTGAGACGTGGTCGGCGCCGCTGCTGCTCGCGGGCGGCGCGGCGCTGCTGATTTGGGCTTCGTGGAGGGCGGGCGGGCTGGGGCGCGTGCTCTCGGAATCGTCCGCGCTGCAACGGCAGCAGAATAACTTCTGGTCAATCTTCCCCGGCGCGCTGACCGCCTCGGTCGGCTACTGGGCGACGCTCAGCCTCAACATCCCCGACTTCACGCGCTACGCGCGCTCGCAGCGCTCGCAGATGCTCGGACAGGCTCTGGGCCTGCCGCTGACGATGACGGCCTTCGCCTTCATCGGCGTCGCCGTCACGAGCGCCACGCTCCTCATCTACGGCCAGGCCGTCCCGAACCCCGTGGACCTGATGCAGCGCTTCGACAGCGTCGCCGTCATCCTCTTCGCCACCGCCGTCATCTTCGCCGCCCAACTGACGACCAACATGGCCGCCAACGTCGTCTCGCCCTCGAACGACTTCTCGAACCTCAACCCGCGCCTCATCAGCTACGTCACCGGCGGGCTCATCACGGCCGTCATCGGCGTCCTGATGATGCCCTGGAAGCTGATGGGCTCGATGGGGGCTTACATCTTCACGTGGCTCATCGGCTACTCGGGGCTGATGGGCGCCATCGGCGGCGTGATGATCTGCGACTACTGGGTGCTGAGGCGCAGGCGACTCGACCTCGCCGCCCTCTTCCGCCCCGGCGGCCGCTACTCCTACTCGTACGGGTTCAACTGGCGGGCCGTCGTCGCCCTCCTCGCGGCCGTCGCGCCCGTCGTCCCCGGCTTCCTGCGCGCCGCGACGACGCCGAACTTTTCAGGGCAGTTGGCAGACCCGAACCTTTCCGACACGCTCTACAACTACGCCTGGTTCGTCACCTTCGGCATCGCCTTCGTCGCCTATTACGTCCTGATGAACGGGCACGAGAGCGTGCGCGCCGACGCGTCAGGGGAGGAGCGCCACGCATGAGGAGCGGACTCTGCCCCAAGTGCCAGACGCCGACCGTCTACCGGAAGCGGCAGGGCATCAGCATCGGCCAGAGCGGCGGCCACGTCCACGTCAACACGTCGTGGGTGACGGCCGGCAGCCCCGTCGAGAGCTACGTCTGCTCGCGCTGCGGCTACTTCGAGAACTACATCGTGGACGAGCGGAAGATGCACGAGGTCGCGAACACCTGGGAGAAGGTTTTGCAGTAAACACCTGGAGGTAACAGATGCCACGCACCGTCAAATGCGGACTCATACAAGCAACCCACGCCGGCCCGACCGACGTGCCCATCGAAGAGATTAAGAAGGCGAACCTCGACAAGCACTTGCGCCTCATCGAAGACGCCGCGCGCCAGGGCGTGCAGATTCTCTGCATGCAGGAGGTCTTTACCACGCCCTACTTCTGCGCCGAGCAGCAGGTGCGCTGGTACGAGGCCGTCGAGCGCATCCCGGACGGCCCCACCGTCCGGCTGATGCAGGACGTGGCCCGCCAGCACGGCATGGTCATCGTCGTCCCCATCTACGAGGAGGAGATCACGGGCGTCTACTACAACACGGCCGCCGTCATCGACGCCGACGGCACCTACCTCGGCAAGTACCGCAAGAACCACATCCCGCACGTCGCGCCCGGCTTCTGGGAGAAGTTCTACTTCAAGCCCGGCAACCTCGGCTACCCCTGCTTCGACACGGCCTACGCGCGCGTCGGCGTCTACATCTGCTACGACCGCCACTTCCCCGAAGGCGCCCGCGCGCTCGGCCTCAACGGCGCCGAGATCGTTTTCAACCCTTCGGCCACGGTCGCCGGCCTCTCCGAATACCTCTGGAAGCTGGAGCAGCCGGCGCACGCCGTCGCCAACGGCTACTTCGTCGGCGCCATCAACCGCGTCGGCCACGAGCAGCCGTGGGACATCGGCGAGTTCTACGGCCAGAGCTACTTCTGCGACCCGCGCGGCCAGATCGTCGCCGAGGCCCCGCGCGACCGTGACGCCCTCGTCGTCGCCGACCTCGACCTCGACAAGATTCGCGAGGTCCGCAACACCTGGCAGTTCTACCGCGACCGCCGGCCCGACACCTACGACCCGCTCGTCGCCGACTGAACGCCATGACGGAGCGCCAACGCTTTTCGACGGGGACGAAGTGGGAGCCAATCGTCGGCTACTCGCGGGCGGTGCGCGTCGGGACGAGGATTTACGTGACGGGGACGACGGCGACCGACGAGGGCGGCGAGGTCGTCGGCCAGGGCGACGCCTACGCGCAGGCCGTGCAGGCCATTCGCAACGTCGAGCGCGCCCTCGTGGCGCTCGGGGCCGGGCTCGGACACGTCGTCCGCACGCGCATGTTCGTCACGGACATCGGGCGCTGGGAGGAGTTCGGGCGCGCGCACGGCGAGTTCTTCGGGGAGATAATGCCGGCGACCACGATGGTCGAAGTCTCGCGCCTGATTGACGGGCGGATGCTCATCGAGATCGAGGCGGACGCCGAACTTTAAGAGGGGGCCGACTAATTCAACACATGCCGACAAACCACACGACGCTCATCCCGCGCGAGGAGATCGAACGCAACTTCAGCGAGATCGCCCCGCCGCTCACCGAGGCCGAGGCGCTCTTCGAGTCGAACCGCTGCCTCTACTGCTTCGACGCCCCCTGCAC
Source organism: Pyrinomonadaceae bacterium (assembly GCA_035296285.1). Lineage (GTDB taxonomy): Bacteria > Acidobacteriota > Blastocatellia > Pyrinomonadales > Pyrinomonadaceae > QHXN01. The sequence continues at coordinate 3,506 of DATHBF010000070.1, read as the reverse complement.
GCACGCCTGCCCGACGCACATCGACGTGCCGGCCTTCATCAAGAAGATCGCCACGGGGAACCTGAAGGGCTCGGCCCGCGTCATCTTCGACGCCAACCCCGTCGGCGCCACCTGCGCCCGCGTCTGCCCCGTCGAAGCCCTCTGCGAAGGCGCCTGCGTCGAGAAGACGCTGATGTACAAGCCCATCGAGATAGGGCGCCTCCAGCGCTTCGCCACCGACTTCGCCATGCAGAACGGCGTCCAGGTCTTGAAGGCGGGCGAGCCCACGGGCAAGACAATCGCCGTCGTCGGCTCCGGCCCGGCCGGCCTCTCCTGCGCCACCTACCTCGCGCGCCTCGGCCACGCCGTCACCGTCTACGACCGCCGGCAGATGCCGGGCGGGCTCGACACCTACGGCATGGCCGAGTACAAGATGCGGCAGGCGGTGTCGGTCGAAGAAGCGAGGCTCGCGGAAAGCCTCGGCGTCCGCTTCCGTCTAGGGACCGAGGTGGGCCGGGACGTAACGCTCGCCGAGCTTGAGTCTGCACACGACGCCGTCTTCCTCGGCGTCGGCCTCGGCGCGACCGCGAGGCTGAACATACCGGGCGAGGATTTGGAGGGCGTCTACGACGCGCTCCAGTTCATCGAGCGCGTCAAGTCACGCGACTGGGAGAGCGTGCCCGTCGGGCGCACCGTCGCGGTCGTCGGCGCAGGCAACACGGCCGTCGACGCCGCCACGCAGTCGCGCCGCCTCGGCGCCGAGCGCGTCATGATGATCTACCGCCGCTCCGCGCGCGAGATGCCCGCCTACGCCTACGAGTACGAGCTCGCCAAGCAGGACGCCGTCGAGTTCCTCTGGAAGACCTCGCCCGTCGAAATCCTCGCGGACGAGACGGGCAAACGCGCCCGCGCCCTGCGCTGCGTCCGCATGGAGCTCGGCGAGCCGGACGCCTCGGGCCGCCGCGCGCCCCGCCCCGAGCCCGGCTCCGAGTTTGAAGTCCCGGTTGACGTAATCATCAAGGCGACGGGCCAGCAGAAGCTCCGCGACTTCTTCGCCGGCATCAAAGGCGTCGAGGTGGACGAGGCGGGCCGCGTCCGCACAGAGCCGGAGACGATGCGGACCGGCAACCCCAAATTCTTCGCCGGGGGCGACTGCGTCAACGGCGGACGCGAGGCCGTTGACGCCTCGCAGATGGGCAAGCTCGCCGCCCAGGGCATCCACCTCGCTCTGACGGGCGAGCGCGTCGAGTTCGCGGGCGCGCGCATCCCGCTCGTCGAAGAGACGCAGGACGTGAAGGCCCACTGAACAGAGGCGCAGGACGAGGAAGAGACAGGAGTAGTCACATGGCCGACTTGAGCGTGAATTTTGCCGGCATCCAATCGCCGAACCCCTTCTGGCTGGCGTCGGCGCCGCCGACCAACATGGGCTCGATGGTGGAGCGCGCCTTCGACGCGGGCTGGGGCGGCGCGGTCTGGAAGACTTTGGGCGAGCCCATCCGCAACGTCTGCTCGCGCCTCGCCTCGATTGACGGCGGCCAGCAGAGGATGCTCGGCCTCAACAACATCGAGCTGATTACGGACCGCCCGCTCGAAGTGAACCTGCGCGAGATTCGAGAGGTCAAGCGCAAGTACCCGAAGCACGCCCTGATAATCTCGCTGATGGTCGAGTCTCGAAGAGAGGCGTGGCACGACATCGTCAAACAAGTTGAAGACACGGGCGCCGACGGCGTGGAGCTTAACTTCGGCTGCCCGCACGGGATGAGCGAGCGCGGCATGGGCTCCGCGATGGGGCAGGTGCCCGAGTACACCTGCATGGTGACGGAGTGGGTGAAGGAGGCCAGCTCGCTCCCCGTCATCGTCAAGCTGACGCCGAACGTGGCGAGCATCACGCCGCCCGGCCGCGCGGCCGTCAAGGGCGGCGCCGACGCCGTCTCGCTCATCAACACCATCAACTCCGTGATGGGCGTCAACCTCGACACGCTCGTCCCGCACCCGAACGTCAACGGCATGGCCGCGCACGGCGGCTACTGCGGCCCCGCCGTCAAGCCCATCGCCCTCAACATGGTCTCGGAGCTGGCGCGCGACCCCGAAGTCTCGGTCCCCATCTCCGGCATCGGCGGCATCTCGAACTGGCGCGACGCGGCCGAGTTCATCCTCCTCGGCGCCACCACCGTCCAGGTCTGCACAGCCGTCATGCACTACGGCTACCGCATCGTCGAGGACATGATTGACGGCCTCTCGAACTACCTCGACGACAAGGGCTTCCGTTCCGTGCGGGACATCGTCGGCCGCAGCGTCCCGCGCGTCACGGACTGGGGCAACCTCGACCTCAACTACAAGACGGTCGCCCGCATCGACCACGCGAAGTGCATCCAGTGCAACCTCTGCCACGTCGCCTGCGAGGACGGCGCGCACCAGTGCATCCCGCTCGTGCAGATGAACGGCTCGCGCTTCCCCGTCGTGGACGAGCACGAATGCGTCGGCTGCAACCTCTGCTACCTCGTCTGCCCCGTCCCCGGCTGCATCTCCATGGTGCGCCTCGACGACGGCACGCAGCCGCTCACCTGGCGCGAGCTAACCTCACGGCTGCCCGAGACGATGACGGCCGACTGACAAAGAAGATGCTGAACCTGACTGGCACGGAGAACCGTCCGCCTGACGGCCCGCCGAACTCGGACGAGCCGCTTAAGTCGAGCGAGCCTTACCGCCCGAACAAGGGGCGCGCGCTCGCCGTCACGGTCTCGCTGCTGGTCTACGTCGGCGTGACGGTGCTGTCCATCGTCGCCGTCGGCCTCGGGGGCTACCTGCCGGCGGCGGAAGTGCTTCCCGCCGAGGCCGGGGACGAGGCGCTGTCCTTGAGCGACCTCGTCACGATTCTCATGGCGCTCCTGACGCTGGCCGTCTACGTCCTGACGGTCGTCCTCTTCTGCATGTGGGTCCACAGGGCTTACAAGAACCTGCCGGCGCTCGGCAACCCGCCGAAGTACCTCAACTACTCGCCGCGCTGGGCCGTGGGCAGCTTCTTCATCCCGCTCGCCAGCCTCGTCCTGCCCTACATCATCGTGAAGGAGATTTGGGACCGCAGCGACCCGAGCGTGCGGACCGAGACGGACCTGATGTTTACGCCGACCGGCGGCTCGCCGCTCCTGCTCGGCTGGTGGATAGTCTGGGTGGTCTCGAACGTCCTCAGCAACATCTCCTTCCGCCTGTCGTCGGAGAACGCCCCGCCCGACACGCAGGCCATGCTGACGAACCTCAGCGTCCTCTCCGACTGCTTCAACATCGTCGCGGCCGTCCTCGCCGTCCTCGTCGTCCGGGCCGTCACGGCGCGGCAGGAGGAGCGCAGCCGCCACGTCACCTACGTCGCGCAGGGGCCGCCCCCGCCCCCCGTCTTCTCCCCCCAAGCCACGCCGCAGACCTGAAGAGACTCACGCGGGCGGAAGCCCGCAGAGGAGTTTTTCGAGGCGCTGCTCGCGGATTCCGTAAAAGTCTTTGAGGGCCTTGAACTGCGCGCGCGCCGCGCCCGC
>DATHBF010000069.1:0-7442 GCA_035296285.1 Pyrinomonadaceae bacterium | reverse complement strand
GAAGTGAAACGCGCCGACGAACGCGTCCGCACCGCCGCGCTCTTCCACCGCGGCTGGCGCCGCCCCGTCGTCCCCGTCAAACAGATCCTCGCCCGCGCCTCGGCGTGCCGCGCCGACGAAATCTCGCTCCACGTCCTGCTCCTCAGCCGCCGCGTCGTCGAGGCTTTACACGAAAGAGGTTTTCAAGTCGTCACGTGGACGGCCGACAACCCCTTCTGGCTCCGCCGCGCGCGCTCGCTGGGCCTGCGCGCCGTCATCACCAACCGCCCCGCCGAGCTGCGCGCGGCGCTCGAAAGCCTTTGAAGACGAACGAGCAGGCCACCGACAGAATCTACACGGCGCCGCAGCAGTACGCCGTCCACTACCGCGCCGGGCGCCGCCTGCGCTGGCCCGGCGGCGGCGGCACTGACTACGCCGTGCTCCTCCTGCTCGAAGGCGCCCTACGATGGCGCCGCGAAGGCGAGGAAGACAGCATCGCCTCCGAGATAGAAGCAGGCGGCGCCCTCCTTTCGACGCCGGGCGAGACGCTGACCGCCGCGGCCGCCGGTCGCGCCGTCTTCCTCTCCGTCACGCTCTCTCCCGTCTACGTCCTCGACTGCGCCGCGCGCGCGCGCCTGACGCGCTCCGACTCCTTCGTCACCTTCCTCTCGCCTTCCATCGCTGGCGACGAGCGGCTCGCCCGCCTCGGCCGCGACCTCGCCGAAGAGATGCTCGACGAAGCGCCGGGCCGCGAGCTGGTCGTCGGCGCCCTCATCGAGCAGGCGCTCGTCCACCTCCTCCGTCGCCACTCCGGCGTCCGCCGCTCCGAGCACATCGAGCTTTCGCGCGCCGGCCTCGTGGACCGCCGCGTCCGCCGCGCCGTCGAGCTGATGCACTCGCACCTCGGCCGCGACCTCCCGCTCGAAGAGATCTCACGGGCCGCGCACCTCTCCCCCTTCCACTTCGCCCGCCTCTTCAAAAAGCTGACCGGCTCCGCCCCCCACGCCTACCTCGCCGCCCTCCGCGCCGCGCGCGCGCGCCAGCTCCTCGCCGAGACCGACCTCTCCGTCACGGAGGTCGGCGCGCGCGTCGGCTACATGAGTTCCAGCCACTTCGCCAAGGCTTTCCGCCAGGCCACAGGCATCTCGCCCAGCGCCTACCGCAAGGCGCTCGTCCGCGGCTGAAAAAATTTCCTGCAAGCGCCGCCGACGCCGCGCGTTCAATCGGCGGAAAGAGTTGACCTCGCGGCAGGAACTTATCTCGGCAGGAAAGGATTTCGAGTCATGAAGCGTTTCACCTTCGGCGTCGTGGCCGCCGTTTTGACTTACGCCATCGGAGTCGTCGCCGCCTCCTCGGCCGTCTACAAAGACCCCGTCATCGCGCCGCAGCCGACGCCCGTCACGCACGAGCCCGCGAAGCCCGCCAAGCCCTCGGAAGGCAAGACGCTTGAGATGGTCTTCGTCCTCGACACGACCGGCTCGATGGGCGGCCTCATCGACGGCGCGAAGCAGCGAATCTGGGGCATCGTCAACGAGGTCATGCAGACGCCCTCGCGCCCGAACGTGCGCGTCGGCCTCGTCGCCTACCGCGACCAGGGCGACCAGTACGTAACGCAGGTGTTGCCCCTCACCAACGACCTGGACAAGGTCTACACGACCTTGATGGACTACCAGGCCAACGGCGGCGGCGACTGGCCCGAGAACGTGCGACGCGCCCTCGCCGACGGCGTCCGCGGCGCCGGCTGGTCGAAGAGGTCGAACGACGTGGCGCAGATTCTCTTCCTCGTCGGCGACGCCCCGCCCCACGAAGACTACCGCAACGAGCCGGACACGCTCGCCACCGCGCAGTCGGCCGTCGAGCGCGGCATGATCGTCAACACCATCCAGTGCGGCGACGCCGCCGACACGCGCCAAATCTGGCAGTCAATCGCCCGCCGCGGCGAGGGCCAGTACTTCTCCATCGCGCAGGACGGCGGCGTCCAGACCGTCAGCACGCCCTATGACACGCGCCTCTCGGAGCTCGGCGCCAAGCTCGGCTCGACCTACATGGCCTACGGCGGCGGCGCCGGCCCGGCCGGCGCCAGGTACCGCGCCGAGGCGGCCGACGCGGCGACCGTCACCGAGCGGAAGGTGGCGACGGCCGCCCCCGCCCCGGCCCAGGCCGAACGCGCCTACAACAAGGCTCTCAACCGCGACGCCTACGTCGGCGACCTGCTCCAATCCATCGAGAACGGCACCGTCAAGCTCGACTCGGTCAAGGCCGAAGACCTCCCCGACAACCTCCAAAAGCTCTCCCCCGAAGAGCGCAAGAAGGAGGTCGAGCGCCGCCTCGCCGAACGCCAAAAGATACGCGAAGAGATCGTCACCCTCTCCAAACAGCGCGACGCCCACATCGCCGCCGAGCGCAAGAAGCAGTCCGGCGCCAAGACCGGCTTCGACGCCGCCGTCGCCACCGCCCTCAAAGAACAACTCGCCCGCAAAGGCATCAAGTAAGACGCCGCCCTGCGTCGGCTCGATTCAGGCCCGACTTTCATCGTCACGGCGGATCCCGGTCACTCCGTGACCGGGATAAATGAAGAGCCCCGACAGTCCTACTAAGACTGCCGGGGCTCTGACCGTGCCGGCGACCACATTACGGGCCGAACCGCCGGCGGTACGCGGCGGACTGGATGAAAGCCTTGAATAGCGGTGAGTAGCAGCTTTATCAGGTGGCGGGGGCGTGCAGATCATCGTCAACTCGTGTAGTTTCGAGGTCGAATGCGCGTGAATGACGCCGGGCGTCAGGCGCTAATAAATCTGGCCGCCCATCGGAATCGTAGTAGGTACGGAGGTGAAGAGCATGAATGAACTGTCGCGCGTCATCGTCCTCCTGCTGCTCGCGACCGTCTCGGTCACGGCGCAGCGCGAGGCCCCGCCCATCAGGAACTTCGTGCGCGTCAACGACCAGTTCTGCACCGGCGCGCAGCCCCGGCTTGAGCACCTGGAGAAGTTGAAGGCGGAAGGCGTGAAGGCCGTCATCAACCTCCGTCCGCGGGGCGAGCACCGCGCCGACGAGGAAGAGGCGAAGGCGAAGGAGTTGGGCCTGCGCTACTTCAACATCCCCGTCGTCTTCGGGGAGCCTAAGGAGGAGCAGGCCACGGAGTTCTTAAAGGTCACCGACGACCCCGAGAACCGCCCGGCCTTCATCCACTGCGCGGCGGCCGTGCGCGTCGGGGCGTTCTGGATGATTCGGAGGGTGTTGCGGGACGGGTGGACGGTGGAAGCGGCGGAGGAGGAGGCGGAGAAGATCGGGCTGCGGGAGGCCCCGCACCTGAACGAATTCGCGCGCCGCTACATCGAGAAGCACCGCGAGAAGGGGCGGACGGCCCGGCTCATTCGCCGGCAAGGTTCTTCGTAACGCGACCGACTAATGCGCTCACCTCTTCCGACAAGGTAGAGAGATGCGGAGGACGCATCATCGAGAAGTGGTCGCCGCTCTGGTCCGTCACCGACACCTTCGCGGCTACTGGGCCCCAACCCAGGGTCCTCTCCGCCTCCCCGTTCCCTTCGGCCCGGATGAGCTGAATCTCTACGTCCAGCGGCGCGGGCCGGTAGGAGGACAAGGCGATGCTGTTTTGCAGCGTCACCGCATACCTCCTCCTGAGCTCTTCCAGGTCGAAGTCCGCGGGCAGCCGGTTCTGCTCTTTGCCCTGGCGAAGAACTACCGCGAGCAACTCGTCCGGCGTCATCCCTCCGAGAGCGTCCCTTTCCGACGGACTCAAGCCCTGCGCGCTAATCCCCAGCTCCGACGCCAGCGTGCTCAACAGCACCCTCTCGTCGGCTGCCGACGGGCTACGAGGCGTACCGCTCGCGCCGGGAGCGTGTGAGTCGAGCATCAGCAGCAGGCCGACATCTTCCCCCTCCGCCTTCAACCGCCGGGCCATCTCGAAGGCCACGACGCCGCCCATCGACCAGCCGCCCAGGAGGTAAGGCCCGCCGGGCTGCACCATCCCGACGGCCTCTAAGTACCTCCCGGCCATCGCCTCGACCGACTCGGGCGCGTCGCCGTCCACCTGGAGGCCGAAGACCGGCCCCTCGTAATCGAGGGCCACGGCCAGCTCGCCGTAAGCGTGCGCGTAGCCGCCCACGGGGTGGACCAGGAAGAGCGGCCTGGCCGACGGCTCGCCCGCCTTCAGCTCCAGCAGGTTCGGGTGGATTGGAGCCCTCTCCTCTTCCCGCGAACGCAGGCGCGAGTCGAGGTGGGCAGCCATCTCGCGGACGGTCTGCATGAGGAAGAGGTCGCGGAGCTGTAGGGCGCTGCCGAAGTGCCTGTTGACCTTCGACATCAGGTGAATCGCCAGCAGCGAGTGCCCGCCCAGCTCCGAGAAGCCGGCCGTGACGCTCAGAGACGGGACCGACAGGGCGGCCTGCCAGATGGCCTGTAAGGCTTCTTCGGTCGGAGTCTCCGGCGTCGCGTACACGCCGGCCGCGGCGGCCGCGGCGTCCGGCGCAGGCAGCGCCTTCCTGTCAATCTTGCCGTTCGTGGTGAGCGGCAGTTCGTCGAGCGGCACGAACGCCGCGGGCACCATGTAGTCAGGCAGCCTCTGCTGCACGAAGGCACGCGCCTCCGCAGCCAACTGCTCGGTTTCGCCTCCGCCCGCGGGCACGACGTAAGCCACCAGCCGCTTGTCCCCGGGCGAGTACTCCCGGGCGACGACCACACACTCCCGCACCCCGGGGTGCGCCATCAGCGCCGCCTCCACCTCGCCCGGCTCGATGCGGTAGCCCCGCACCTTCACCTGCTCGTCCAGCCGCCCCACGAACTCTATGCTCCCGTCCCCAAGGTACCGCCCCACGTCACCCGTCCGGTAGAGCCGCCCCCCGGCCCCCCCGCCGTACGGGTCGGGAACGAACCTCTCGGCCGTCAGCCCGGCTCGCCCAAGGTAGCCGCGCGCCACCGCCGCCCCCCCGACGTGCAACTCCCCCGGCACGCCCGGCCCCACCAGTTGGCCGTGAGCGTCGAGGATGTAGACCCGCGTGTTGGCGATCGGCCGGCCGATGGGCGCGTACGGCCCCTCGCCCACGCCCGCGCAATCCCACGCCGTCACGTCCACGGTCGTCTCCGTCGGCCCGTACTGGCTGTGCAGCGCCGCCCGCAGCCGCGCGCCGAAGAGCGCCTGCAACTCCGCCCCCAGCGGCTCGCCGCCGCAAAAGACCCGCTTCAACCCGGCGCAGGCTTCCACCCCTGGTTCGAGTAGGAACGCGTGCAGCATGGCCGGGCCGAAGTGCGCCGTCGTGACCCCCTCGCCGGCCATCAGCCTCACCAGGTAGGCGGCGTCCTGCTGCCCGCCGGGGCGCGCCAGCACCAGCCGCGCCCCGGCCGCCAGCGGCGCGAAAATCTCCCAGACCGAGATGTCGAAGCCGACCGATGCCTTCTGGAGGAAGCGGTCCGTCCCATCCAGCGGGTAGGCGTCCTGCCTCCACCGCAGGTGGTTGACTATCGAGCGGTGCTCGACCATCACGCCCTTCGGCCTCCCCGTCGAGCCGGAGGTGTAGATGACGTAGGCCAGGTTGTCGTCCCCGACCTCGACGGCCGGGGCCTCTGCCCCGTCCCCGGACACCTCCCAACGGTCCGAGTCCAGGCAGAGGACCTCGCCGTCGTAGGAGTCGAGCAGCGGCAGCAGGCTCTGCTGTGTGAGCAGCACCCGCGCCCCGGAGTCCTCCAGCATGAAGCGGAGGCGCTCGCGCGGCTGCGCCGGGTCGAGCGGCAGGTAGGCGCCGCCGGCCTTGAGCACGGCGAGTATGGCCGTGACCATCTGGGGCGAACGCTCCAGGCAGAGGGCGACGAGTGAGTCGGGGCCGACGCCGCGCCCGCGCAGGTGGTGGGCGAGCCGGTTGGCCCGCGCGTTCAGCTCCCCGTAGGTGAGGTGAGAGCCCTCGAAGGTGAGGGCGACCGCGTCGGGCGTGCGACCGGCCTGTTCCTCGAAGAGCTGATGCAGGCGGGTGCCGGCCGGGTAGTCGGCGGCCGTGTCGTTCCACTCCAACAGCAGGAGGCGCGACTCCTCCTCGGTCAGCAGCGGGCGGGCGTGGTGCGGCTCGTCCAGGTGCTCCAGCATCAGCTCGCAGGCCCGGACGTAGTAGCGCCCGAGACGTTCCACCAGCCCGCGGTCGAAAGCCCGCGGCTCGTAGCGCAGCCACAGGTAGATCGAGTCGCCGGCCGCGTCGCGCGAGAAGGAGGCCGTCAACTCGAAGTTCGTCCGCCCGAAGCCGGCCGACGAGAGCACCTCCGGCCCGCCCCCCTCGCCCCGCTCCATGTCGTTGTAGACGTGGAAGTGCGTGTAGTTGAAGAGCACCTCGGAGAAGGTCCGGCCCAGCTCCTGCTGGACACGGGAGAGCGGGTAGGTGCGGTACTGCATGGCATTGCTGCGAAGCCCCGCCACCCGCCCGATCAGCTCGCGCCAACTCCCCCCGCCCAGCTCCAGCGAGAGCGGCACGGAGTTGAGGTAGAGGCCGAGGCTGCGGTCGGCGCCCGCCGCCTCGGGCCGGCCGTTGTGGGCGATGCAGCTGACGGCGCGCGCTTGGCCGCTCACGGCGCTGAGGGCCTTGAAGTGTGCGGCCATGAGGACGGCCTGCACGGGGACGCCGAGCCGCCGGCTCAGCTCGACCAGCCCGGCCGACAGGGACGCGAAGCCCTCGACCGGGAGGCCGGCCTGCGAGGTCTCGGCGGGGCCGGGGGTCGTGAGCCGCGGCAGTTGCCGGGCGGGGGCGTCCTCCAGCGTGCGTGCGAAGAAGGCGGCGGCCTCCGGGTCGGCGACGACGCGCAGCTCCTGCGCCACGAAGTCGCGGTACGTCCAGTCCGTCTCCGCTGGCTCCAACTCCCCGCCCGAGAGCAGCCGCTCGTAGCGGTTGTAGAGCTGCGTCGTCAGCACGGCATGACTCCACCCGTCTAAGACCGCGTGGTGGAAACTGACGGCGAACTGGAAGCTGTCATCCGCCCGCAGGAAGATGTGGACGCTGAAGAGCGGCCCGCGCTCCCATTCGAAGACGTGGCGCTTGCGCCTCTCCATCCACTCCGAGAGGTAGACCTCCTGCTCTTCGCCCGAGAGGCCGCGCAGGTCCTCCACCTCCAGTGGCAGCTCTATCTCCCTGTGTACGACTTGCAGCGGGCGCTCCCCGTCGAGCAGGAAGCCGGTGCGCAGGACCGGGTGCTCCTCGATGCAGGCCGCGAGCGCCCGCGCGAACCGCCCCCCGTCCCACGGGAAGCGGACGTGCTCCGACATCAGGTCATGGTAGACGCCGTCGAAGCCCTCCAGTTGAGTGTGGAAGACCATGCCGGCCTGCAAGGCAGACATCGGGTAGGCGTCCTCGTAATCACCCGCCAGCGAGGCGCGCTCCTCATCCGTCAGCAGCCCGAACGGCTCCAGGCGCGGCTCCTCGTCGGCCGGGGAGGTGTCGCGCGCCCGCAGCGCCAGCTCCGCCACCGTC
>DATHBF010000068.1:0-8093 GCA_035296285.1 Pyrinomonadaceae bacterium | reverse complement strand
CGCAATGGAGCCAGACGACCGGCCTCCCCCCCGCGTCGAAAACGGGCAGCGACCCCGCGCGCTCCCCGAACCCGGCCGCGTACTTCCCGTGCCGCGCTGCGTCCCAAAGGAACCGCGGCAGCAGTACCGCGACGCCGGCCGCGAGGAGGAGGCTGTAAAGCAGATACATAAAAAGCAGTGACGGGTGACGAGTGACGAGTGACGAGATAAGAACTTGTCACTCGTCACTCGTCACCCGTCACTGTCTTACTTATTTCGCCCGCTCGATGTAGCGCCCCTCGACGGGGTCCACGCGGATGCGGTCGCCCTCGTTGACGAAGGGGGGGACGGAGATGGTGACGCCGTTCTCCAGCACGGCCGGCTTGTTGACGTTCGAGACGGTCGCGCCCTTCAGCGTCGGCTCGGTGCTCGTCACCGTCAGCTCGATGGAGGGCGGGAAGTCCACGCCGATGGGCGAGCCCTCGTAGAACTCGGCCTGAATCTTCATGCCGGCCGTGAGCCACTGGCCCATTTCGCCGAGGTCGTCGTCGCTCAGGGCCGTCTGCTCGTAGTTCTCCGTGTTCATGAAGTGGTAGTGCGAGCCGTCGGAGTACATGAACTCCATCTCGTGCTGTTCGAGGACGGCGCGCTCGACCGTGTCGGCCGAGCGGAAGCGGTGCTCGAAGGACGAGCCCGTTCGCAGGTTCCTCAGCTTCGTCTGCATCATCGCGCGGAGGTTGCCGGGCGTGTGGTGGCGCGCTTCGAGGACCTTGCACGGCGCGCCCTCGAAGACGATGACCATGCCCTTGCGGATTTGCGTCGCGGAAATTGCCATGGAAAAGTTCTAACTCCGGATGAAATTTGCTGTCACCCCTTGCTCGTTCGCGGCTGGAGGCGCGCGCTCGCTTGCACAGAGAGCGACGCGGGCGCCTTCGCAAACCCGGTAGTCTAGCCAGCCCCGCGCCGCTTTGTCCAGCGACCCCGGCGCCGTCAGACGAAGGTCGAGCCGTCGTCCGGCCGCTCGCCCGATTCGAGCTTGAAGAAGACGCGGAGCGTGACCTGGTATTCGAGCCGCCCGTTTTGCAGCCCGCCGCGCATCTCCTCGACGACGAACCACGAAAGCTCACGAAGCGTCTGCCGCGCGCGCGTGACCGCCACCTCGATGGCGTGGCTGAAGCTCTGCTCCGAAGTCCCTACGATCTCGACGCCCTTGAAAACGTTCTCGCCCATCCCATACCTCCGAGATGATTTCGTTAATCTGTATGTCTGGGAACAGGGCGGAAGCTAACACGCGACCGGGGGGCAGTCAAGAAAGGCGGCCGGGAAGTTTCGGGCAAAGGAAGAACGGGCGGACGATTGAGTGGCACCGGAGGGAATGGTGCCATCTCTATCGTCCGCCCGCCCTTTCAGGAGGAGCCCACCTTCCTGAGCAAATAAACGAAGGCCCGGCTTTAATGTTCCGATAAATTTTAAGAAGGATGTAAAGGATGTAAAACTTCAGGCGGCGCGGGCGCGAAGGGTTCGTCGCTGGTGCGCGATGCGGTCGAGCCACCGCTGCGCCTCGTGGTAGCGGGGGAAGCGCTGCTCGTCGGCGCGGAAGGCTTTGGTGTGGTAGTAGCGGCGGCCGTTGATGAGGCGCGCGGGGTGCCTCATGTGCAGCATCTCGTGGTAGAGGATGTATTCGACGAACCACTCGGGCACCTCTGCCGAGTCGAGCGTCTTGCTGATGACGATGGTGTCGTGGACGCCGTCGTGGTGGCCGAGAATGGTCCGCGTGCGACGGCGCGACCACGTCAGCGTCGGCTGCTCCAGCGCGCCGTCGAAGAAACGCTCGTTGAGGCGGCGGAACATGCGCTCCAGGTCGTAGGCGCTGCCCTGGGCCGTCGAGACAAGCTTGCGCCCGCGGTTGCGCCGCGCGAGGTCCGAGGCGCGCAAAACGTCGGGCGCGACGGCGTAGTCGCGATAGGTCTTCTCGTGGAAACCGGGGGCGCGACGCCGCAAAAGCTTGGCGACGAGGATGAAGGCCAGCGCGCGGTGGACGCCCGTGGGCGCCGTCTTGAAGATGTCGGAGAGGCGCACGTAGACGCGGCCCGAGCGGAGGCGGATGGTGTGGTTGAGGCCGGCGTAAGGGTAGTAGCGAACGTCTATTTCCGGCACCGCGCGGTTCGGCGCGAACTGCCGGAAGGCGTCGGCAAAGAGGGTGCTGAGCAGTGGCTGCTGGCCGGCCATAAAGTGTTGAAACCGCTGCAAATAATCCGTCGCTGAGGGGTGACGTGAGGGCCGCCGAAAACCCTTGTAGAGCTGCCTTGAAGGTTTTCGCGAAGTCTGACGGCCTTGTGGGCTGATATTAAGGGGCGCTGGGCCGGGGCGTCAAACAAGTAATTTGGGACGGCCCTAAGCCTTTTGCTTTCCAACAAATGGCCCACAGTCCTTGAGAGAAGGCCGCAAAGGATGCCGGAGGCCCGCCACCTAAGTTGCTTATAAATCAACACATTACCCCGCCGGGCGTGAGGCTTTGGGCGAGCCGGTTGGTTAAGTTCAAGCCAATCTTCGGATTAGCCGGCCGGTGGAGGCGGTTTGCGCCGTGTTTATCCCATTCGTTATACTGCCGGAGGGGGTTCAGGTCTGCCCCGCGAGGCCCGGAAAATAAGTGCTTGACAGCGTGTGGTGTGGGCTGTAAACAATTTAAAGATGGCACGCGAGTGCTGTCTCGCCGTGCCCGCACACGACCCCTGGCCTCCCACTTTGCAGCCCGCACGCCGTTCCTTTTGACCGATGGCAATTTTGGCTCCCACATTTCCGACCCAGGCGGATTGGATGCCCGACACGCGCGGGCAGGCCGTGCTGGCCGCCATCATCCGCGAGCACCTGCGGACGGGCGAGCCCGTCGGGTCGAAAATCATCTCGGAGAGCTTTGCCGGCGGGGCCGGCTGGAGCGCCGCCACCATCCGCAACGTGATGGCGGAGCTTGAGGAGCATGGGCTGGTCGAGCAGCCGCACACGTCGGCGGGCCGTGTGCCGACCGACAAGGGCTACCGCTTCTACGTTGACCACCTCGTCGGCGAGGCGCGACTTTCGCGGGCGGACCTCGCGGCCATTGACCGCACGCTCGGCTTAGGCGGCGCGGAGGCCGCCTCCCAGCCGGCGCGGCTGATGGAGCGGGTCTCGCACCTCCTTTCCGAACTGTCCGAGAACGTCGGCATCGTCGTCTCGCCGCCCGTGACGGACAGCCGGCTCGAACACATAGAGTTTCTGAAGCTGGCCGACGAGCGCATCCTCGTCGTGCTGGTCTTCGCCTCGAACCTCGTCCAGAACAGGATCATCCGGCTCGACGACGCGCTGACGCAGGAGGAACTGGAGAGGGCCGCACGCTACCTCAACGCCGAGTTTCGCGGCAAGAGCTTGCAGGCCATCCGGACGGAAATCCTCGGCATGATGCGCGAGGAGAAGGCGCTCTACGACCGCCTGCTGCGCCACGCCGTCCTGCTCTTCGAGCGCACCGTCGAGACCGAGGAGACCGGCGACGTTTACATAGACGGGGCCTCGAACATCCTCGCCAAGCCGGACTTCTCCGACGTGGAGCGCCTGCGCGAACTGTTCCGCACCTTCGAGGCCAAGTCGCGCCTCGTCAAGATTCTCAACGAGTGCATCGCGCGAGAGCCCGCCTTCGGCGACGTGCACGTCGTCATCGGGCGCGAGCACACGGCGCCCTCGCTCCACTCCTGCACGCTCATCACCGCCCCTTACCGCACGGGCGAGGGCGGCCTGGCCGGCACGCTCGGCGTGGTCGGCCCGATGCGCATCGAGTATTCGCGGACCATCGCCGCCGTCAACCACATCGCGCGGCTCGTCGAGCGCGTGCTGCGCGACGAGCCGCACGCCTAAAGTCAAAACCCCCACGCCCGGCCGCCGCGCCGGGGTTTACAAACGGACAGGGAACCTTTCAGGGATGAACCCAACGGACAGGTCAGACAAGGACAGGCGCGGGCAGTCGGCCCGCATCCCCGTGCGCTTCGTCGGCGACGAGGAGCGGGACGAGGCCGGCCGGCCGGAGGACGAGCAGAACGGCGGCCAGGCGCCTCACGAGGGCGCGAACGAAGCCGAGCAGCGCGCCAAAAGGGCTTGGGAGAAGGAGCCCGACGAGGACACGGCCGCCGCGCCCGACGCCTCCGCGCAGGCGCGCGCGGGCGAAGACGAGAGCGCGGCCGTCCCGGACGAAGATGAGGCCGCGGATGAGACGCCGCGCGCGGGCGTCGTCGTCGCGGGGCCGGTCGTGGCCGAGCTGGTGGCGACGCGCGCCGAGCTGAAGCGCGTCGAGGCCGAATTGAAGAAGGCCCAGGACGAGCGCGCCGACTTCACGGACAAGATGGCGCGACGGCAGGCCGAGTTTGACAACTTCCGCAAGCGCACGGAGCGCGAGCGGTCGGAGGTTTACGGGCGCGCTTTGGGCGACGTGGTCCGCCGCCTGCTGCCCGTGCTCGACAACCTCCAACGCGCGCTCGACGCCGAGCGCACGGTCCAGACGGGCGACTCCGAGGAGTTCCGCCACTTCGTGCGTGGGATTGAACTCATCAGCAAGCAGCTCTCGGGCGCGCTCGAAAGCCTGGGCGTCGAGGTCGTCCCGACCGTCGGCGAGCGCTTCGACCCGCACGTCCACGAGGCCGTCGCCGCCGAGGAGACGGACGAGTTCGAGCCCGACACGGTGATGCAGGAGATGCAGAGGGGCTACCGCCTCGGCGACAAGCTCCTCAGACCCGCGATGGTCAAGGTGGCAAAGCAGTAACGACAACCGACCGGGGCCACCGGGACAGAACTCAAGGCGGCGGCCCCTCAACCTCCCCCCAAGGGCCAGATCAACGGCCCCCAACGTCTCCCCTTACACGAGTGATAAAGTTATGGGCAAAGTAGTAGGCATTGACCTCGGCACGACGAACTGTTGCGTGGCCGTCCTCGAAGGCGGCGCGGTGCAGATCGTACCCAACAAGGAAGGCGGGCGCACGACGCCCACCGTCGTCGGCTTCACGGACAAGGGCGAGCGCCTCGTCGGGCAGATCGCGAAGCGGCAGGCCGTCACCAACGCGGCCAACACCGTCTACGCCGTCAAGCGCCTCATCGGCCGCAAGCACACGGACGACGAGGTGCAGCGCGCGCGGGAGACCGTCCCCTTCGAGATCACCGAGGCGTCGAACGCCGACGCCCGCATCCAGGTGCAGGGGCGCGTCTACAGCCCGCAGGAGATTTCCGGCATCGTCCTTCAACGCCTGAAGGCCGCGGCCGAAGACTTCCTCGGCGAGGCGATCTCGGAGGCCGTCGTCACCGTCCCGGCCTACTTCGACGACACGCAGCGGCAGGCGACGAAGGACGCCGGCCGCATCGCCGGCCTCAAGGTCGAGCGCATCCTCAACGAGCCGACGGCCGCCGCCCTGGCCTACGGGCTCGGGCGCGAGGGCAGCGAGCGCATCGCCGTCTACGACCTCGGCGGCGGCACCTTCGACATCTCCATCCTCGAAATCAACGACGGCGTCTACGAAGTGCTCTCGACCTCGGGCAACACCTTCCTCGGCGGCGAGGACTTCGACGAGCGCATCATCGGCTGGATGGTGGACCAGTTCAGGCAGGAGACGGAGATCGACCTGCGCGGCGACCGCCTCGCCCTCCAGCGCATGAAGGAGGCGGCCGAGCGCGCCAAGTGCGACCTCTCCTCGCTGACCGAGGCCAACATCAACCTGCCCTTCATCGCGGCCGACGCCTCGGGGCCGAAGCACTTCACGAAGGTCCTGACGCGCGAGGTCTTCGAGAATCTCGTCAGCGACCTCGTCGAGAAGACGGTCGAGCCGTGCCAGAAGGCTTTGTGGGACGCGAAGCTCCAGCCGAAGGACATCGACAAGGTGCTGCTCGTCGGCGGCCAGACGCGCTCGCCCATCATCGCGCGCACCGTGAGAGAGATATTCGGCAAGGACCCCTCGGCCGAGATCAACCCGGACGAGGTGGTGGCGATGGGCGCGGCCATCCAGGGCGGCGTCCTGACGGGCGACGTGAAGGACATCGTCCTGCTCGACGTGCTGCCCTTGAGCCTCGGCCTTGAGACGCGCGGCGGCCTCTTCCACAAGCTCATCGAGCGCAACTCGACCATCCCGCTCCGCCAGAGCCAGACGTTCACGACCGTCGTGGACAACCAGTCGTCGGTCGAGATTCACGTCCTCCAGGGCGAGCGCGACATCGCGCAGCACAACCGCTCACTGGGCAAGTTCGAGCTGGTCGGCATCCCGTCCTCGCCGCGCGGCGGCCCGCAGATCGAAGTCACCTTCGAGGTGGACGCCAACGGCATCCTCAACGTCTCGGCGCAGGACCGCACCAGCGGGCGCAAGCAGCAGATGAAGGTGACGCCCACCTCGGGCCTCTCGCCCGACGAGATTGACCGCATGGTGGTCGAGGCGGAGCGTTCGGCCGAGGCCGACCTCCGCGCCAAGGAGGCCATCCGCCTGCGCACCAAGCTCGACAGCCTCGTCCGCAACACCGAGCGCACCTTCCAGGAGTTCGGCAACGCCCTCACCTATGACGAGCGCCTCGCCGCGCAGAACACGCTGGCCGAGTGCGAGGAGGCGGTCAAGTCGGACAACCCCGAGGAGATACAGGACTGCCTCCAGAAGGCCGAGGGCCTGGCCCAGCAGCTCACGATGGCGATGCTCAACCCGACGGACGGCGACCACCCGAAGTCCATCGCCGGGGCCGGCGACTATAACGAGAGGTTCTAAAATCGGCGACGAGTGACAAGTGACGGGTGACGGGTTAAAATTCCCCTTTAACTCGTCACCCGTCACTTGTCACTTTTTATTTGAGATGAGCAAACGCGACTACTACGAAGTCCTCGGCGTGAACCGCACCGCGACCGAGGCGGAGATCAAGAGCGCCTACCGCAAGCTCGCCGTCCGCTACCACCCGGACAAGAACCCCGGCGACGCGGCGGCCGAGGAGAAGTTCAAGGAGGCGGCCGAAGCCTACTCCGTGCTCTCGGACGCCGAGCAGCGGGCGCGCTACGACCGTTACGGCCACGCCGGCGTCTCCGGCGCGGCGGCCGGCGCCAACTGGGGCGCCCAGGGGTTCGGCGGCATCGAAGACATCCTCGGCGACCTGTTCGGCTTCGGCGACATGTTCGGCGGCCGCACGGCCGGCGGGCGCCGCGGCGCCGGGCAGCGCGGCGCGGACCTTCGCTACGACCTCGAAATGACTCTCGAAGAGGCCGCCGCCGGGATGACGGCGCAACTGCGCATCCCGCGCCTCGAAGCCTGCGAGTCGTGCAAGGGGACGGGCGCCGCGACGGGCACGCAGCCCGAGAACTGCCCGACCTGCGCGGGCGCGGGCCAGGTCCGCTACCAGCAGGGCTTCTTCTCCGTTTCGCGGACCTGCGGGCAGTGCCGAGGGACGGGGCGCGTCGTGCGCAACCCCTGCGAGGGGTGCAAGGGCGCGGGGCGCGTCGAGCGCGAGAAGCAGATGGAGGTGAAGATTCCGGCGGGCGTCGAGACCGGCTCGCGGCTCCGGCTCGCGGGCGAGGGCGAGGCCGGCACGCAGGGCGGCCCGGCCGGCGACCTCTACGTCGTCATCCACGTCAAGGAGCACGAGACCTTCGAGCGGCAGGCCAACAACCTCTACGCCTCGATGCCCATCACGTTCGCGCAGGCGGCGCTCGGCTCGGAGATCAGCGTGCCGACGCTCGACGCCGAGCAGAGCCTTAAAATCCCCGCCGGCACGCAGACGGGCACGGTCTTCCGCCTGAAGGGGCACGGGATGCCGGCGCTCGGCGGCCGCGGACGCGGCGACCTCTTCGTCTCCGTCACCGTCGTCACGCCGACGACCCTCAACCGCGAGCAGCGCCGCCTCCTCGAACAACTCGCGCAGATAGAGGAGAAGGACCTCAGCGACAAGGGCCTCATAGACAAGGTCCGCGACATCTTCGGCTGAGCCGCACCCGCACGGACGATAAGAACGGGCCGCCTCGCATCGGGGCGGCTCGTTCAATTTCCGCCCACGTATTGATACGAAACGTTCCCGCTCCGTACAAACGAACGGCCTGCGTCGCCCGTCGCCCGCCTTTGCCCCACTTCTTCCCCGTTATT
>DATHBF010000067.1:0-7845 GCA_035296285.1 Pyrinomonadaceae bacterium | reverse complement strand
CGCCTTCCGCGCCCGCGCCGCCGAGGCCGCGCGCGACGCGGCGCCCGCTCCGGCCCCGGCCGCGAAGATGGAAGAGTTGCCGGCCGGCGTCCTGCCCTTCGTCAAGCCGCAGGTCGACCGCCAGTGGTCCTGGAAGAAGACGCTTGCGACGGCCGCGACCGCGGCAGCAGCAGCGGCCGCCGTCGCGCTGGCGGTGCTCGTCCCGAGCGGCCCTTCGCCCGAGGGGAAGAGAACTTCGCCGGCCTTCGCCGCCGTCACGCCTCAAGTCGAGACGACGCACGCGGCACGCGGCGGCGAGAGCGAGCGGGGCTTGCAAACGGCCCGGGCGGCGCGGGGAGATTCGTACGAAGCGGACCCGCCGAGCGTGGCCCCTCCGCGCGTCGCGTCGGCGTCGCGTCCCTCGGGCCGCGTGCAGGCCGTGCCCGCGAGCTATAGCAACGGCGGCAGTCGGGGCGGACGCCGGCCGCGCGCCTACAGGGACGAGCCGGAAGTGATGACCGAGTTCTTCCCCGTGGCGCAGGGCGGCGGGCTCGCCTCGGGCGAGGGCGGCCACATCGTCAGGGTCGAGCTGCCGCGCTCGGCGCTCGCCGCCTACGGCCTGCCCGTCAACGTCGAGAACGCGGCCGCCCGCGTCAAGGCCGACGTGCTGCTCGGCGAAGACGGCACGGCCCGCGCCATCCGCTTCGTCCGCTGACAGATAAGGTTTTTAGTGACGGCAATCAAACGATAAGTGCAATGAAAGGAAGTCACCCCTATGGTTAAGAAATGGAGCACCCTCTCGCTCGCCGCCGCGGCGCTGGTCGCGGTCGCGGTCAGCGCGGGCGCGCAGGAGACGAAGAAGGACAAGGACAGGGACAAGGACGCGGTGCGCGCCGAGGCGGAGGTCATCGTCCGCCAGTCCGAAGTCTTCAACACGAAGGTTGACCCCGTCCGCGTCGAGGCCCTGGGCATAGCCGACACGTTCACCTTCGTCTCGTCGGAGATGAGCCTCGGCGGCAAGGTCGTGAAGGGCGCGCCCTACTCGGCCGAGGCCGTCACCGAGAGCGTGCAGACGCTGGCCGACGGCAACCGCATCGTCCGCAAGAACACGGCCGAGGTCTACCGCGACTCGGAGGGCCGCACGCGCCGCGAGCAGACCATCAACGTCCTCGGCCACTACGCCCCCGCGGGCGAGGCGCCGCGCACCATCCTCATCAACGACCCCGTCACCGGCGACCACTTCTCGCTCGACCCGCGCAACCGGACGGCGCGCAAGCTGACGGTCGTCCGCGTTGACAAGGTGCTCGGCACGGCCGACCAGAAGCGGCTCGCCGAGGGCGCCGCCAAGCGCGTCATCGAACAGGGCTTCGTCTACACGACGCCGAATATGGTCCCGCCCCCGCCCCCGCCCCCGCCCGCGCCCGGCGCGCACGGCGGCCCCAACGTCTACTTCTACTCGTCGAAGGCCGACGACAAGAACACCAGGACCGAGTCGCTGGGCACGCAGCTCGTCGAGGGCGTTCAGGCCGAGGGCACGCGCACGGTGACGACCATCCCGGCCGGCCAGATCGGCAACGAGCAGCCCATCGAGATCGTCCGCGAGCGCTGGTACTCGCCCGAGCTTCAGGTCGTCGTCAAGACCGTCAGCAGCGACCCGCGCACCGGCACCACGACCTACCGCCTGAGCAACATCCAGCGCACCGAGCCCACGCCCACGCTCTTCCAGATGCCGTCGGACTACACGGTCGTCGAGACGCCCACGCCGCGCGTCCGCACCTTCACGCGCAGGCCCGGCGCGGGCGGCGGCGGCAACCATCAGTTCCAGTTCCAGTATCAGTAACGGCGGGCTTTAAAAGTAAGAGCCGGTGGAAGGGGCCGCGAGTCGAGTTAACGACTCGCGGCCCCTCCGGTCTGCGCGTGGCGCGTGTTCGCCGTCAGGGCGCGGGCGGCGCCGACGGGTGGTATTGAATCTCGGCGCCCGGGCCGAGCGGCAGCCCCGCCACGTACCAGACGATGAGGAGCAGCGTCCAGAAGACGAAGAAGGCGACGGAGTAGGGCAGCATCGTCGCCATCACCGTCCCGATGCCGGCCTTCTTGTCGTACCTCTGCGCGAAGGCGACGACGAGCGGGAAGTAGCTCATCAGCGGCGTGATGATGTTGGCGACCGAGTCGCCGATGCGGTAGGCGGCCTGGGTGAGCTCGGGCGAGTAGCCGAGCAGCATGAACATCGGCACGAAGACCGGCGCCATCACCGCCCACTTCGCCGACGCGCTACCCAGAACGAGGTCTAAGAGCACCGTCACCACCACGAAGCTGATGATGAGCGGGATGCCGCCGATGCCGGAGGCGCGCAGAAGCTCGGCCCCCTTGACGGCCGTGATGACGCCGAGGTGCGTCCAGTTGAAGAAGGCGACGAACTGCGAGGCGAAGAAGGCGAGCACGAGGTAGAGCGACATCGTCGCCATTGCCTTCTCCATCGC
This sequence comes from Pyrinomonadaceae bacterium, assembly GCA_035296285.1. Taxonomy (GTDB): domain Bacteria; phylum Acidobacteriota; class Blastocatellia; order Pyrinomonadales; family Pyrinomonadaceae; genus QHXN01. The sequence continues at coordinate 5,386 of DATHBF010000067.1, read as the reverse complement.
CTTCATCACGTCGCTGTCGTTGCGGATGGTGCCCGCGCCCAACCCGTAGGCGAGGCCGACGAGCGCGCCCGCGAAGAAGATGATGGCGACGATGCCGGACAGGAAGGGCGACTGCAAGATGCTGCCCGTCTTCGGGTCGCGCAGGAAGCCGTCGGCCGGCACGAGCCCCCACAGGATGATGCCGACGAGCAGGGCCGTGGTGACGGCCGCGAACCAGAGGCCGCGCCTCTCGCGCGGGCTCAGCTCCTTCAGCTCCTCGGCCTTCTCCTCGCCGCGGTACTCGCCGAAGCGCGGCACCACCACCTTCTCCGTGATCCACGTCCCCAGCAGCGCCACCAGCACGGCCGAGGTCGCCATGAAGTAGTAGTTGGCGGCCGGCGTGACGACGTAACCCTTGTCGAGGATGCGCGCCGCCTCCTGAGTGAGTCCGGCGAGCAGAGGGTCCGTGGGGCCGAGCAGGAGGTTGGCGCTGAAGCCGCCCGAGACGCCCGCGAAGGCCGCGGCCAGCCCGGCGAGCGGGTGGCGCCCGACGGCCAGAAAGATCATCGCCCCGAGCGGGATGACGAGCACGTAGCCCACGTCGCTCGCCATGTGCGACATCACGCCCGCGATGACGATGACGAAGGTCAGCAGCCTCCGCGGCGCCGACAGCACCACCGCCCGCAGCACGGCCGAGATGAGCCCGCTCCCCTCGGCCACGGCGATGCCGAGCATGGCGACCAGCACCGTGCCCAAAGGCGCGAAGCCCGTGAAGTTCGTGACCAGCGAAGTGAGTATGCGGTGCAGCCCCGGCACCGTCAGCAGGCTCTCGGCGTGTACGACCTTCTGCGTGCCGGGGTGGATGACCGAGACGCCCAGCGCCGACGTGATGGCCGAGAGCACGAGCACGAAGAGGGCCAGGATGACGAACAGCGTCGCCGGGTGGGGCAGGATGTTGCCCGCCCGCTCGATGAAGCCGAGGAAGCGGTTCAGGAAGGAGCCCTTCGGACCGAGTTCGTCCCCAGTCTCCGGTTCGGGTGTGTCCACGATCTACTCCTCCGGGTGCCGCGCGCCCTACGCGGGCTTGCGGGTGATTTGTCGGATGGCGCCCAGGTGGTAGGCGGTGTGCGTGAGGACGGCCATGCCGACCCCGACCTCGTTCTCCGTCAGGCTCTCGGCCGCGCGCAGGTGCCCGGCGAGTCTTTCATACTCGCGGCGCAGGCCCGCCTTCAGCCCCTCCCACTCCGCGGGGCCGACGCGTTGCAGGAGCCACGTCTGCTTCCAGTCAACCTTCTCCCGCGAGCCGCGCATGTAGTCGTAGAGGTAGGCGAGGTAGAACCTGACGTGCTCGCAGTGCGCGGCGGCCGTCGGCGCCCCGCCTGCCGACTCCGAGGCCGCCTCGGGCGTCAGGGCTTCGAGCGTCTGCAACAGCCCGCCGCCCTGGTCGAGATAAACGCTCGACTTGCCGGCCGGCGGCCCCTCGAACGTCTCCTTGAAGATGACGAAGAAGTCCTTCTCGAAATCTTCTCTCGCTATCGTTTGCGTCCCTACGGCGGTCATCGCTTTTTGCCTCTCCTGCCGGCCGCGGGGTGGCGCGGGCGTTTGGGGTTTGGGTTGTCGGGCGGCCCGTTCTGGTTGTCCGCGGGCGCGGGCGGGAGGTGCGAGGCCGCGGCGTCGGTGACGATGCAGAGGCCGCTCAGGCCCGCGCCTTTCAACTCGCGCACCAGCCCCGCGGCCCTCGCGTAGTCGAGGCCCGAAGCCTCGCGCCCGCGCTCGCTCATCACGGCCCAGCGCCCCTCTCGCAGTTCGCTCATCCTCGAAAAGTTTCCGTCCCCGTCGTTCGTTAAAGCGGCGGGGCCAGTGTAGCGGACGAGCGGAAGCGCGAACAAGGGAAGGGCGGGGGCGCGGGGGCTCTGCTTGCCGCGCGCCGCCGGCCGGCGTTAATCTTTGCGGCGCGTAAACGAATCCGGCCGGCGGAAAATTAAGCCATGAGAAAACTGCTCCTTTTGCTCGCGCTCGCCGCGTGCGGCGCCTGCGTGACGCAGCCCGCGCAGAACAACAACTCCGCACCCGCGCAGAACACGGACGCGGCCTTCAAGACGGCCCACGACCGCTACGTCGTCGAGTTCCTGCGGCGCAACCCGACGGTGAACACCTACCTCGGCGGCGCCGCCCTCGACCCTTCTTTAAAGGAGGCGGACGGGCGGCTGCGCGACCACTCGCCGGCCGCGCTCGCCGAAGAGGACCGCTGGCTCGCCGACACGCAGAAGACCTTCGAGGGCTTCGACCCGCAAACGCTCTCGCCCGCGCGCCGCATAGACCGCGAGGTCGCGCTCGCGCAGATACGTTTCCTACTCCGCCAGCACCAGACGCGCCGCTACCAGGAGCGCGCCGTTGACACCTACGCGAGCGACCCCTTCCGCGCCGTCGACTGGCAGCTCCAGGGCATGACGCAGACCGGCCCGAACTCCTACGGCACGGCCGAAGAGTGGCGTCTCGTGGCCGCGCGCCTCGCGGACGTGCCGCGCTTCCTCTCGGTCGCCCGCGCGCAGCTCGAAGCGGGCGTGAAGTCCGGCAACACGGCCGACTGGCGGATGCTTCTGCGCGACGGCGTCAACACCTCCGAGGCCAACGCCAGGTACTTCGCCGAAGAGTTCCCCAAGCTCGCCGAAGGGCGCATCGCGCTCGGCGAGGCCAGCGGCCAGCTCCTCTCGCAGGTCAAAGACGCGTCGGCGAAGGCCGCGGACGCCTACCGGCAGTTCGGCGACTTCTTCAAGCAGACCTTCTTCGACCAGGGGCCGACGGGCCTCGCGCCGAAGGAGCAGTTCAAGGCCGACCGCTTCGCGTCGGGCGAGGAGGAGTACAACTGGGCCGTCAGGAACAACCTGCGGATGCCGGACGCGACGGCCGCCTCGCTCTACGACGGCGCGATGGCCGTCGTTGACGACACGCGCCGGCAGATGGTCGAGGTGGCGCGCGCCGTCGGCGCGAAGCGCGGGCTGAAGCTGCCGGAGGACGGGAACGAAGCCGTCCGCGCCGTCTTCGACGAGCTGGGCAAGGACTACCCGAAGAACGACGACGAGATGGTCGCGTGGTACCGCGAGACGTGCTTCCGCGTCGTTGACTACGCGCGGCGCACGGGCGTCTTCGACGTGCCGGCCGACTACAAGCTCGACGTGACTATCACGCCGCCGCCGCTGCGCACGTCAATCGAGGGCGCGGCCTACTACCCGGCCCCGCCGTTCAAGACGAGCGGCGTCGGCCGCTTCTACGTCTCGCCGACAGAGGGCGACGTGGAGCTTCTTAAGGAGAACAACCGCGCCGCGCTCGCCGACCTCGCCGTCCACGAAGGCTTCCCCGGCCACGACTGGCACTACAAGGTGCTCGCGCAGTACAAGAACGACATCGCGCCCGTGCGCTGGCTGACGCCGGGCGCGGTCGAGGACTCTTCTTCGATGTGGCAGGACTCGATGGCCTCGGAGGGGTGGGCGCTCTACTCGGAGGCTTTGATGGCCGAGCCGGCCGAGGGGGCGCCCGAGGGCTTCTACACGCCCGAGGAGCGGCTCTACCAGCTCAAGGGCAAGCTCTACCGCGACCTGCGCGTGCGCGTGGACACGGGGCTGCACACCGGCCGGCTCTCCTACGACGACGCCGTGACGCTCTTCTCCGAGGTCGTGGATTTCCTGCCCGGCCGTTGCGGCGAAGGGGCCGGGCAGTCGCCGGCCAAGGCCGCAAGCTGCAAGACGGCCGAGGGCGCCATCTTCCGCTACTCGAAGTGGCCGACGCAGGCCATCACCTACCGGCTCGGCAAGGACCAGATTTACGCGCTGCGCGACGAGGCCCGCCGCGCCGTAGGCAGCGGGTTCTCGCCCAAGGAGTTCCACCTCCTCTTCATGCGCCAGGGCACGATCCCCTCCGGCTACTTCCGCGAGGAGCTGCTGCGCGCGATTCAGAAGAAGTAGGACGCGGAGTGTGGGGTTATGAAAGACCTCCCGGACATCCCCGCGCGGCGCGCGCCCGACACGCTGGAGCACAAGCGTTGGTATAAGGCGCTCGTCGCGGTCCTTTGCGTCCTGATGGCCGCGGCGTCGGCCCTGCTGGCGTGGGAGCTGGTCAACTGGTACAGGCAACAGGGTGCCTACCGGGTCGAGTACGAAGGGCTGGTCGTAGACAAATCGCTCACGCTCCAGGAGACCCAGACGGGGACCGGGGCGATGAGGCGGCTGCTCATCCGCGCCCGGGGCGGCGAGGAGTTTCAGGTCGTCGTCAACGAAGTGCTCTACGAGCGGGCGCGCGTCGGGATGTGGATCAGCAGCGACCGCGGCGGCGCCCGGCTCTACGACTCGCCGCCGCCGCCGGCCGCGCCCTCGAAAGCCGAAGGGGCGGAACACCCTTCGGCGTCCGCCCCCGAACCTCAACGCGGCCCCGGCCCCCGCTGAAGCCCGCCCGGCTAAACCTTCACTCGTACCTCAAACACTCTATCGGGTCGAGCCGCGAAGCCTTGCGCGCGGGCCAGACGCCGAAGGCGAGGCCGACGAAGACGGAGACGAGCAGGCCGGAGATGACCGCCCACATCGGGATGGCCGCCGGCAGGGAAGGCAGGAGCCACGCGACGATCTTGCTGACGCCGACGGCGAGGACGACGCCGATGACCCCGCCCATGAAGGTGAGCGTCATCGCCTCGAAGAGGAACTGCCGGACGATGTCGCCGCGCCGCGCGCCGACGGCCTTGCGCACGCCTATCTCCTGCGTCCGCTCGGTGACGGACACCAGCATGATGTTCATCACGCCGATGCCGCCGACGAGCAGGCCGACCGACGAGATGGCGATGGCGACGAGGCCGACCATGCCGGTGATGCTGTCGAACTGGCTGACGGCCTTATCGGCCGTGCCGAGGTCGAAGTTGTTCGGCTGGTCGAACCTCACGCCGCGCCGCCGACGCAGCACGTCTTCGACCTGGTCGAGCGCGTCGCGCAGTTGGCCCGAGCGGGCGCGGATGACGAGCATCACGTACTCGCTGCCGGGCGAGACCTGGCGGGCCGTGCGGAACGGGATGTAGACGGCGTTGTCCTCCTCGTTCTCGCCGAAGACGGCGTTCTTGCGCTTCTCAAGGACGCCGATGATCTCGAAGACGCGCCCGCCGAGCTTGACCTCCGTGCCGACCACCTCGTTCTCGCGCCCGGGGAAGAGCGCGTCCACGACGTTGACGCCGACGACCATCACGTTGCGCCGGTTCAGGTCGTCCGCCTCGGTGATGAAGCGCCCCTGCGCGACGGAGATGTTGACGGCCGCCGCCATGTCGGCCGTCACGCCCTCGACGCCGCCGCGCCGGTAGTTCGTCCCCTTGTAGGTGATGGTCGAATCGCGCCACGACACGAAGAGGTCGGGCGCGACTATCTCGACGGCC
>DATHBF010000066.1:0-2613 GCA_035296285.1 Pyrinomonadaceae bacterium | reverse complement strand
CCCTGCTCGTGTCCGGGGTCGTTTCTTCGACCGGCGTGTAGGTCAGGTTGTCTTCGTGCCAGCCCGCGAACGTTGACTCCTCGACGCCGGTGGCGACGACGAACTCGAAGACGATTCCGCCCTGCCCCCTGACGTGCGGCGTGGCCTGCTGAATCTCCCCGATCTCTTGCAGGCGTTCGCGGACGCTGTTGACGTTGACGCCGCGTTCGGAGAGCGCCGGCGTCGGGATGAATTCAAACCGCCAGACGCGTTTCTGCTCTGACTCCGCAACCCGGTCGCCCGCGCCGGCGGTTCGTGGGGGCGCGGGCGGGCCGGCCGTCGGCGCGTCTCCCGTGAGTAGCGCACGCAGGCGAGCGACGGTGGCGTCAATGGCCGGGGGCGGCTCATCCCCGCGGCGGGCGGCGATGACCTGCTCAAGCACCATCGTCGCCGCCATCAGGGCCTCGACGCCCTCCGCGCCGGGCCGCGCCTCCTTCTGGCGCAAGGCCCGCAGGTAACTCTCCATGTGGTGAGCGAGTTGTTCCGCCCCGCTCAGGTCAACCATGGCCGAGATGCCCTTGAGCGTGTGGAAGCTGCGGAACAGCTCGTCGAGTAAGGCCGTGTCAACCTCAGGCCGCCCCGCCTGCTCTTCCAGCGCGAGCAGGTGACGGCGCACGAGCGTCAGGTGCTCGTCGCACTCGGCGAAATAGTCGTCGAGGAACTGCGCGAAAAACTCGCCGCCGTTGTCGGGATGCGGGTCGGACACTAGGCCCTTTCTGGATGAGCTTTCAACAAGGCTTCCGCCTGCGCGGCCAGTGATTGAGGCGCGAACGGCTTGGTTAAATAGAGGGCGGCTCCGGCGGCGAGCGCGTCCGCGCGGCTCGCCTCGTCGCCCCTGGTCGTCAGCACGATGACGGGGATGCGGCTGTACGCCTGGTGGCGGCGCAGGAAGTCCAACACCTCCAGGCCGTGCATGTCCGGCATATTCAGGTCGAGAATCATCAAGTCCACGGGGGCGAGCGCCAACCGCTCGATGGCTTCGAGGCCGCTGCTCGCCTCGCCGAAGCTGACACCCGGCAGACCGCGCAGCGAGGCCGTGACCATCCTCCGCATGGTCGGCGAATCGTCAACGATTAAAATATTGCTCATAGGGGCCGCGTCACACGGTGCCTGTAGAGTGATTAGTGTCTTGCTTGGGGGCTAAGGTGGATAATAACAGGCGTTCCTTCGGGAAGCTATGACATCAGTACGGTCAATGGCTTTGCACATTTATTCAGGGGAATGACTAAATGCGGGCAGCAGCTTCGCGTTCACGCCTGAAAAAAGGGCAGCGTCAACTGGCCGGCCGCTCCACAGTGAGCGGTTTTGCCTGTTGACGCTGCCCCAGAAAAAGGACGAGCCTGATTGTAGTAGCCGGCTTCAGACGGCAGGGGGCGGCGCGGGCTTGCGACCGGCCGCCCCCGTGGCCCGCCTCAGTAAGTGACCTTCAGCCAGTTCTCCTTCGGCCAGAAGAGCGTGCCCGCGCCCGCGCCCTCCGCGCCCGTCAGGAGCGAGGGCAGTTGGCTCGGGTCGTGGGCCGCGTAAGAGTACGGCAGCGTCGCGAAGCCGTTCCAGGAGAACGCCAGCTCCGGCGCGGGCACCGGCGCGAGCGGGCTGCCGGGCGTCGTGCTGTCGCCGCGAAAGGGGACGCCGCGGAGGATGTAGAGCGTGTCGAGCGCGAGGACCTTGCCCGTGTACTCGGGCTCCGACGCGCTCACCTGGTTGTTGCGAAGCGGCGAGAGCACGTCCACGAAATGCGACTTCTCAAGCATCACCGCGCCGCCTTCGGTCGATATCGAGCCGTTGAGCGTCACGTCGAAGGAGTAGGTGGCGCTGCCGCCCGTGAGCCTGGCCCGGTTCGTCGAGGACATCGCGTTAACAATCGCGTTGCGCTGGTCTTTGGCTGCCAGCGCCTCGGCGTTGTTCACGAGGATGTTGTAGGCGTGCGCGTTGCCGCCGCGCAGGCGCGGCAGGCGGTCCTGCATGCCGAGGTAGTAGTTGTGGTGGAGCGTGACGCGGTGGTTGTTGTTCGACGCGTCGAACTCGTTGGCGCCGACGAGGTGCCCCTTCTTCTGCGAGCGGCTGACGGCGACGATGTCCTCCGTGCTGAAGCCGTTCGTTCGGAGGAAGTTGTACATCACGTAAGCCGAGCGGTTCGCTTCGAGCGCGTCAATCTGCTTGCGGACGAAGCTGTTCGGGCCGCCGTCGTCGCCGATGAACGAGGACCAGGAGATGGTCACGTTCTTCGTCCCGCCCTTGATGTCAACGACGCCGTCGTAAGCCTTCGTGAAGGTGCAGTGGTCGATCCAGACGTGGTCGCTGGTCATGTCCACCGTGATGAAGTCCCAGTCCTGCTTGTCGAACTTGCCCTTCGAGGACTCGTCCCACTCCCAAAGCTCGTCGAACTTCAGGTTGCGGATAATCAGGTTGTTGGCGCGCTTGATGTTGAACTCGGCGTGGCGGATGGTCGCGCCGTTGGCGGAGAAGATGGTCAGCCCCGTCTTGTCCTGGATGTCGATGGTGCTGACGCCCGAGGCGATGAGGACGGGGTGGAGCAGCGGCGCGGCGGCCACGCGCAGCGCGCCGGTGCGGGCC
>DATHBF010000065.1:0-1835 GCA_035296285.1 Pyrinomonadaceae bacterium | reverse complement strand
CGGGCGAGGCAGTCTGCGGCGGCGCGGCCCCCGAGGTCTGCGCGGCCTGCGCCTCGGGGCGCGTCATGCCTTGCGCGCCCGCGAGCGGCGAAGCCTGCGCGGCGCCCTGCTGCGTGCCCGAGGCGGTGCCGGTCGGGGTGGTCTGCGAGGCGGCGTTGGCGGCGCCGGGCTGCTGCGTGCCGGCGGTCTGCTGCGAGGGCGGCGCGATGGCCTCGCGCGGCGAGGCGGGCGCGGGGCCGGCGGCGCCCGACTGCTGCCCGGCGGCGCGCGGCACGACCGAGAGGACGTAACGCTTGTCGGTCAGGTATTGGCGGGCGACCCTCTGGATGTCGGCGGCCGTCACGGCGCGGTAGCGCGCGAGGTCCTGCTCGAAGTAGTCGGGCCGGCCGACGTAGGTGGCGTAGGCGTTGAGCTGGTCGTCCTTGCCGCCGAAGCCGCCGACGGTCTGGAGGCCGTAGACGAAGCTGGCCTCGCGCGCGTTGTAGACGCGCTCCATCTCGTCGGGCGTCGGGGGCGCGGTCTTAAGCTTCTCGACCTCGGCGTTGATGGCGCGCTCGATCTCTTCGAGCGAGCGTTCGGGCCGGGCCGTGGCGACGATCTGTAAGAGGCCGGCTATCTCGCTCGTCTGGTTGAATGCCGAGACCGACTGCGCGAGCTGCTGGTCGTACTGGAGCGCCTTGTAGAGTCGGCCCGACTTGCCGCCGCCGAGGATGGAGGCCAGGAGGTCTAACGCCGCCTCGTCCTTCGAGAACTGCGGGGCCGAGTGCCAGACCATGTAGACGCGCGGGAGCTGGACGCGGTCGTCAATCTGCTCGCGCACCTCTCGGGCGAGGCTCGGCGTCGGCACCTTCAGAGGCGTCACCTGTTCGCCCTTCGGGATGGGGCCGAAGTACTTCTCGACGAGCGCGCGCGCCTCCTTCGGGTCGAAGTCGCCGGAGATGACGAGGCTGGCGTTGTTCGGCACGTAGTAGCGGCGGAAGAAAGCCTTCACGTCGTCGAGCGAGGCGGCCGAGAGGTCTTCCATCGAGCCGATGACCAGCCATCGGTACGGGTGGCCCTCCGGGTACATGGCCTCGGAAATCCTGGCGAACGCCTGGCCGTAGGGCTGGTTGTCTATGCGCTGGCGCTTCTCGTTCTTGACCACGTCGCGCTGGTTCGCCAGCTTCGTCTCCGTCATCGCTTCGAGGAGGCTGCCCATGCGCCCGGCCTCCATGAAGAGGACCGTCTCCAGGAAGTTCGACGGCACCACCTGCCAGTAGTTGGTGCGGTCCGGGTTGGTCGAGCCGTTGATGGCGCCGCCGACCTCCTGGATGACGGGGATGTAGTCGTAGTCGTAGCCCTTGAAGCCCTGGAACATCATGTGCTCGAAGAGGTGAGCGAAGCCGGTGCGCCCGCGCTCCTCGTTCTTCGAGCCGACGTGATACCAGACGTTGACGCCGACGATGGGCGTCGAGTGGTCTTCGTGCAGGATGACGCGCAGGCCGTTGGCCAGTGTGAACTGCGTGAAGTTGATGGGCGGCAGGGCGCGCCCGCCCTTGTTGGCGGCGGCGGTCGTCGTGGCTTTACCGCCCCCCTTCGCCTTGCCCTTCTGGGCGAGGACGGGCGCGGCCGGCGCCAGCAGGAATGCGGCGAGCGAGGCCGCCAGCAGACGTTTGCACAGCATGGTCTTTGAAACCTCCAGTGAGTCCGATTGATTGCGCGGGGAACGTTAGGGAATGCGCGGATTTTAGCGCGCCGGGCCGCGGGCGCGCAAACGTTGTCCGGCCCCCCGGCGCTTGTTAGAATCCCCTGGAATCAACGACAAGGAAACGGATGACTTTAGAGACTGATTTCAT
>DATHBF010000064.1:0-2580 GCA_035296285.1 Pyrinomonadaceae bacterium | reverse complement strand
CCGAGGCGTCCGGCAGCGTGAAGTCGCCGACGACCGAGCCGACGGCGACCTTCGAGGACGCCTTCTCGTCGGGCGTGGCCGGGGGCGTGGCGAGCGCGAGCGCGGCGACGAGGAGGATGAGTGCGAGCGTGCTGAGCTTCTTCATGATGTCTCCTGAACTCCTTTTAAAAATTTCTCACGGGGAATGGCCGCCAGCTTAGCAAACCGGAGGGCAAGTCCAAAGCCGCACGGCGGAAGTTTTACGAATACTTTACAGGCCGGGGCGCCCTTGAAGCAGCAAAGCTCCCTTGTTCGCGCGCCCGTCCAGGCGCAAGATTGGGCCGGAGGCCGGTATGAAACTCGAAATCATCAGCCGCGAGCCTGAAGTGAAGAGGTTCGAGACGCCGCTGCTTTTCGTTCACGGCACGGGGCACGGCGCTTGGTGCTGGGACGAAAACTTTTTGCCTTACTTCGCCGAAAAGGGTTTCGGCTCTCACGCCGTCAGCCTGCGCGGACACGGCGGGAGCGAAGGGCGCGAGAAGTTGAAGTGGAGTTCCATTGCGGACTACGTCTCGGACGTGTCTCAGGCGGCCTCGCAACTGCCCGCGAAGCCCGTCGTCATCGGGCATTCGCTCGGCGGCCTGGTCGTGCAGAAGTACCTCGAACGGCACGAAGCCCCGGCCGGGATTTTAATCGCGCCGTCGCCGTCGGAGGGGATGTTCTGGTCGGGCCTGAAGATACAACTGCTGAACCCGCTGCTGATGGTGAAGGTGGCCGTCAGGCAGGACTACGCCGTCATGTTCTCGACCCCGAAGCTCGCCAGGAAGTTTCTGTTTTCGGCGGACGCGGACGAGCGGAAGGTGGCCGAGTACGTCGGCCGCTTCGGGGGCGAATCCTACCGCGCCGCCCTGGAGATGATTTACAACCTGCCGAGGCCCCGAAAGATTAAAACGCCCCTGCTCGTCGTCGGCGCGCGCGACGACGCGATCATCGCCCCGAAGAAGATCGAGAAGACGGCGCGCGCTTTCAAGGCCGACTGCGAGATATTCCCGAACACGGCGCACGACATGATGCTCGAACGCGGCTGGCAAAAGGTCGCCGACTTCATGCTCGGGTGGCTGGGGAAGAGAGTCAAATAACCGACGCCGCGCCGCGCGGGTCCGGCTTCAGCGGCGTCGCGCCCTGCGCAGCGTGAAGCGCCAGAGCATCCTCTCTTCCCTTTCGTCGTAGCGGTGCTCGGCCGCGGCGACGCGCCAGAAGCCTGTGAGCTGCCAGCGGCCCGGCGCGAGCTTGTTGAAGAGCGGGACGGCGTGGCCCGTCTCGACGGCCGCCAGCAGAGCGCGGTTGCCCGGCGAGAGGCGCTGGTCGCCGTGCCGGCCCTCGCCCGTGTAGGAGATGGTTCGGCCGTCGGCCGAGAGGTCGTCCGGGTAGCAGGGGTTGATGAGGCCGAAGTCCGTGAGGAGCGAGACGAGGCGCCCGCCGCGTTGGTAGACGCCGTTGCGGACGGGGTGCGTGCGGCCGACCTCCTCCCACGTGAGGAAGCGTTCGGAGGCTTCGACGCGCGGCACGGCTAGCGGCCGGCGCCCGCGGTGGCCAGCGTCGCGGCGAGCGAGCTGAAGATGCCGCGGCCGTCCGCCGAGCCGAGCAGGTCTTCGCAGGCGCGTTCCGGGTGCGGCATCATGCCGAGCACGTTGCGCTCGCGCGAGCAGATGCCGGCGATGTGGTCGCGCGAGCCGTTCAGGTTCGCCTCGCCCGTCAGCCCGCCCGAAGGGTCGCAGTAGCGGAAGACGACGCGGTCCTCGCGCACAAGCTCATCGTAGGTCTCGTCGTCGCAGACGTAGTTGCCCTCGGCGTGCGCGATGGGCAGGCTCAGGACGCGGCCGGCGCCGAGCTGGTGCGTGAAGGGCGTCTCGGTCGTCTCGGCGCGGACGTTGACGTGGCGGCAGATGAAGTGCAGCTCGCGGTTCCGGATGAGCGCGCCCGGCAGCAAGCCCGCCTCGCAGAGAATCTGGAAGCCGTTGCAGATGCCCAAGACGAAGCCGCCCTGCGCGGCGAACTCTCTGACCGAAGCCATGACGGGCGAGAACGAAGCCAGCGCCCCGGCGCGCAGGTAGTCGCCGTAGGAGAAGCCGCCGGGGATGATGACGGCGTCGTAGGGCGAGAGGTCCGTCTCGCGGTGCCAGACGAAGTCAACGGGCTGGCCGACGTGCTTCGAGACGACGTGGTAGGCGTCGTGGTCGCAGTTCGAGCCGGGGAAGACGACGACTCCGAACTTCATGACAACACCTCCGCGCGGGGTTGTAGGCTGGCGGGCTTCGATAGCATGGTCACATTGTAGCCGCCTTCCGCCCCCGACTTCCACCCTCCCCGGCGGCCGCGCGGGGGCGTCGCCGGCTCAGTAGTACGTGATGGTGCGGTAGTAGACGCTGGAAGGCTGGTAGCCTTCCTTGCCGTCCTTCGCGCCCCACCTGGAAGAGAGGCGCCTGGTCCAATTGCCCCGGGCGTCGAACTCGTAGCTGTACGAGTGGCGGCTTCTCACGGAGTCGTCTCGGGTCTCGTAGATGAGTTCTTCTATCTCGTTGCCCTTGTCGTCGAGGGTGT
>DATHBF010000063.1:0-3046 GCA_035296285.1 Pyrinomonadaceae bacterium | reverse complement strand
TCGCGGCGGCGCTGGCCGCCTGCCTCGCGCGCGGCCTGACGCTGGCCGACGCGACCGACGCGGCCAAACGCTTCGTCACCGAAGCCATCAGGACCGCGCCGGGCCTGGGCCGCGGCCACGGCCCCGTCAACCACTCGACGCCGGCCCGCTTCTGACGGGCTCAAAAAAAGTTTGGAGTTTTAAAGATGAAACTTAGGGCGAAGATAATCTCCGCGACGCTCGCGGCGCTCGTCGCGTGCCTCCCCGCTTTAGCCGCCGCGCGGCAGGGCGATTTGACGGGCGGTATCGGGCAGTTCGCCCTCCAGCCGAAGAAGCAGAAGGCGGTCGCGCAGGCCAGGCCGAAGGCGCCCGCCGCGAGGCCGAAGCAGGGCTCGCCGACCGCCGCGGCCGACCGCCTGATAGACGCCGTCGTCAAGGGCGACGCCGCGGCCGTCGGCTCTCTGCTCTCAAGCGGGGCGAACGTGAACGCCAGGGGCGCCGAGGGCTGCGCGCCGCTCGGCTACGCCGCGGCCGGCGGGAAGAAGGAAGTTTGGCAGGCCCTTCTCGCGAAGGGGGCCGACGCGGGCGCGCGATGCGTGGGCGGCGTGACGCCTTTGATGGTGGCCGCGGAGGCGGGCGACGCGGAACTCGTGCAGGCTTTGCTGGCGAAGGGCGCCGACGCCAACGCCGCGACCGACGACGGGCGCACGGCCCTCATCTTCGCCGCCTCGAACGGCCAGCAGGCGGTCGTCTCGGCGTTGTTGGCCAAAGGCGCGGACGTGAACGCACGCCACAAGGACGGCCGCACGCCCCTCACCTTCGCCGCCGCCAACGGTCACACCGGCATCGTCTCTGAGCTTCTGGCGCGAGGCACGGACGCGGGCGCGCGCGCCGACGACGGCTGGACGCCGCTTCACTGGGCCTCCTGGTTCGGCCACGCGGACGCGGTGACGGCGCTGCTGGCGAAGGGCGCCGACGTGAACGCGCGCGACCGCGACCAGGACACGCCGCTGATGAAGGCCGCGACTCAAGGGCACGCGCCCGTCGTCCGACTCCTGCTCGCGCGCGGGGCGGACGCGCGAGCGAGCGGCAACGGCGGCGGCACGTCGCTTCTGTTCGCCTCCTCGCGCGGCCACTACGAGGTCGTCGAGGCGCTTCTAGCCAAGGGCGCCGACGTGAACGCGCGCAACGAGGCGGGCCTCACGCCCGTCATCTCGGCCGCCGCCTACGGCCGCGTCCCGACGCTCGAAGTCCTGCTCGCCAAAGGCGCCGACGTGAACGCGCGCACGCCCAAGGGCTTCACGGCCCTCATCGCCGCCGCCAACAAGGGGCTCGCCGGCACCGTCCGGCTCCTCGTCGAGAAGGGCGCCGACGTGAACGCCAAGTACGAGGACGGCCGCACCGCCCTCGCCTTCGCGCAACAGAACGGCCAGGACAAGGTGGTCGAGATACTGAAGGGCGCGGGGGCGCAGTAAGGCCCGCCGAGTTTTACGCCTCTTCTATCGTGACCTTCGTCATGACCACTTCCTTGACGGGGCGGTCGCCGGGCGAGGTCTGGGCGGTGGCGATCTTGTCCACCACGTCCTGGCCCTCGATGACGCGGCCGAACTTGGTGTAGGAGGGCGGCAGCGGGTAGTCGGCGTGCATGATGAAGAACTGCGAGCCGTTGGTGTTCGGGCCGGCGTTCGCCATCGCCACGGTGCCCTTCGCGTAGGGGCCGCGGTAGAGTTCCGACGAGCGGTTGATCTCGTCGTCGAAGCGGCCGCCCCAGGCCGAAGCGCCGCCGCGGCCCGTGCCCGTCGGGTCGCCGCCCTGAATCATGAAGCCCTTGATGACGCGGTGGAAGATGACGTTGTCGTACTTGCCCCCCTCGGCCAGCAGCCGGAAGTTCTCCGCCGTCTTCGGCGACTCGTCCTCCAAAAGCTCGAAGCGGATCGTCCCCATGTTCGTCTCGATTCTCGCGATTCGGTTAGCCATAGAAACCTCTCTCGTTACCTGTTTTCTCTAGAACAAATTTCTCGATGGCCTCGGCCACCCCGTCCTCGTCGTTCGAGGCGGTCGGGTGGAAGGGGCCGCGCTCGCGCAAGAGCGCGTCGGCGTTAGCCATCAGGACGCCGGTGCCGGCGTATTCGAGCATCTCAAGGTCGTTGTGGTTGTCGCCGACGGCCATCACCTCTTCACGCGTGAGCCCCTGCTCGGCGGCGACGGCCGCCAGCCCCGCGCCCTTCGAGGCCGACGGGTGCAGCACGTCGAGCAGCGCGAAGTCCGTCTTCGGGTAGAGCGTCAGCAGGAGCTTGACGGCCCCGCCCAACTCCGCCCCCATCTCATCCGCCAGCCGCCGCATCGCCCCGCAGCCGCCCGAGAAGGCGACGTGCAGCGGGTCGTGGTCCAGGTACTCTTCGAGCGAGGGCACCCGGCGGATGGCGGCGGCCGCGTCTTCGCCGACGACGCGGCGCGACCATTCGATGTACTTGGCGAGCGCCGTGTTCCCCTCGCTGATGTGGTCGTAGAGGAGGACGCCCGCGCCCGCGTGGTCGTCGCTGACGAGCGCGTCGGCGCCGCGCTCGCGGCCCAGCCGCACGCAGGCGCGGGCCGCCTCGGCCGGCATCAGCACGGCCGCCACCGTCTCCAGCGTGCGCGCGTGCTTGGTGAGCGCGCCGTTGTGCGCGATGACGGGAACGTCGAGGCCGAGTTCGAGGGCGAGCGGGCGGGCGTCGCGGAAGCGGCGGCCGGTGACGAGCGCGACGCGCGCGCCAGCCGCCCGCGCCGCCCCGATGGCCGCGCGGTTCCTGTCCGACAGCCGGCCGCGCGAGTCGAGGAGCGTCCCGTCAAGGTCGAGCGCGATTAAGCGGATTGCCATCTTCGGTGGCCCGACTCTAACACCCGACGCCGGAGGGCGCAAACGGGCCGTCCCGCGGCGCACTGATCCCGGCGCGCGTTCGTTTGCGAGTTACGAAGGGGGCGGCCCCACACGATTCCGCCGGGACCGGAGGAGACGACGAACGCAGAGCAGATGTCGAGCACCCCGTCCTCGCCTGGCTCCTGAGCGACGTGGAGTAGTTGACCC